>CAYZBO010000106.1:0-9032 GCA_964476665.1 uncultured Chryseobacterium sp. | reverse complement strand
GTGGCCATCATCAACATGACCTCGGCCCTGCTCATCATCATCCTGGAGCGCACCAACATGATCGGGGTCTTGAAGGCGCTGGGCACCAGCAATGGCGCCATCCGCCGCATCTTCCTCATCGATGCGGCGTACATCCTCGGCGTGGGCATCGTGCTCGGTGATGTGCTTGGCATCGCACTGGCCTGGGTGCAGCGCCACTTCCAGGTGGTGAGGCTGCCGGTGGAGACCTACTACGTGGACGTGGTCGCCATCGATCTGCAGTGGTGGCCCTTGGTGCTGTTGAACATCGGCACCCTCCTGGTATGTGTGGCGGCGCTGGTGGTCCCGAGCATGCTGGTCACGCGCATTGCGCCGGCGAAAGCGATAAGGTTTGCCTAGGTACGCGGGTCGTCGACCCGCGCACCTGGGCCGATACCTTTGCCATCCATGAAGATCCACGCCAACATCCTCAGCACCATCGGCAATACGCCCATGGTGAAGCTCAACCGCATCGTCAAGGACCTGCCGTGCACCGTGCTGGCCAAAGTGGAGACCTTCAACCCGGGCAACAGCATCAAGGACCGCATGGCCTTGAAGATGATCGAGGATGCAGAGAAGGCCGGCCTGCTGAAACCCGGCTACACCATCATCGAAGGCACCAGCGGCAACACCGGCATGGGCCTGGCCATCGCCGCCATCATCAAGGGCTACAAGTGCATCTTCACCACCACCGACAAGCAGAGCAAGGAGAAGGTGGATGCCCTGCGCGCCTTCGGGGCCGAAGTGATCGTATGCCCCACCAACGTGGACCCCGAGGATCCGCGGAGCTACTACAGCGTGAGCAGCCGCCTGGTGACCGAAACGCCCAACAGCTGGAAGGCCAACCAATACGACAACCTCAGCAATCGCCAGGCGCACTACGAGAGCACCGGCCCCGAGATATGGGACCAGACCGATGGCAAGATCACCCATTTGGTGGTGGGCGTGGGTACTGGCGGCACCCTCTGCGGCACGGGTCGCTACCTCAAGGAGAAGAACCCCAACATCAAGCTCTGGGGCATCGACACTTACGGTTCCGTCTTCAAGAAGCTGAAGGAGACCGGCATCTTCGACAAGAACGAGATCTACCCGTACATCACCGAAGGCATCGGCGAGGATTTCGTGCCGGCCAACGTGGACATGGACCTGATCGACCACTTCGAGAAGGTCACCGACCGCGATGCCGCCATCTATACGCGGAAGATCGTGAAGGATGAGGGGATCTTCGTGGGCAACAGCGCCGGTGCGGCCATGGCAGGCCTGATGCAGATGAAGCACCTGCTGAAGCCCACGGACGTGGTGGTGGTGATCTTCCACGACCACGGCACGCGCTACCTGGGCAAGATGTTCAACGACGACTGGATGCGCGAGCGCGGCTTCCTGGTGGAGGAGAAGCCCACGGCCGGCGACCTGCTGAAGGGCAAGGACCTGCAACTGCTGAGCGTGGAGGCCGATGAGCCGGTGTTGATGGCCATCGACAAGATGCGCGCCCACAACATCGACCAGCTGCCCGTGTTCGAGGCTGGAAAGCCAGTGGGCACCATCACCGACGCACGCTTGTTCGATGCCATCCTGGAGGATGCCGAGGTCCGCACCCAGGCCGCACGCGTGGTGATGGGCCCTGCGTTACCGGTGTTGCCGTTGGATGCCACGTTGGATGAAGTGGCCAAGCGGCTGGGCAATGGCAGTCCGGCGGTGTTGGTGGAACAACTGAACGGATATGGCATCCTGACGAAACAGGACATCATCGGGAAATTGCGGTAGTCGCGACCCACCGGGTCGCCTGTATTTCGTCAACATCGCGACCCATCGGGGCGCCCCTTGCCACCCGCCATGTCCCTTCGTTACCGCAAACACGTCCGCCTGCCCCAACACGATTACCTGCAAGGCGCCTATTTCGTGACCATGTGCACCTATTGGCGCAAACAGGTGTTCGGACGTATCGTTGGGTCAGGCACCGATGCCCGGATGGAACTGACCGATGCAGGACGCATCGTGGATGAATGCTGGCGCGCCATCCCAGACCATTTCCCGCATGCGCATCTGCACGAAATGCAGATCATGCCGGACCATCTGCATGCGATCATTGTATTGAACGGCACTTCCATCCCCAGCACCGTAGCGGCGACCCATTGGGTCGCGACTACGGATGCCGGGGATAGATCACGTAAACGAACCAACGGCCCGGCGCGTGGTTCATTGGGCGCGATCATCGGGGCATTCAAATCGGAAACGACGCGACGCGTGAACCGTTTTAACGGCACACCGGGCCGATCTCTATGGCAACCCAATTACCACGAACGCGTGATCCGTGAACACACCGGAGAATTCTGGAGCATTGCGCGGTACATCGCTGAAAACCCAAAAAACTGGTGATGAACTTCCGCTCCGTCACCGACCAGATGCACCGCACCATCCAGGTGCCCGCCCACCCCCAACGCATCATCTCCCTCGTCCCCTCGCAGACCGAACTGCTTTACGACCTGGGACTGGGCGACCACGTAGTGGGCATCACCAAGTTCTGCATCCACCCAGAGGCCTGGTTCCGCAGCAAAGCGCGCGTGGGCGGCACCAAGCAGGTGGACCTGGACAAGGTGCGTGCGCTGAAACCCGACCTGATCATCGGGAACAAGGAGGAGAACAGCCAAACGGACATCGAGGCGCTGGCGCTGGAGTTTCCCGTGTGGATGAGCGACATCCGCGACCTCGATGGCGCGCTGGACATGATCCGCCGCGTGGGGCAGCTCACTGATAGCACTACCCGCGCTGAGGACCTCGTGAACCGCATTGCTGCCGGCTTCGCACAACTTGTTCCGCTGGACCCGCCCTACAGCGTGGCCTACCTCATCTGGCGCGAACCCTACATGGCTGCGGGCGTTGGTACCTTCATCCACGACATGCTCCTCCGTTGCGGGCTGCACAACGTGTTCGACGAGGGCGATGCACGCTACCCCACGATCACCGCACCACAACTGGCAGCGGCCGACCCCGACCTCATCCTGCTCTCCAGCGAGCCCTACCCCTTCAAGGAGCAGCACATCCGGGAGCTGAACATGATCTGCCCCGGCACACCGGTGAAGCTGGTGGACGGCGAGCTCTTCAGTTGGTACGGCAGCAGGCTGCTGCACACCCCCGCCTACGTGGCCGGTCTGTTCAAGTGGTGAACGGTTCAGGTGCCCGCCGGTGCGGCCCTACTTTTGCCCGGAGCCTTGCCGATGGCCCTCTTACGCCTCTTTTCCCTTCTGCTCTGCTGTGCGCTCACCGGTGCACTGCAGGCGCAACGCGTGGGGCTTGTGCTCAGCGGTGGCGGTGCCTCCGGGATGGCCCACATCGGGGTGCTCAAAGCCTTGGAGGAACATGGCATCCCCATCGACTACATCGCTGGCAGCAGCATGGGGGCCCTGGTGGGCGGGCTCTATGCGGCGGGTTATTCACCGGCGGAGATCGACAGCCTTTTCCGCACCGAGCAGTTCCGCATCATGGCCGATGGTGGCGTGGAGCCCGCCTACGAGCACTTCTTCAAGCAGGACGCACCCGACGCCTCCTTGATCAGCGTTCGCTTCGACCTGGATACCACCCTGCAGACATCCCTGCCCACCAACCTGCGCAGCCCGGTGCTGCTGGACCTGGAGCAGATGCGCGGCTTTGCGCCGGCCGCGGCACTCGCCGGTTACGACCTGGACAGCCTCTTCGTACCGTTCCGCTGCGTGGCCTCGGACATCACGGCACAGGAGGCGGTCGTATTCCGCTCAGGGGATCTGGCACAAGCGGTGCGCGCCAGCATGAGCTACCCGTTCTACTTCAAGCCCATCCGCATCAACGGGCACCTGATGATGGACGGCGGGCTTTACAACAACTTCCCCAGCGATGTGATGTACGCGGACTTCTTCCCCGACATCATCATCGGCAGCAACGTGTCCAGCAATTCCGCGCCGCCCAGCGAGGACGACCTGCTGAGCCAGCTGCGGGCCATGATGCAGGAACCGACCAACTTCTCGGTGATCTGCGAGAACGGGGTGATCATCGAGCCGCGCACGAGCACCTCCATCTTCGATTTCTCGGACCCGGCGATCGCCATCAACGACGGCTACCAGGAAGCGCTGCGGAGGCTGCCCGAGATCAAGGCCCAATTGCATCGGTACGATGCCCCGGTGGACGTGGTGGAGCGCAGGCAACGGTACCGTACGGGTCAACCTGAACTACGCTTCGGCGACATCCGGGTGCACGGCCTCAACCGCCGCCAGACGCAGTACGTGGACCGCGTACTCCGCCGGCGTCCGGGCAACCTTACGTACCCCGAGCTGAAAAAGGCCTATTTCCGGCTCTATGCGGACAGGAACATCGCGCTGTTGTACCCGAAGGCCACCTTCGACAAGCAACGCTCGGTCTTCGACCTGGACCTGCACGTGAAGCCTGAGAAGGACCTGGAGGTCCGCTTCGGAGGCATGTTCTCCTCGCGACCCATCAACACGGGCATGGCCGGCCTTCGGTACAATCTGTTCGGTCGCACCTCTGCCTATCTGGATGCCCTCTCCTACTTCGGCAAATTCTACGCGGCCGGCCAGATCAAGCTGCGCGTGGACCTCCCCTGGCGCACACCGATCTATCTGGAACCGCACTTCAACCTGCACCGCTGGGACCACTTCCGCAGCTTCAGCACCTTCTTCGACGAGGTGAAGCCCAGCTTCGTGGTGATCCGCGAAACCTACGCGGGGACCAGCGCCGGCATGGGGCTGGGTAACAAGGGACTGCTGCGCCTGGATGTGCGGGCGGCCGAGACCAAGGACAGCTACTACCAGAGCAATGCATTCAGCGGCCAGGACACCAGCGACATCACGCGGTTCAGGCATGCCACGGCCGGCGTACAGCTCATGCGGCGCTCGTTGAACAGGAAGCAGCACGCCAATGCAGGCGAAGAGCTGAGCCTCTCGTTCCGCTATGTGAACGGATCGGAGCGCACCGACCTTGGCACCACGCGCCCCCTGGTGGACCCGCTGAACGCTGAACATGCCTGGGTGATGATGCGCGGCCGCATCGACCAGTACCTGCTGTCACGCGGGACCGTCAGGCTGGGATATCTGCTGGAAGGCGTCTTCAGCACCATGCCGATGTTCCAGAACTACACGGCCACCATCATCCGCGCACCTGCCTTCCAGCCCACCCCGGAGAGCCGCACCTACTTCATCCCGGAATTCCGGACCACCAAGTACGTGGCAGGCGGCGTGCGTACGATCATGGCCGTGGCCCGCAACAAGTTCGATCTGCGGCTCGAAGGCTATGTGTTCCAACCCTATGAACCCATTGTGCGCGGTGGCGCGGATGAAGCGGTCAATGCCCTTGCCTTCACGCAGCGGTACTACATCGGTTCGGGCTCGCTCATCTACCAGAGCCCCGTGGGACCGGTGTGGTTCAACGTGAGTTACTTCGATGGGCTGCGCAGCCCCTGGGCATGGAGCCTCAACTTCGGATACATCCTCTTCAACGAACGGGCACAGGAATGATCGACCACACCCTGCTGGATGCCTACGAGGCCGCGCACGGCGATCCGGAACAACTGCCGGCAGGGTCGAGGCACCTGAACGGCGCGTGGTGGACCCGCGTGGACGAACTGCTGCTCGACCTGCACATGCGGCGCCACGGGTACGTATCGGACAGCTACGCACGCCATCTGGACAGGGCGATCGAAGAGGCTTGCGCCGATGCGTCGGTGGCGGAGCGTCTGCGTGCGATGCGCTGACCCGGCTCCCAATGTGCAAAGCCCCGCTGATGGCAGGGCTTCGCAGGGGTGATGTGGAGCGGTCAGGCCTGGGCCGTGGGACCGCCGAAATTCATGGGCACATCGGGCATCTCCGTTTCGCGGATGGTCCCGTGCACCTGCTCGAACTTCTGCACATTGTCGATCAGCGCACGCATCAGGCGCTTGGCATGCTGGGGTGTCAGCAGGATGCGCGAACGCACCTTCGCCTTGGGCACTCCCGGCATCACCCGCACGAAGTCCAGGACGAACTCCGAATTGCTGTGCGTGATGATGGCCAGGTTGCTGTAAATGCCATCGGCCACCTCTTCGCTGATCTCGATGCTCAGCTGGTTGGGGCGGGGTTGATCCTTCTGGTCGGACATGTCTGTTCGGTTAGTGGTTCATAAGCAGCGAGCGGCAGTTCCGGATGGACCTGCCGCTCGCACGCTTTCAATGTTGTTCGGTCAGGATCACTCGTCGATCTCCTGCTCGGCCAGCTTGTCGGCCATCATGCGCTGGTACTCGGTCTTGTTGGCCACGATGGCGCCGCGGTATTCGCGGGCACCCGTACCTGCCGGGATCAAGTGACCTACGATCACGTTCTCCTTCAGACCCACCAAGTGGTCCTCCTTCGCGTTGACGGCGGCTTCGTTCAGCACCTTGGTCGTCTCCTGGAACGAGGCGGCGCTGATGAAGCTGTCGGTCTGCAGCGAAGCGCGGGTGATACCCTGCAGCATGATCCGGGCCGTTGCGGGCTTGGCGGGACGCGCCTCCACCGGCTTGGCATCGCGGCGCTTCAGGGCGCTGTTCTCGTCGCGCAGCTTGCGCATGGTCAGGATCTGACCCTCCTTCAAGTTGGCGCTGTCACCGGCGTCGGTCACCACCATCTTGTCGTAGATCATGTCGTTCTCCTCCATGAACTCCGTCTTGTTCACGCTCTGGCGCTCAAGGAAGCGGGTATCTCCGGGATCCTCGATCTCCACCTTGCGCATCATCTGACGGACGATCACTTCGAAGTGCTTGTCGTTGATCTTCACACCCTGCATGCGGTACACTTCCTGCACCTCATCCACGAGGTACTCCTGTACGCGGGTGGGGCCCTGGATGTCCAGGATGTCGCCCGGGCTGATGGAACCGTCGCTCAGGGGCTGACCGGCCTTGATGAAGTCGTTCTCCTGCACCAGGATGTGCTTGCTCAGCGGCACCATGTACATCTTGCGCTCGCCGGTCCGACTCTCCACGATGATCTCGCGGTTGCCACGCTTGATCTTGCCGTAGGAGATGATGCCGTCGATCTCGCTCACCACCGCAGGGTTGCTGGGGTTGCGCGCTTCGAACAGTTCGGTCACGCGGGGCAGACCACCGGTGATGTCACCACCCTTGCCCGAGGTACGCGGGATCTTCACCAGCACATCGCCGGCCTCGATCTTCTGGCCCTCGCTCACGATGATGTGTGCACCCACGGGCAGGCTGTAGGTCTTCAGCTCCTCCTTGCCCTTCACGTCCAGGATCTTGATCGTCGGGTTCTTCCGCTTATCGCGGCTCTCGATGATCACCTTCTCGGCGAAGCCGGTCTGTTCGTCGATCTCTTCGCGGTAGGTGGCATTCTCCTCGATGCTCTCGAACTCGACCTTACCGGCCAGTTCGGAGATGATCACCGCGTTGTACGGGTCCCAGGTGCAGATGAGGTCGTTCTTCTTGATGGTGGTATCGCCCTTCACGTAGAGGAAGGCGCCGTAGGGCACGTTGCTCGTGGTGAGCACGATGCCTGTGTTGGCGTCCACGATGCGCATCTCCGTGCTGCGGCTGATGACCACTTCGGCCTCTTCGCCCTTGCGGTCCTTCTTGCGCACGGTGCGCAGGTCGTCGATCTCCAGGATACCGTCGTACTTGGCGCGGATCTCGCTCTCTTCGGTGATCTTGCCGGCCACACCACCCACGTGGAAGGTACGCAGGGTCAGCTGGGTTCCCGGTTCACCGATGGACTGCGCGGCGATCACACCCACGGCCTCGCCACGCTGCACCATGCGATTGGTGGCCAGGTTGCGGCCGTAGCACTTGGCACATACGCCCTGCTTCATTTCGCAGGTGAGCACGCTGCGGATCTCCACCTCCTCGATGGGGCTGGCGGCGATGGCGGCAGCGATGTCCTCATTGATGGACTCGCCACCGGACACGATGAGCTCCCCGGTCTGCGGGTGGAACACGTCCTGCACCGCGGTACGGCCCAGCACCCGGTCGTACAGGCTCTCCACGATCTCCTCGTTCTTCTTCAGGGCAGTGGCCACCAGACCGCGGAGCGTGCCGCAATCCTCCTCGGTGATCACCACGTCCTGTGCCACGTCCACCAGACGGCGGGTGAGGTAACCGGCGTCAGCGGTCTTCAGTGCGGTATCGGCCAGACCCTTACGGGCACCGTGGGTGGAGATGAAGTACTCCAAGATGGACAGGCCCTCCTTGAAGTTGGAGAGGATGGGGTTCTCGATGATGTCCTGGCCTCCACCGGCACCGCTCTTCTGCGGCTTGGCCATCAGACCACGCATACCGCTGAGCTGACGGATCTGCTCCTTGGAACCACGGGCGCCGCTGTCCATCATCATGAAGATGGAGTTGAAGCCCTGACGATCGGTCTTGATGCGCTCCATCAGGGTGTAGGTCACCTTGCTGTTGGTGTGCGTCCAGATGTCGATCGTCTGGTTGTACCGTTCGTTGTTGGTGATGAGACCCATCTCGTAGTTGCTCGTCACCTCGTCCACCTCGGCCTGGGCGGCTGCCACCAGCTTCTCCTTCTCGCCGGGGATCATCACGTCGTCCAGGTTGAAGCTCAGACCGCCACGGTAGGCGCTCATGAAGCCCAGGTCCTTGATGTCGTCCAGGAACTGCGCAGCACGGGCCACGCCGGTCTCCTTCATCACCTTGCCGATGATGTCGCGGAGGGCCTTCTTGGTGAGCACCTCGTTGATGAAGCCGACCTCGTCGGGCACCACCTCGTTGAAGATGGTACGGCCGCAGGTGGTCTCGATCATCTCCGCCTTGCCCGTCTTCGGGTTCATCCAGCGCAGCTTGATCCACGTATGCAGATCGAGCTTCTTCTCGTTGTAGGCGATGATCACTTCTTCGCTGCTGTAGAACGTGCGGCCCTCACCCTTCATGGTGCGCTCGGCATCGCTCTTGCGGCCTTTGGTGATGTAGTACAGACCAAGCACCATGTCCTGGCTGGGTACCGCGATGGGCGCGCCGTTGGCCGGGTTCAGGATGTTGTGGCTGGCCAGCATCA
>CAYZBO010000105.1:5841-9194 GCA_964476665.1 uncultured Chryseobacterium sp. | reverse complement strand
TCTTGCCCAGGTCGCGGTTCACCTCGGTGAGCAGGGCCATCACCTCCTCGCTGGTGCGGGTGTCCAGGGCGCCTGTCGGCTCGTCGGCCAGCACCACCTTGGGGTCGGCGACCAGTGCCCGCGCAATGGCCACGCGCTGCTTCTGACCGCCGCTCATCTCATTGGGCAGGTGGTGGGCCCATTCCTTAAGCCCCACGCGCTCCAGCATGGCCAGGGCCAGTTCGTTGCGCTTGCGGCGCGGCACGCCCTGGTAGTACAGCGGCAGGGCCACATTCTCCAACGCGTTCTTGAAGCCGATCAGGTTGAAGCTCTGGAACACATACCCGATGTACTTGCTCCGCAGCAGGGCGCTCTCGGTCTCGGTCTGCCCCTTGATCAGCATGCCGTCAAGCAGGTACTCCCCGCTGTCGTAATTGTCCAGGATGCCGATGATGTTGAGCAGGGTGCTCTTGCCGGAACCGGAGCTGCCCATGATGCTCACGAGCTCTCCATCGGTGATCTCCAGGTCGATGCCCTTGAGCACCTGCAGGAGGTTGGCCCCGGTGCGGTAGGCCTTGCGGATGTCCTTCAGGACGATCATGGTCCGAAAGTACCGGGCTTACGGGTAGGTGCCGTAGTGGATACACGAACGGTTGAAGGCCGGGAGCAATGGTTGGGCCATGCTCCAGGTCGGGCTGCTCCAACCTCAGACGAGGTCCCAAACCGTGCGTCGCTGCGTGGGGATCAGGGCGATCACCGCACCGAACAGCGGCCCTGCGAACGGGATGGCAATGGCGGCGCCGAGCCAGTGACGCCAGCCTGCGTCACGCAGCCGGTGTACACCGTTCCACACCAGACCGGTGTAGAGGGCGAAGGTGCTCAGGCAGATGGCGAAGGGCATGGTGCCGCCCGACCAGGGGGCGATGAGCAGGAAAGGATTGAACCAGCCAAGGGCCACCAGCGCCACGTCGATGTCCGTAGTGAGAGAGAGCGTGATGAGGTCTACGGCGGTCTTCCCCATGGCAAGTAGGGCGATGTTGCGTTGGTAGGTCAGGCGGTCCGTGCGACCGTCGCAGTGCAGGAGGCGTTGCAGGGTGCTCATGACAGTTGTGGTTTTTGGGGTTCGTTCAGCTGTAGGTCATGCGGTTGCGGACGTGGGAAGTGAGGCGCGCAGCTCCCGTGCTTTGCGTTTACCGCGGAGAAAGAGCAGGTAGCTGAGGAGGTTGTGGTTCATGTCATGTGTTGAAGTTTCAGGAAATAATGAAACATTGCTGCATGGAGAAGTAGTCACCGGAGGAGGGTGGATGCGGCTTTCAGGAACCATTGGACATCGCTGCGGGTGCTGCGGTCCAGGACGGCATCGATGCGGCTGGTGAGGTCGTGCAGGTCGTGCGCCATTTGTTTGAAGGCTTTGGTCTCGGCGTTGGAGCCTGAGGTATGCTTCAATTCGCCCAACAGTCGGACCATGGGCTCCAGTTCCCGCTTCTTGCGCTCGCGGGTGATGTGCGTGGCGATCTTCCATACGTCCTTCTCGGCCTGAAAGAATTCGCGTCGCTCGCCGGCCTTCAAGATCCGCTCCACCAAGTGCCAGTCGATGAGCGCGCGCAGGTTCATGTTGGCGTTGCCGCGGCTGATGTTGAGCTGCTCCATCACATCCTCGGTGCTCAACGGCTCCGCGCTGATGAGCAACAGGGCATGCACCTGCGCCATGCTGCGGTTGATGCCCCATTGGCTCCCGAACGCGCCCCATGCTTGGATGAACTTGTCCTTGGCTTCGTACAGTTCCATGTTCCGGTGGTCGGCTCAAAGTTAGGGCGATCGGATCCGAACTTCCAAATAATATTGAAAGACCGTGTTCGGGTCGGATCGGACGGACTTTCGTCAGAGTCGAACGATTCGCCTGCCGCAGGATACCTTGTAGCCCCCTCGATCGCCATGGAACTCGTCAGCAACGCGCCTCTCGAACTCCTCGAGCGCCACTTCGGCTACAAGTCCTTCCGACCCCGGCAACAGGAGATCATCGAGCACGTGATCTCGGGCCGCGATGCGCTGGTGTTGATGCCCACCGGTGGCGGCAAGAGCCTCTGTTATCAGGTGCCTGCGCTCGCGCTGGACGGCCTGGCCGTGGTGATATCGCCGCTCATTGCGCTGATGAAGGACCAGGTGCAGGCGCTGCAAGGCAATGGCATCGCGGCTGCCTACCTCAACAGTTCGCTCACGTTCGCCGAGGAACGCTTGGTGCAGCAGCAGGTCCGTAACGGCGACCTCAAGCTCTTGTATGTTTCGCCGGAACGCTTGTTCCAGCAGGGCTTCCTCGATGAACTGGCGGCTCTCCGTATCGGGCTATTCGCGGTGGATGAGGCGCACTGCATCAGCACCTGGGGCCATTCGTTCCGCCCGGAGTACCAACACTTGCGTGTGCTTAAGCAGCGCTTCCCGCAGGTGCCCGTTGTCGCGCTCACCGCCACGGCCGACCGCACTGTGCGCGAGGATATCGCCCGCAGCCTCGGTCTGCACGATCATCGTGTCTTTATAAGCAGCTTCGACCGCCCCAACCTCTCGCTCGCCGTGTTGCCCGGTCAGGACCGGTGGAAGGCCATTGAACGCATCGTTGGGCGCCACGCGGGGAAGTGCGGCATCATCTACTGCAACAGCCGGGCAGGGGCGGAGAAGCTCGCGGAGAAGTTGCAGGACATCGGTGTACGCGCCGCCTTCTACCACGCCAAGCTCGAGCCCGAGGAACGCAGTCGCGTGCAGGACGATTTCATCCAGGGCAAGCTCCATGTGATCTGCGCCACCATCGCCTTCGGCATGGGCATCGACAAGAGCGATGTGCGCTTCGTGATCCACTACAACCTGCCCGGCACCGTGGAGGGCTACTACCAGGAGATCGGCCGCGCAGGCCGCGATGGCAAGCCTTCCGAGACGATCCTGTTCTACAGTTATGCCGATGTGCAGACGCACATGCGGTTCGCTGAGGAGATCGAGGACCCTCGCTACAAGGATGTGGTGATCGCGAAGCTGGACCGAATGAAGGAGTATGCTGAAGCACAGGTGTGCCGACGCACCATCCTGCTCAACTACTTCAGCGAGGAACGCGCTGAGCCTTGTGGCAACTGCGATGTGTGCAAGGACCCGCCGAAGTACTTCGATGGCACGGTGCTCGCACAGAAGGCCCTGAGCGCCGTGGTGCGCAGCGGCCAGCAACTGGGCATGAGCGTGCTGGTGGACGTATTGAAGGGCACGTACAGCCCCGAGGTGAACGAGAAGGGCTGGCAGCGCATCAAGACCTTCGGTGCAGGGCACGATACGAGCGCGTTCGCCTGGACGATGTTCATCCAACAGTTCCTGCAACTGGGCTTGTTGGAGATCGC
>CAYZBO010000105.1:2928-5741 GCA_964476665.1 uncultured Chryseobacterium sp. | reverse complement strand
GGAGACGACCGGCTCCGGTTCGGGAGCACGGCACGGGCTCCTACCATCCGATAAGCATCCATGCCACTTGATCGATCCGGATGGTAAGGTGTGGAACGCGGAATTAGTCTTGTTCCGCTCTCCGCCGAGCCACCTGACATGAACCGCTTCTTTCGCTGGTCTTCAATGATCCTGTCGGCCTGCATGGTGGTCGGTGCCTTCGCCCAAGATCTCCAGCAGGTCGACCTGAAGAAGCCGGTCAAGCTCTCCGGCAACCTCAGCTTCTCCATGGAGAGCTACTCGGTGAACGGCATCCCCGCGCGCCGCCAGCCCTTCACTTGGACCTTGAGCGGTGCGCCAACGCTCACCGTGCTGGGCGTGAGCATGCCCTTCCAGCTGCTGCTGGGCAATTTCGAGAACCGTTTCTATCAGCCCTTCAACCAGTACGGCATCAGCCCGCGCTACAAGTGGCTCACCGTGCATGCGGGCTACCGCAACATCAACTTCCAGCCCTTCACGCTGGCAGGTTACCGCATGCTCGGCGGTGGGGTGGAGATCAACACCGCCTACAAGCCCGATGGCCCACGGACCGGCCTGCGCTTCGGGTTCATGTACGGCCGCCTGAACCGGAGCACGGCCTTGGACAGTGCGCAGTTCGCCAATCCACTGGCCTTCCGCCCCCTGCCCAGCTACACGCGCATGGCCTACGCGGTGAAGCTGGGAGTAGGGCACGACCAAGGGTACTTCGACATGAGTTACCTGTACGGATGGGACGTGGAGCGCTCGCTCACCAGCGCCCAGCGCGACAGTGTGGCCCCGCAGCGCAACACGGCCGTGGGCTTCTCCTGGCGGAAGGACCTGTACCGGAAGGACAAACGGAGGCTGTTCTGGAAGGCAGACATCGGCCTGAGCGCCTACACCCTCGACGACAGGCAGCCCGCCTATGACGTGGGCGGAGAGACCAACCTGGTGCAGGACGTGGTGGGTGGTTGGCTGGGGGCGAAGATCAGCACCCAATACCTGAGCGCGGGCGAGACCAGCCTCAACTACGAAGGCGCGGGCGGCGGCATGGGGGTGAGCTACAAGCGCGTGGACCCGGAGTACCGCAGCATGGGCGCGTACTTTTTCCAGAACGACATTGAACAGTTCACCGTGACGCCGCACCTGCGGTTGGACAGCGGCCGCGTGGCGATCAACACCAGCTTCGGTCTGCAGCGCGACAACCTGCTGGGCCAGCGGACCGTGACCAGCGAGCGGCTCATCGGCAATGTGAACCTGAACTGGAACCCCACGCGGACCTTCGGCGTGAACGCCAGTTGGAGCAACTTCGGCGTGACCCAGAACCCCACGCGCGTATCGCCGGATGCGGAGCTCTTCAAGCAGGTGAGCAACAGCTTCACGCTGGTGCCCTACTTCAACAAGGTGAGCGAGAAGATCGTCCGCACCATCCAGTTCGTGGGGGTCTACCAGAAGTTGAACAGTCCGGTGAGCACCATCAACGCACCGGCCGATCAGCATACGCTGGTGGGCGCCTTCGTGTACAGCCGCACGTGGGTGGCCCGTGGGCTTACCACCACCGGATCGCTCAACTACAACAACACCGTGCTGCCACAGGGCGATGTGGGCTCCATGGGAGGCGGGCTCGGGCTGGGTTTTCCGGTGCTGAAGCGCAAGCTGCAGGTAGGCGTGAACGGCATGTACAACCGCAACCACTTCAACGGTGTGGAGAACGGCTTCACGCTGAGCGGGCTGGTGGACCTGGGCATTGCCGTGCACAAGAAGGGCCGCCTTTCACTGCAGGGCATCCTCATGCGCAACGAGGCCACCGACGAGACGGTGTTCCGCTCCTTCGAGGAGGTGATCACACGCGTGACTTACGGATTGAACTTCTGAGCCATGGGAAATGCATTCGTGAAGCGCAGGGGTGAATGGCCAATGGCGAATGGCGAACGGCGGCGCATACCATTCGCCATTCGCCAACTGCTATTCACCTGTATTCTCCTACTTCCCACACTCCTCCGCGCCCAGGAGGTCATCGTCACGCTCAACATCATCCCGCCCTATTCGGCCTATGTATACGACTATGCCGACCTCACCGGGCAGGCGGTGATCACCCTGACCAACACCACCACAGAGGTCAAGCAGGTGCGGTTGGAGGGCAGCCTCACCAACAGCACGGCAGGTCTGTTCGTCCGCACCGAGCCCGGGCACCAGGGTCCCTCGCCCATCATCCTGCCACCGGGCGGTTCGGTGGTGCTGAGCACGCAGCCGGGTGTCATGGACTTCCTGGCGCCGGAATATGTCACCACCAATGCCGACCAAAGCGTTCAGCAGGCCATCGTGCAGACGGGCCAGCTGCCGGAAGGGATGTACACACTCTGCGTGGAAGCTTATACCTATGCCGGTACGCAGCTGCTGAGCCAGCCCGGCGGAGGCTGCTTCACGTTCGGTCTCTACTACGCGCAGCCGCCCATCCTCACCCAGCCGCTCCACGGCACCGAGATCAACGCCTACATGACCAACCCGGTGTTCACGTGGACACCACCCCTGGGCAATCTGGCCGGTGCGATGATCCAGTATGACCTGCTGGTGACGCCTGTGTTCCCCGGCCAGAACCCGAACGATGCCATCATCGCGGCGCGCACCTACACCCGCGCCCAGCCGGTACTGCTGAAGGAAGGGCTGATGACCAATGTCTACGTAAGGCAGGTGCAGGACCTTGCCTTCGAGCAGGGCAAGCAGTACGCCATGCAGGTGACCGCCCGCGATGTGAACGGGCAGGTGGCCGTGGCGAACCTCGGTCGCAGCGAGATCAGTGTGTTCACGGTCGGCAC
>CAYZBO010000105.1:0-2828 GCA_964476665.1 uncultured Chryseobacterium sp. | reverse complement strand
CAGGGCACGGTCACGCTCAGCGGCGACTTCACCGGCAACTTGGAAGGCAGCTACTCCGGAACCTTCCGCCGTGTGCTGATGGTGCGTGTAGGCAACCCGGCTCGCACCTACTATGCACAGCCGGTGCAGTTCAACAACAGCCTGCCCGCCAATGGCGATCTGGGAACCTTCTATGCGCAGGTGAAGAGCATGGATGTGAAAGTGCTCGTGGCCGACCGCTACGACTTCGAGGTGACGAAGGCCGGCGTGGAAGTGTTGCTGCTGCGCAAGGTCGGTAGCAAGCCCTCGTTGGTGCCGGGTGATGAGGCCTCGCGCGGCAGCACGGCGCCCGATCCCACCTTCACCGTACAGGGCGAGGAGTACGTTATCCTTGCCCGCGATACGGCCGACAGCCGGGGCCTGGCCGAGTTCCGCGACCTGGTGCGCTTCGACTGTTCTCCGGCGGGCACCAACCGCTACTTCACCCTGGCCCGCTACGTGGATGAGTTCAGTACCCAGTACCGCTTCGAGAACTTCCCGCAACCCATCCAATACGCTTACGAGAGCGACTGGACCAGCGCGTGCTTCACGGTGACCAATAACCAGTTCAAGGAGAGCTGCATGCGCTGCGAGCTCGCCAGCCGCGATGGCTTCGGCACCTCGTCGCGTGCGCATCCCCGCGCCTACAAAGGCCAGGACCAATGGCTCTTCCACATACAGCGCGTGGTGGACCGCAACCCGGCCGTCACCGCCACCGTGCGCAACAGCGCGGCCGGCACACAGGCCGATCTGGCCCTTGCCGAACCCGGTGCGACCTGGAAGCTCTGGCGCATCAGCAAGGCCGGGATGGAGACCTTGCGCAATGGCAACACGAACTGGGGCGCGATGCTGGAGAACAACCAGCCTGATGGCTTCCAGATGGCCGCCAACGCCTTGGTTTCGCAGGGCCGCATGGTGATGCATGCTTCGGGCGTCACCGGCAACGACGGCCGCATCCACCGCGCTGAGCTGCCCGTGCAGAAGGAAGGCACGGTGCCGGTGGGGCACTACTACGTGCTCGATGTACAGAAGCCGGGCTTCAACCGCGTGATCAAGGTCGTGAACCGGATCGTACTGAGCGGGGGCGGATCGATCAACACGGGTTCCATGATGCAGGTGAACCCTGGCATTCTGGGGCAGATCGGCCAGAACACACAGCCCATGCCTTCGACCGGAAGTACGGGCGGCGGCACCAGCAGCACGAACAACGGCGAGCCCAACAGCGGGGATGTGGGCATGCTGCGGAAGGGTTTCCAGTACTCCGCCGGGGAGATCTTCATTTCGCCCAAGGGCAAGGTGAAGGTGATCCTCCAGAACGAGGCCGGACAGACCCTCGCCGCCAGCGCGCACTACCGCGACCCCGCCACCGGCCAGGAGGGTGTGATCAAAGCCTCCACCTACAACATCATCACCCAGAAGCGTGAGATCTTGCTGGACGTTCCCACCGGCAACGGCCTGCAGGTGGTGATCATCCCCAACGACCTGGAGCTGTACGACCGCGATACGATCACCGTGAACGTACCCTCCACCGGCACGCTCACGACCACGGCCACGGTGCCTTACAAGCTGCACCGCATCCACTTCGTCGTACGCGAGGAGCCCACAAGTCCGCAGGCCCTGCTGCCTGGCCAGGACCCCGAGAGCGTGGGCACACCGCTGGCCAATGCCCGCGTGGTGCTCATCAACGCATCGCCGGTGATGTACCCGGCCATCAAGCATCCGGCCACGGACCCCGGCGGCACCTCGGCCTCTGTGGCAGGCCAGCCGTTGGAGCGCACCACCGACAGCCAGGGCCGTGTGGACTTTGCGTTCCGCGCATCAGGACAGGACTTCACCTTCCGCGTGTATGCGCCGCAGGGCGGCAACCAAGTGACGCGCGAGCTGACGGTGAGCTCGACCGCTGGGAAGCATTGGCAGGTGAAGAACGTGCAGGTGAAGCGCGGCCGCACCGTGCGCGGCACCGTCACCATCGACAGCGCGGCAGTGGCCAACGCCCGGGTGCGCTACACGCACGGCAACCTCACGGCGGAGGTGCAGACCAACGCCCAGGGCCAATACACGATGACGAACGTGCCGCTGACCCACCTGGAGTTCACGGCCTCCAAGCCCGGCTACCTCGGCATGGAGTACAACGAGGCCACAGGCAATTCCAATGCCTTGGGCACCATCGCCACCACCACTCTCACCAACTACAACGGCCAGGTGGCGGAAACGGTGATCGACTTCCAGTTGCGGGTGTATGGCGGCATGGACTTCAGCCAGCTGCTCGGCTTCCCGCTGGAGGTGACCGCTTTCGCGGAAGAGCCTGCGGGTCGTGCGCGCATCAGCGGATGGGTGACCGTACCCGACAGTGCCAACAGCGTGTTCCGCATGACACAGTCAAGCGCGAGCGGCGATGACCTGCGCAGTGTGCGCTTCCTGAACACCGTGGTGGAGCCCGATATCATGAACGCCTACACGGTGGCCGGCGAGTCCATCAGTCCCACCAAGCCGGTGGACCTGCCCATGCCGCTGGCCGTGAACGAAGTGGCCGTGGGGATGTATCCGCAGCAGGGCAATGCCCCCTACGTCTACCACGCCACCTTGCGCGATCAGCAGCAGGGCGTCACGCTGGACCGTCCGGCGGGAAGCGATGCACGCGGCGCGGTGAACGGCGGTGTGCAGGTGTCGCTGGCCTCGTTCCAAGTGAGCAATTTCAGCATGCCCACATCGCAGGGAATGGCCTTGCAGGCGCCCGGTGGCGGCATGCGACTGCCCGTCTTCGCCAGCAATGCGCAGAGCTGGTACCCCGCCACGCAAGCCTACAACGT
>CAYZBO010000104.1:0-9248 GCA_964476665.1 uncultured Chryseobacterium sp. | reverse complement strand
CCCCCCCATTTTGGAACCCTTGGTTGACGCGGGGTTGGGTTTGAGTAGTGCGCGTGCAGCAACTTACTATGTATCGCCGACGGGTAGCGACTCCAACTCGGGAACCTCGCCCGCGCAAGCTTGGCAGACCATCAACAAGGTCAACCAATCCAATTCCTCCTTCGCGCCGGGGGATCTGATCCTATTCCAGGGCGGGAGTGTGTTTAGGGGTGGGATGGCGCTCAGCAATAGGAACGGCATTACGATCGGCTCTTACCCGGCAGGAGCTCCGCCCGCGACATTGAAAGGCAGTCTGGTGGTGAGCAATGGAGCATGGTTTTACGACGCGGCGGAGAACTACTACTATACCGACCTGCCGTCGGCACCGTCGTTCATCAGCCATGTGTACGAAGGCGGCCAGCTCATGCAGGTGGCGCGTTACCCGAACTACGACCCGCTCGACCCGGAGAGCAGTTTCCGCCGGAACAGCACCGGTGTCGGCTACACCATCATAGATGAGGGCCTGCCGGGTGGTGCTGGCTATTGGGAAGGCGCATGGGCCGTAGTGCGCACTGCCAACTGGCAGTACCAAATGCGGGAGGTCATTGCCCACACTGAAGTAGGGACACTGGACGAATTGACACTGAATGACCAGTACGCACTGAACAACGTCATGCCGATGGACCTGGCCGGTCAAAATTGGGGCTACTATATGGTGAACAAGCTGGACCAGCTCGATGCACCGGGGGAATGGTACTATGATGCCACGAACGGCCGACTTTACGCCCTGAGCCTGACCACTGGACAGGCGCCGCAAGACGTCGAGTATGTATCGGAGCAGCACGGGCTGTACATGACCAACTGTAATACCATTACCGTGGACGGCCTCAGCTTCATGCACTATGGGGAGACCGGCGTGCGTCCTGCTGGACCTGGCCAAGTATCACACACGATCACCATCCGAAATTGCCATTTCACCGATGTGATGATCGGTGTTCGGGACCTTGCCGAGCCTGGCTTGCCAGTACGGCTCATCGAGGACTGCACCTTTGAACGATGCCTGCTCTATGGCGTGCGTGCCACCTGGCTGAACAGCACCATTCGCAACTGCATCTTCAATGACATCGGCCTATGGAGCGGAACCATGGGCTTGCCACAACCGAACGGGGCCCTTACCCCTGTAAAGGGTAATGAGTATGGCTCCTACTCCGCCATTTACGCGCAAGGAGACGGCGTGATGATCGAAGGGAACTCCGTTGTTGGAGCCGGTAACAACGGCATCAACTTCAGCGGCGCGGGCGCAACGGCCGCGAACAACTACGTCACCAAGGCGCTCAGCTTGGTGAACGACGGAGCGGCCATCACATTCGACTACTGCGATGGATGTGAAGTGCGTGACAATATCGTCTCCAACAGCATCGGTGTGCTTTGGGGGCAGGCCACCAATTCAGGCAACAACACCGAGAAGACCACGGGCATCTACTTCGGCAATCACGCTATCGTGAACACGGTGGTCGAGGGCAATACGGTCAATGATTGCGGAGCAGGTATTCTGATCGACCATGCTCCGGGCTACGAGGGGAATGCTGTGAGCAACAACACCGTCTTCAATTGCAAGGACACCCAGATCCTGCTACAAGACCTGGGAGAGCATGGCGCTGACCCCTATCAACAAGAGTTCGACACCGAAGTGAACGGGAACGTACTGTATGGCGTGGGTTTCGGACAAGCATGTCTGACGGAATTCCAAGTGAAGGCCACATCCTTCGGTGGCTCCCAGCCGCTGGTGGACTTCGGCGCGTATGACCTTAACAGCTATTTCAACCCCTTCAGCAAGGTCACTCTTCGCCAGTACATTGCCTACGATGTACCCAACGTGACCAACTATCTGCCCGAATACCCACAATTACCATGGACCCTCAATGGCTGGCGCACGGCACCGCAGCCGCAGGATGACGCACAATCAACTTCCAGCCCGGTAGCGCTCCCGATCTATCCCCCCGAGGCCATTCCGTCTTGGAATCGGGCCTGGTCTATTTTGAGGATGACTGCAGTTCCGGACCTGCTGGCGCTTGGAGCACGACCAGCACTCCTGGTAATGATGGCACCATTTCGTATCGCAGATTCACCGATCAGAATTGGATAGAGATGTTCCAGCTACCGAACATGCCGCAGATCGTTGCCGGTTCCGGACCACCACCGGCTGGTGAAGTGCGGCCGGGCACCTATCGCGTCACCATTGCGCTGCGTGGTCAAGGGATCGACGCGTTGCAACTTGGCATGTACTGGGATGCCACAGGCGCAACCTGGTCGCAAGGCCACTATGAGGCACCGTTCGCCCATATTCCGGTCCTGCAGACCTGGGCTACCCATGAACTCTATGTGGAGATCGAAGACCGCACTCCGTATGATCGCATGATCATGGCCATTCAGCATGTGCAACGCAGCCTGGGCGCGGTCTCGAGTTCCTACCAAGTTGATATCGACCACATCTGCGTAGACCGCGTAGCGATAGATCCCGTGATCGCTGAGGCGTATGTGAACAACAACCACATCCTCCGCTACCACGCCCCCCTCCCAGGCACCGAAGCCGACCCCCAGAACGTGTTCGCCAATGGGGGCTCCTTCGAACTCATCGGCTGCTGGAGCGATGTGTACGGCACCATCCACTCCGGCACAGTAACGCTGGCCCCGTGGCAGAGCATCGTGCTCTACCGGCTGGAGGATGTCTTTGACATTGACGTGGCCCAATACAACGTGCAAGGCAACGAGGTCTGGACCACCGATAAGAAAGTGCGCGGTAGCATTGTCATTGCCAACGAACGTTCCCTCACCATTGACGGCGCCACCATCTCTTTCGCCGATAGTCGTCAGGACGAAGAGGTGCTCACCAACATTGTGGTGGAAGCAGGCGGTACTTTGGAGCTGATCAATGGCGCGCACCTCACGACCCTGCCCACCTGTGGGGCCAATAGCATGTGGGACGGTGTGAAGAACTATGGCAACGTGGACCCCAGTGCCCCACAAGGCATGGTGCGCGTTCATAGTGGCAGTCGGATCAGCAACAGCCTGACCGGCATACTCGGTGGTGAGGGCGATCCCTTGGACCCTGGCTATGCCGGTCCAATCAAGAACGGACTGATTGACATCCGCGACGCGTTCTTCGAGAACAACCGCTACGATGTTGTGCTCCATGGCCTGCCCAGCGGCGCGTTCTTCCTGAATTATTGGGATGTGCCCTTCTTCCAGAGCACCACGTTCAGCACAACTGCGCACCTGAACTACGACGACCTTGATCCCGTGGCCCATGTGCGCGTAGCAGACCATGGCCAAAGCATCTTCCTAGGATGCACCTTCGCCAACGACCTGCCCACGCATACCCAAAGCCACCGCATGGGCTTGGGCATTCAGGGCCTCAACGCCAACATCGCGGTCTGGGGCACCGGCCCCGGTAGCAGCGTGTTCCGCAACCTGGACCACGCCATACACAACATGGCCAGCGCCGGGGCGCCTTACACCAATGTGGTCCTAAGCGAGTTCGTTGACAACATCTGCGCGGTGTACATGGCCGATGTGCCGGGCTTTGCCATTCGGGGGAATACCGTGCAGATGGGGAGGTGGAGCGTTGACATGTCTGGGAATCTGGATGAATTCTATTGGGATAACAATCATCGCGGATTCTTCACCACCGGCAGCAATGCCTTCTCCATCATGGACAATTCCCTTTCCCGCTCGCCGGGCAATACCACGCTCTTGGAAGGCATCGTAGTGGGTTATACGGGCGCGGAGAACGATGTGGTCTTCCGTAACAGCGCCACGGACTTGGATGCTGCCTTCGTGGGTGAAGGCGAGTGCGCGGATGTGAACGGTGACCCCAGCTTGCAGGGCTTGCAGTTCCAGTGCAATACCAATACGGACAATGCGGTGAACATCAAGAGCCGCCCGGCGAACGGAGCCACTCAAACGGACCAGTTGACCCATACCATCCGCAGCCGGCAAGGCACACCTGCTTATAGTGCGAGCAACACTTTCGACGGAGCCATGCACTTCGAGGTGACAACGCAAGCGCAAGCCTTGGAATACCTGGAGTACAGCCATGCGGGTGGCGACGCCCCCGTGACCTACACGTTGCCGAATCCCAACGACCTCGATGCTGACTACCTAGTGCCTGTACAGGTAAGCACGGGCATCACCTGTGGTACAGGTGAACCTGTTTGGATAGCCGGAGGCGGGCACACCTTCACCGAAGTGAAGCCACAACTGAGCGCGAGCAAGTACGAGTATGGGAACCTACGCTACCTCTACGACCAACTGATCGATGGGGGCAGCACCGACGAAGTAGTGGAGGAGATCACTAGCGCCTGGCCACAGGACGTGTGGGACCTGCGCACTTACTTGCTTGGCTTGAGCCCGAATTTGAGTGTGGAAGCCCTGAAGGAATTGGTGAACAAGGCGTACGTGCCGGTCGCCGTGAAGGCGGAGATCCTCATAGCCAACCCCGACGCCACCAAGAAGGAAGGATTCCTGAAGTGGGCGGAATTGGAGGCGAACTATCCCATCCCGGGCTATGTAGCGGACGCCATCGAAGCGAGTTGGGACACCAAGACGTATAGGACCACTTTGGAAGAGAGCATCGCTGACAAGCACACGCGGTTGACCCAGCTTGCGGCCCATGCCATCTACCTGTTGCAGACCGATACGGTGCCACCGCCGCCGGACAGCTTGCGTTGGGTATGGCAGCAAGTGCGCTCCAATCGTGCTCGCTACTCGGAAGCTGCATTGCTCCTTGGCCTTGGCGACCATGCTGGTGCCCAAGCGATCGTGGAAGCCATGCCCGCCGAGCGAGAGCCGAAAGCACCGGAGGAACAAGAGCGCCAACGGATGCTCACCTACATAAGCGTATTGCGTACCGCTGCGGACGATGGAAGGAACCACTATCAGTTGACCTCGGCCGAAGTGACCGAACTGGAGACGATGGTGGGAACCCACTACGACCGGCCGAGCAATTGGGCCAGTAACCTGCTCTGCGCAGCCTATGGCAAATGCCGGGCACCATACACAGGCGATGTCCCTATCTCAAAGGCCAACCGGACACGCGAGCGCAGCACCGAGCTCACACCAGTGGACGCCTCCGCTTATGGACTACAACCAAATCCCGCGCGCAACTGGGTGGCTTTCAATTTCGATCATGGACAGCAGGGAGTTGAAGACGGTCGCATCGATGTGCGCGCACTCGACGGCCGTTTGATCGTTTCGATCCCAACCAACGGCATGCAAGGGCAACGCTTGTGGGACACACGAGGCATAGCCCCCGGTACCTATGTGATCCAGTTCCTGCGAGGAGGCGTGATCGCCCACACTGAGAAGCTGATCATCCAGCAATGAACAGCCGCATTTGGAAGGCCGCAGCGCTTTGCGCTGCGACCTTCCAAACTCCGTGGGCTCTTGCCCAATGGAGCTTCGAACTAGACACTGCCTTCCGGACCGCGATAATGGACCAGAATGTGAACTCCATAGCGCTGTTGGACAATGGGCAACTGCTTGTTTCTGGCAGGGTCCGATTCGTGGGGGACTTCAGCTTCCGGGGGAGCGCCCGCTTGAACGATAACGGAACACGTGATGAAGCCTTCACTGACTTCAACGGGCAAGGAAAGCTCACCCCTTGGTCCGGCAAGTTCTATGTTGCCATAGGGTCCACTGTACGCCGTTTGCAAGGCGACGGATATTTGGACCAGACCTTCATGAGCATGAACACCGGGCCGTACTTCACTTCCAATACCGGCGGCGACTACCACGTCTTCCCCGATGGCCGCGTGCTCATGAGCGGCTCGCACCTACTCAGCGACAGCATCCGGGGTTTCGAGGGGCAGTACGAGTTGATCTGGTTCACCAACACCGGCTATCTGGATACCACGCGCACGCACCGCAACGCCAATGGACCTATCTACGATTTCAAGGAGCTGCCGGATGGTAAGTTCATCTGCAGTTGTAGTTGCTCCCAGTACGAGGGCCAGCCCGTGAGCAGGCTCTTCCGCGTGCATCCAGATGGTGCCTTGGATACGAGCTTCGACCCCGCAATAAACTCGGGCTTCTTCTTCGATTTCCACGGCCTTAGCGACGGGCGTGTCTATGGGGCCGGGAGATTCAAACGTGCTGTTGCGCCCGATGACACTTTGTTCGTTGCGCGTTTCATGCCGGACGGAGCGCTGGATCCAAGTTTCTCGCCTCCCCAATTGAGTGACGATTGGTTGCCGAATCCTCTGACAGGTACGTTGGCGTCCGTGCTTTTCCCTTGGCACAACCACATGATCTTCACGGGAAGGTTCCTCTCTGTCAACGGCGAGCAGCGAAGCGGTATTGCGATGATCGATAGCACAGGTGTATTGCTGCCGCCCTTCAACGGCTGTGGTGTCGCACCCTGGACGTACCAAAGTTTCACACATGTCTCCATAGAAGACATCGAAACCGCTGGGCCGGATACGCTGTACATCTGCGGTGCTTATGTGGGCTTCGATGATTGCACCACGAACGACACCTTGCAGCGATTCGTGAGCCGCCTGCTGGTAACGGACCTTAGCACAGCGGTGCCGGAGCACCAGCAAGCAACAACGCGACTGTACCCCAACCCTGCCAGCAGCAGCACTACCCTAGAGGTGGCTGCGCTGCCAAACGGTGCACACGTACTGCTAAGCGATGCACTGGGTCGCGAGTTGCAGCGGCAGCAGGTGCTTTACCACACTACTACCTTGCCACTTAAACACCTGAGTGATGGCATCTACACCATAGAGGTCCTTAGCGCTGGGCAGCGCCTTGCTATACAGCGCTTGGTCGTTCAGCACTGAAGTGCTCATCGCCAACCCCAATGCCACCAAAAAGACGGGCTTCCTGAAGTGGGCATTTAGAGTGCAAGGCACTAGATGGATGGGAGCGCATCGAAGGATGCTGACAGATCAGACCTTCATGATGTCCTTCTCCTTGGCGTCGATCAGTGCGTCGATCTTCTTGTTGAAGGTGCCGGTGAGCTTCTCCACTTCCGCCTCGAGTCCTTTGGCGGCATCCTCGGGCATCCCCTCCTTCTTGGCGGCCTTGATGGCCTCCATGGCCTTTTGACGACTGCTGCGCACACCCACCTTGGCGTGCTCACCTTCGGCATTGGCGGCCTTCACCAGGGCCTTGCGGCGCTCCTCGGTGAGCATCGGCACGTGGATGATCACGCTCTCCCCATTATTGCTGGGATTGAAGCCGAGGTTGGCAGCGATGATGCCCTTCTCAATGGCATCGATCATCTTCTTCTCCCATGGCTTCACGAACAGGGTGCGCGCGTCACCGGTGTTGATGGCAGCCACCTGCGAAATGGGCACCATCTGTCCGTAATAATCCACCCGCACGGACTCCAGCATGCCGGGACTGGCGGCACCAGCGCGGATCTTGGTCAATTCATTGTCCAGGTGTACATATGCGCTTTGCATGTGCTCCTCACAGGTCTTGATCACGGCGGTGGTATCGATCATGGCGGTCGGAATGGAGCGCGAATTTAACGGAAAGGTGCCGGGTGATGAAGTGGCGGCCACCGCCGCTTACCTTGGCCGCCCATGCGCCTCGGCAAAGCCCTGAAGCACCTGGTGGAGCACGTGCTCCGACTGGGCCCTGTCACCGGCCTGCGCATCCTGTTGCTCAAGCGGCGGGGACCGGGGCACTTGGCCCGCATCTCCGTCCCCGATCTGGCGGCACCGCTCACCGTGCGCACGGGCACCAGTGATCTGGCCATCTTCGATGAGGTGGTGATGGACCACGGCTACCGCTTTCCCCTGCCCGAGGCACCCCGAACGTTGATCGATGCCGGTGCGAACATCGGCATGTCCACTCTCTGGTTCAAAGCGCGCTGGCCCCACGTGGAAGTGATCGCGGTGGAGCCCGATCCGGACAATTTCGCCCTGCTCCAGCGCAACCTGAACAACGTTCCTGGGGTGCGATTGGTGCAGGCTGCGCTGGCTCCGGCCGACGGCTCCATCGGCTTCGAGCGCGAGGGCCTGCGCCACTCATCGTTCCACGCGCGCCCGTTGAAGGCCGGCGAGCAGGGCATCCGCGCCGTAAGCGTGGCCACGTTGATGAACGAGGCTGGATGGGAGCACTGTGACCTGCTGAAGCTCGACATCGAGGGTGGCGAGCTGGAGCTCTTCGACCACACGGAGCTGGATTGGATGGACCGGGTGCGCACCATCGCAGTGGAACTGCACGACCGCATGCGTCCGGGCTGTGGCCACGCCTTCTTCCGCGCCGCCAGCCGCACAATGCGCACCTACGAGGTGCACGAATACCTGGTGATCGCCACGCGCGCCTGACCGCTCAGAGCTCCACGCGGGTGCCCACCTGATCGCCTTGTACAAGGCGCATGAGGTTGCCGGGCCTGTTCATGTCGAAGACGATGATCGGCAGGTTGTTCTCCTTGCACAGGGTGAAGGCCGTCATGTCCATCACGTTCAAGCCCTTCGCATACACCTCGTCGAAGCTGATGCGCTCGTATTTCGTGGCGCTCGGGTCCTTCTCCGGGTCGGCCGTGTAAATACCGTCCACCCGTGTACCCTTCAGGATCACATCGGCCTCGATCTCGATGGCCCGCAGGCTGGCGGCCGTGTCAGTGGTGAAGTAGGGATTGCCCGTGCCCGCACCAAAGATGACGATCCGGCCCTTCTCGAGGTGGCGCACGGCACGACGACGGATGAAGGGCTCGGCGATCTGCTCCATCTTGATGGCCGTGAGCAGGCGGGTCTTGTAGCCCTTGGCCTCCAGCGCGCTCTGCAGGGCGAGGCTGTTGATCACGGTGGCCAGCATGCCCATGTGGTCGCCCTGTACCCGGTCGATGGCGCCCTCGGCCTGCATACCTCGGTAGATGTTGCCACCGCCGATCACCACGGCCACCTGCACACCCTTCTGCGCCACGGCGACGATCTCATCGGCGTATAGCCCCAGACGGGCGCTGTCGATGCCATAGGACTTGTCGCCCATGAGGCTTTCGCCGGAGAGCTTCAGCAGGATGCGGGAATAGGTGTGGGCCATGCGGGATGATTGAACGGGGCGAAAAGTAAAGAGGGAGGCCGAAGCCCCCCTCTTTCAATTCAGGTATCTGCGAACATCAGACGGTCAACGAGTGGCGCTTGAAGCCGGTCACGGTGAGGTCCTTGTCAGCGGTCTTCACGTACTGCTCCACGTTCATCTTGTTGTCCTTGATGAACTCCTGGGCGAGCAGGGTGCTTTCCTTGAAGAACTTG
>CAYZBO010000103.1:0-9351 GCA_964476665.1 uncultured Chryseobacterium sp. | reverse complement strand
TCGGCGCCAAGCTGAAGGACTTCCAGTTCAAGCCGCGGCTGGATGGGTATGCCATTAAAGTCCCGGTGTTCTCGTTCGATAAGTTCCCCAACGTGGACAAGAGCCTCGGGCCTGAAATGAAATCGACCGGTGAAGCCATCTACTTCATCAAGGATCTGAAGGACCCGTTCTTCCGGCAGGTGTATGGGGAGAGGTCAATGTACCTTAGCCGGTGACAGTCACCCCGAATGATGTGAAGAGGCGTTCTGTCACTGTGAGGCCTGGCTTTGCAAACCTTGGCAGAGGCAGGTGTATGGGGGGGGGGAGTATGTACTTGAGCAGGTAGCCCACCCTGAGCTTGTCGAAGGGTTGGGCGTGCCCCTCGCACCCTTCGACTCCGCAAAGCTCCGCTCAGGGCTCTCGGGTCGCGCTTTCCGCTCGTACTCCTCGCTCGTGCCTCGCTGCGGGGTACCCGCTGCAATCGCTCACGCGGGCCTCGCACGGGTGGACAGGGTGGACACGGTGGTGCGGGCTGCACCGTGTCCACCCTGTCCACCCGAAGGCTACTGCTCTGGAGCGCCGGGGCCTTTGTCCTTGGCCTGCTTCCGGAGTTTGTACAAGCGCTCCCCGAAGCCGCCGTTCTCTTTGAACTCCCGGGCCAATGTGGCCAATTGTCGATCCAACAGACCGATGGCCACCATGCAATACACATGGCCGATGTTGCCCGCGATCTCTTGCACAGAGCGCTCGCTTGCGCGCTTGTGAACATCGGCACCCCATGCGGCCACCTCATCAACTGTCTTGAACCGCCTATCGATCAGTTCCTGGCGGATCGGATCCGGGATCGGCCACAGCGGGAGCTTGCGTTGGCGCAGGAAAGCCTCGTAGTCCTTCTTCAGTTCCACCAGGCTGGCGCGCGCCACATTGGTCAGGTTCATCTCGATCTTCTTCGAGGTCGCGCTGAACACACTGCCCTCGGCGATGTTGCGGCTACCGCTGCGCGCCGCTTGTTCCATCTGGTCGCGTGTGCGGCTGCCGGGCTCGATATGCTTCTGCACAAAGCGCGCTGTGATGTCCAACAGCAACTCGGCCACTTGATAGCTCAGCAGCTTTTCAAAGCCACCGTGCTTCGGATAGATGCCACCTTCGCCGGTCTTCTCTGACATGAGAACAAGGTAGTTGGTGTCCGGCCATCGCAGGGAATCCCCCCAAACATTCGCCGGGTCTATCCGCTGCTCTTGAGCGGCTCTGCCCCGTCCTCTTCCTCGGGCTTTCGCTTGCACCCACCCGTCAACCCCTTACGCAGCGTCTTCGTTCCGCCTTTGCGGGTCTGCCTGCCGCGTGCAGCTTCGGCTCGCGCTCGGGTGGGTGCCGTGATCACCACGCCATCTTCTCCGGGTTCTATCGCGTATCGAGAATGTCCGACACGAAGATCAGGTCGTCGATGATGCGGTAGATGATCTTGTAGTGGCCGCTCACCTTGCGGCGGTGGCCCAAGCCGATGTGTTCCAGTAGCGGTTCATACTGCCCGCCCCTTGGATGCTCCAGCAGCCAGTCGATGTCGTCCACGATCTTCTTGGTGATCTTGTCCGCTACACACTCGCTGGCTTCTTCGGGGCAGTAGTCCCAGACTCATCGAGCCGCGCAGCCGCGTACTCGGAAACATGGAGCCTCACTTCTTCTTGCGTGAGGCGAGACGAGCGCGAACCTGAGCGGTCGTTAACACACGACCAGCGGCAAGGTCTTCTTCAGCCTTCAACGCCCGCGCGGTGAGCTTCGCTTTGAGCAAGGCGTTCTTCGATCCGCCGGTGAGGATGTCCTTCAACACCTCGAGCAAGGTCGCGTTCTTCTCCTTGGCGATGAGTTCGGCGAGTTCGTTGCGGAGTGCGAGGGCGCTCATAGTGAGGGGTCTATGCCTTAAAGTTAAAGCACCGCCGGGTCTGTTCGTCGCTCTCGTGCATAGGATCCAGCGGCTCGCAGCCGCAAACCTATGGGGCTCACCTCCTGCCGATGCACCAGCTCACCTTGTCGATCTGGCGATCCTGTTGCTCGCCGGTTCCGGTGATTCCGGCTAGGAGCCAGCAGGGAAGGGTCGCATCCGGAACCTGGAGGACAGCTTGAGCCTGCCGGACGGCGGTCAGGTGCCTACCGCGAACCGGTCCACGACATTCGCTGCGCATGGTCGTTCAACGCGATCTCGCCGTGGGGAAGGTGAGCCCGAAAGCCTCACTGGTGCATCGATCCTTGGAACAGAAGTGCAGCATGAGGAAACGGCCGAACGAGGAAGAGCAAGTGCAACCTGCCCAGGTTTGCTTTGATCCTTTCGTCATTCCATGAAGCACCCGTCACCACTTCACGAATTGCTGACCCGATACGGCACCGTTCGCTGTCAAGATGCGATAAGTGTATGTGCCTGCCGACAATGCATCGATCGGGATATAAAGGAACTCCGAGCCGCTGCTGACTTGATACTGGCCTACGACATTGCCCACGAGGTCAAGGACCTCCAGTGTTCCTGTTCTTGATCCGGGGGGGAGTGCATATGGGAGGTGAAGTCCGGTCGATGCCGGATTCGGGTATGGGAACGCACTTGTCTCCTCAGCCATTCCTGCAAGTCCGACAGAGAATTCACCAGCCAGGCTGTACACGTTCGCATCACCGTTCGGCATGCTCAGGATCATCTTGGTGCCTTGTGGTGTAGCGTAGATTGGGTACTGCTGCAGGTGATAATTCGGCCTGATCAACGGTGTTCCATTCGAACTGAACATAACGGAGCCATCATCGTCGACTATCTGGGTGATGCCTACCACAATGCTCCCGGTGAAGTACATGTTCACGTACATGAACTCGATCCCATCATCCAGATCGAACAGGTGCTGAGATATGTAGAGAATGTCTTCCGGGACGGATGCATTGACAACGGTCGTACTCGAATAGGGTATGACGCCAAGTGAAGAGTGATCAAGGCCATATGTATGAACAAGCTGGTTCGCACGGTCAACCATCACGTAGGTGGGTCCGAGCTCTTCCAGGTTCACCATGAGGAACTGCCGGGTCGGATCCGCATATCCGAGCATCATCGAACTACCCTGGGTATAGGTCTGCTCAAGGGATATCTGTGCATTGGCGGTTACACCGGTCAGAATCAAAGACAGAAGGTGGGTGTATCGCATGGCTTTGAGGGTTGTTCACTGTTTCAGTACAAGAGATGAAGCTACGATTTGTTGCGTAGACCTGCCACTGGGGGCCTACTTGGTGGTATTGCCCTGCAAGGGGGGCTTCACCAGTTCCCATTGCTCGTCGCGGCAGTCCATGGCAGTTCCTTACCAGCATCTCCGCGCCAAGATCGGGGGTCAAGCCCCCTGTTCTGGCGTTGTCAAACGCCCATCGATCGTGGCTCAGGCGATCTCAAGTAGTTTACGATGCCCTCCAGGTGGACGCAAGGACAAACAATGTTGAAGAGACCCGGATACAGCTACGAAAACCGGGCTCAAGAGGAATCACTGACCTGGGATCATGAAGGTGGTCACTGGGTGGATCTTCCCGTTCGTGCTAGGGCATATAAAATAGATCCCTGGAGCGAACGGATCGGTGTGTATCGAAAGAGAAGAAGAGGGGGAATGCTCGTTGGCGATAACACGCCCCAGCGCATCGAGTAGCATGACGGATAAGGGGCCGGAGTTCATGGAAGAACTAACGTCTATTCGCCCTAAGAAAGGCAGGTATAGCACCTCCACTTGGATACTATTGTGGTCCTCAATGCCGTTGGGCACATTCGGTCGATCGGAGATGTACACATCATCCACGTAGTAATATGCAGATCGGTTGACATGTTCGATATTCGGTCCCCAGCAGTTCTGTTGATCAATGGGGTCTGTGAAGAACCTGCCGATCAAGAAGTGAGTGTAGGCTTCATCTGCAATGAAAGAGCCTTCGATAGTGTGCCAACCGATACTGTCAGTGATCATTTCGTCGGTGTATACATGGGCGAAGTTTTGGACCACGGGAGGTCTGCCGATCGCTGGATAGTTGATCATTCCATGGTCCTGTTCGACGAAAAGAATTCCGATCTTGTCGGACATGCAGCAATTGATGGTGTTGTTAACAGCCAAGCTCAATTTAAAAGATACGTAATACTCAACGCCGATCTGTACAGGCTGAGATAAGGTTCCGCCCATGATCTCGATCGGAAAATATGGCGGTTCTTCAGGGTCAGGGCCCCAAGCGATGAATCCCCCATAAGCTATGCCAATTGCGGGTTGCTGATGACCGGCAAAATTATCTGGAACACTTACCAGTTGAGGTGCACAGGCATTAAAGAGGTCCCAGCTATTCATGTTCGTCGTCCAGTGGGGTGCACAATGAGTTTCCATATAAGAGTCCGGACAGCAAGTGATATCCTCGAATGAGGGATTCAAGACAAGGTTCTGAGCACACAAGACCATAGGTGAAAGAGTCAGCAAGTTCGCAAGTGTCCGCGTGGTCATCTATTTGTACGGTAATTACCAAAGATAGCTACAATAATTGATGAATAACTGAGCCGGGCTGTGCAGTCGCGCTTATGGAATAAAGCCCGCTGATGTTCAGGTGGCCCGTTCTGGCGCCGCCTGCTCACTCCACCACCAGCCGGTATCCCACGCCACGTATGTTCACGATGCGCACGTTGGCATCGGCCTCCAGCTTCTTGCGGAGCTTGGAAACGAACACGTCCAGCGTGCGGCCCACGTAGTCGCCCTCATCGCCCCACACGGTGGTCAGGATGGTCTCCCGCGCCACCGTGTCGTTGGGCGATGCGGCAAGTAGCTGGAGGAGATCGGCCTCCTTGCTGGTGAGGCGCACCCGCTCGTTCTTGAAGGCGAGCTCCATGTTCCGCGTGTTGAACAGGAATTCGCCGATGCGTATGATGTTCGGGTCATCGGTGGTGGGCGTGCGGCGCAGCTTGTTGCGCACCAAGAGCCCAATGGCGGCCAGGGCCAGCACCCCAGGGATCAGGAGCAGCCAGCTACGGTCCTGGGCTTCGCCGGAGCCGGTCAGCTCGGCTTGTTCCGGGCGCTTGGTTCCGGCGAAGGCTGCCTGGTCGCGCTCCAGGATGGTGAACCAGAGTTCGTAGCAGCCCACCGGTTGTTCCCGCCCGATGCACGGCATCATGGCCTGCTCAGGGATCAGTGCTGCCTGCCAACTGTGCACCACCAAATTGGAGTCGCAGGAGACGAATTCCACCAGGTAGCTGATTGCGATGCCGGTGTTGCGCACCACGCTGTCCACCGTGGCGGTCATACTGCCTGGATCGAAGCCGAATTCCTGCGCGAAGCGGATCCGGTAGCGATCGCCAGTGCGCTCCACGGGGAGCACGCGCGAGGAGGAGTCGCCCGCGGCCAGCAGCACCTGATGGCCGATCAGGCGCATGGCCACTTCCTCCTGCCGCTCCTGGTTGATGGACCGTTCTCCGAGCTCTGCGGAGCTCGGGTCGGAGGAAAGCAGGGCGACGAACAGCAGGGGCGCGGACCACCGGAACATGCGGCAAAGCTACCGTGCCAACCCCTTGCTTTTGAATGAATTACATTGTGTTTGCACTAATTTACACGGCGTTGAACAAGGCCGGCGGACACGTGCTGCACCTTTGGCGAAACCCCAACCCCAAGGTCATGAAAGCAATGACAATGTTCGGCGGCGCTACACTTCTGGTAGTGGCAGCTGGTGTGTCCATCGGTTCCCTCGGGGACGGTCACCAAGGATGTGGAGCGCAAGCGAAGGCGGCCGTCCCGCTCTTCGATCCGTTCCATCACCCTGGAGGTGCCTTCGCGCAGGAACCGTGGTTGGATCCTTTGGTGTTCTTCTTGGATAAGGCGTACGTGGTCGAGGCCCTTCCTTCGCTGCACGCATACCCGGCGGCCGATGCGGTGTTCGCTGGTGGCGCGGACGGTCTGGTCAGCTACCTCAAGGGCGGCATCCTTCCGCAGATCCAACCTGGCATCGGCTGGCTGAAACCACCCGTGGTGCATTTTACGCTGAACCAAGGCGGTGATGCGACCGCTGTGACCTTGGTTGGAACCTCCGGCCATGCGGAACTGGATGCACGGCTGTTGCAGGTGATCAACGATATGCCGCGCTGGACCCCGGCGAAGAATGCGTGCGGTGGCGCGGTGGAGCAGGCCTTCGCGTTCCGGGTCGTACAAGCCGGTTGCGGCCCCCCACCACCGGAGGTGCCGGAACGGGATGCACGCACCGGGCAGCTACACGTGTCGGACACCACCATCGCTCAGGAACATCCCTACGACCTGGCGTTCACGCTCGAGCGCTCCGGCGACGACACCTACACCTTGGTCACCACCGTGAAGCTGCACGGCGGTAGTTACTACGCATCGCCCAACTGCACCCGTGACCTCAAAGGGAAATTCCATGTGGAGATCGAGGCCCAGGAGCGGATCGTTCTGGCGGACAGGATCAAGGAGTTCCCGCTTGCCATGGAAGGGGGCTATCGCCATCCCTTGGTCCACGGACCGGTGGACTGGGTGAGGGTGGATACGCGGTACGAGCAGCGCTTGACCGTTACCTCCCGGGAAGATCTGGAAGTGGCAGGGTTTTACCGGTTCACGATCGAACCGCGCTGCACCTTGGAGGAGGTCCCGTTCGTGATCAGGCAGCGAGGCGGGCGGTTGACGATCGAGCGGGTGGGCTGCTGAGCGTTGTTCCACAGCAACTGGTTCTGCTTAACCCATGGCTGGGTGCTGCGTTGCGCGTGGCCATGCCCATCGCGCAACCACTACAGGGAGTCAATTCCACCTTGGGCCAACGCAGTGTGTCCACACAGATCTCCGCCGGGGGGGGTCTGCTGCACGCATCGGCCCAAGCGCTGAGCGCCGTGGTCCATGGTCACTCACTCCCGCACCACCCGCGCCGTGCGCACACCGTCCTCGGTACGCACCACCACGGTGTACACGCCGGCAGGCAGCGCACCCATGTCGATGGTGTTGGCGGCGGGTCGGCCTGTGCGCAGCGCCACGCATCCGCGGGCATCGATCACCTCCACGGCATCGATGCGCTGCGCAGCATCAAGGCCGAGGCGCAGCGTGCCGTTGGTGGGGTTGGGTGCCATGCGAAGTGCGACAGCAGGCTGTTCGCTGACCGCGATAGTCGTGGGTAGCTCGAAGCCGGAGACCTTGATCACGCGGTTGCCGCCGCCGAAGGTGGAGAAGAGGAAGTCGCCGGTGACGGGGTCGATCAATGCGCCTTCGGCGCCGGTGAGGCCGGTGACCATGTCGCGCGCGGTGGCGGGGAGGGGCAGGCCGTCAGCGCCCACCTCGAAGGCCACGATCTTGCCCAGGCCGTAGGCGGAAATGACCATGGAGGGGACGGGGAAGGCCGTGGAGCCGATCGGCACGTAGGCGATCCCTTCCGGTCCGGACGCAATGCCGGACACGGAGACCTCCGCCGTGCTGTTCATGAAGGTGTAGAGCCCGCCGGTGGCCACCGTGTAGGGCAGGGTATAGAGCGACCACTGGTTGTAGGAGGCGAGGATGAGGTTGCCCGCGCCGGGATAGCCGCCGGGGACGAAGGCATGGCTGCCCACCGACGAGGCGACGCCGAGCGGGGTGAGCGCGACGCTGAAGGTGGTGTTGTCCGGCAACAGCTGTCCGATCTCGTTCATGCTGTAGCGGGTGTAGAGCATGGTGCCGTTGGCGTCGAAGCTGAGGCCCCCGTCGATGTTGGGCGCCGGGGCGTGCAGGATGGCCGGGCCGGCGAATGCGGTGATCTGCTGCGTGGCTGCATCGCGGACCAGGGGCACCTTGTACACCGCAGCGGTGGGGGAGTTGGCCGCGCCACCGATGTAGAGCGTGTCGGGCGATGACGGACGGATGGTGAGCCCGCCGTAGGGAATAGGCAGGTCGGTGATGGTGCCCAGGTCGGTAAGGGCGTAGCCGGCGCTGGCGAATTCCGGCGAGAGGGTCTGAGCGTTCGTGCCCAGCACGGAGAGCAGTCCGATGATGATGGCAGTGGGATGTGTGCGGCGCATGGTGTTCTGTTTTCGGGTGCCAAGCAATGCCGTTCCCGTGCATCTCGGGCTGCAACTCCGGTTATTGTGCATGGAACGTCGGAATGATCGCCTCAACCGGCATTGGTGCCTGAGGCGGAGCTTTCGTTCCGCGAAGCACGCAGCGTCCGGCGCTTGTGCAATACCCACTTTCGTGGAGATGGCATGTGATGAGCGCTCCGGGCGCCACTGGCAACCCCGCGGCACATGACCTTCCGCGGGGCCCGAGGCGGGAACGGGCCTTGCCCGATGGCCATCTTGATCGCCTGCGCCCCGCGACCGGGCTGGACGCATTCCTGGGCGGACCGCGATCTCCGCGGCATGCAGGAGCATCACGGGGAGCACTTCAACCGCATTGACCTCGCGGGGCACGATCTGCGCGCAGGCCGCTATGAGGACTGTCGCTTCGAGCGCTGCGACCTGCCCCATCTGTCCGTAGCCTGTTCCACCGCAGGGTGCGCATCTGAGCGTACTCTAGAAGCCGCTCAAAATACTTTTTGGCAGCGAGCCGGAGGAGTTTTGCAGCCAGCCGAGGCGCGAAACCTGCCTGCCGGCCAGGCAGGCCCGCGCATAGCTGGACGCTCTGTAAGGGTTGAGCAACGAAGGATGGCTGCAAAAGGCCCCGGCACAGCCCGAAGGATCATTTTGAGATGGCTTCTTGTCTTGTGCGCAGAACTTGGCGTGCGAGAACATTGAAGGAAGCCGAGCGGTACGAGAGGTGAACCGGCTGAGCGTTCAGGGGGCAAGCGCCACAAGGTCAGGATGGACCTCGCCCCCGGTGAGAACGTGCTGCTCGTGGTGGCACACAACAAAGGGGGTGTACCTCCGAACACGGCCAGCGCGCGTGTGCGTCTGGGACGGGGGCGAAAGGAGCTGTTGTTCTCCACCTCGTTGCAACGGAACCAGGCGCTGCGCATCGTGCGCGATGTTCCGTGAACCGGATGTAGGCCGCCCCCGTCCAGTACCGGTCGAATGACGGATGGGTCGCTTCAGGATATTCGTCCTCGCGCTCTCCGATGAAATGCCGGTATCACGGAGTCTTCTGGCGGCAGGCGGTACGGAGCATCCTTTTGGGCACGCCTGCGTCTTCGTACCGATGTGCGCCTTCCCCTGTCGCCTTGTGGCGGTCATCATCTTGCTGCTACTGGTCGATGATGCGCGCGGGGCGGATCCCGCCGGCTTCAGTGGCTCTCATCGCACCACCTCCCGCTTCAAGGCTGCACGCAACACGTACGGATCGCACTACGTCACGGGCTTCTCGGCCATTCCGTTGAAGCAAGGCACGGGCTTCTATAAGAACACCCTGGTCAGCTTGAACACGGTGGCGTATGGTGTTTCGA
>CAYZBO010000102.1:0-9631 GCA_964476665.1 uncultured Chryseobacterium sp. | reverse complement strand
TTGCTGTTCTCGGCGCGGAAGGTGGGGCCGAAGGTGTAGACCTTGCCCAGGGCCAATGCCGCGAGCTCGGCCTGCAGCTGGCCGCTGACGGTGAGGCGGCTTTCAGCGCCGAAGAAGTCCTCCTTCCAGTTCACGCTCCCGTCCTCGTTCAGTGGCGGGTCCTTCGCATCCAACGTGCTCACGCGGAACATTTCGCCCGCACCCTCCGCATCGCTGGCGGTGATGATCGGGCTGTGGAAGTAGTTGTAGCCCTGCTGATCGAAGTACTCGTGGATGCCGAAGCTCACCTGATGGCGGATGCGGAAAATGGCGCTATAGGTATTGGTGCGGAAACGCAGGTGGGCGTTCTCACGCAGGAACTCCAGGCTATGCTTCTTCGGTTGGATGGGATACTTCTCCGCATCGCTGTCGCCCAACACTTCCACCGCTGTCACCTGCATCTCCACGCGCTGCCCGCTGCCCTTGCTCTCCACGATGATCCCGGTACACTTCACGGCCGCGCTGGTGGTGAAGCGGGCACGCGTCTCCGCCCCCACCTGTTCCTGATCGATCACGCACTGCAGGTTGCGGATGGTGCTGCCATCGTTGAGGGCGATGAAGCGGTCGTTGCGGAAGGTGCGCACCCAGCCGGCCACGGTGATGGTGGTGCCGGTGAGCGATTCGTCGTCCAGGACGGACTTGATGGTGGTGAGTTCCATGAGGCTGTGGGGGCAAAGGAACGAAGGCGGAGCGAGGTGTGGGAAGGGGTGGAAGCCGGGGGCGGGTGACGAACGGGGAGGAAATGTGATAAACGGCGGAAACAAAACGACGTGTGGAATGTTTCCTCCGTGTCCGCCCGGTCTAGTTTTGCGGCCCGTTATGGATCAGCGCGAGCAACAGATCATCGATCAGTCGGCCAAGGTGTTCATGCGCCTGGGCATCCGCAGCGTGAACATGGACGACATCGCCCAGCACCTGCGGATCAGCAAGAAGACGCTTTACCAGTACGTGAAGGACAAGAACGAGTTGGTCCTCAAGGCTGTCGGTCTGATCACCACACATCATCGTGAATGCATCCTGGGGATCTGCGCCAAGGGTTTCAACGCGATCGATGAAAGCTTCGAGATCTCTCGTTTCGTAGCCGCACAGGTGGGCCAGGTACATCCCAGTGTACACTTCGACCTTCAGAAGTATCACCCCGAGGCATGGGATGTGCTTCAGAGCGCGGAGCGTCAGGATATCTATGCCTGCGTTTCGGATAACCTGCGGAAAGGAATGGAGGAAGGACTGTACCGTCCGGACCTGAGCGTTGATGTGATCGCGCGCATCTACATCTCCCGTTTCGACGTCACCTTTGATGGAGAGTTGTTCCCGCAGGATAAGTATCGCTTCGAGGATGTGATCTGGGAGCTGTTCCGGTATCATATCCGGGGGATCGCCACGGAAAGGGGTGTCAAATACCTGATAAAGAAAGTGGCCCGCGAGCGCCAAAAGTCAGCCTGAAGCACAATGAGCAAGCGTTCTATCCTGACCACGATACTTGGGCTGCTGATGGCAGCGGTACTGCCAGCGCAGGGCCCCGCCTCCTTAAGCCTGGAGCAGGCATTGGAACTGGCGGCGAAACAGAGCTACCAGGTACAGAACAGCGAATTGGAGGCCGAGAAGGCCCGCCAACGGATCAAGGAGGTGACGGCCATTGGCCTGCCCCAGGTCAACGCCAGCGGATCGCTCTCCAACTATCTGGATGTGCCCACCCAGGTGATCCCCGACTTCTTTGGGGGGGCCGACCTGATCAAGGTGCAGTTCGGGGTTCCTTGGAGCATGAGCGGCGGCGTCCAGCTGGACCAGCTCATCTTCGACGGCAGCTACATCGTGGGGTTGCAGGCTGCGAAGGAGGCCCGCAAGATCAGCGACGAGGAGTTGGAGCGCAACATCAAACAGGCCCGGATGCAGGCCGCCAAGGCCTACTACGCGGTGCTCGCCGCCGATGAAGGAGCGCGCCTCCTGGGAGAGACCCTTCCGGTGGTGGAGCGCAGCCTGCAGGAGAGCGAGGCCATGCTCGCCAACGGCTTCGTGGAGGTGACCGATGTGGAGCGCCTGCGCATCGAGGTGGGCAGTGTGCGCGACCAGCGCCAGCTGTTCCAGCGCCAGGCCGAACTGGCACGCAACTACCTGCGCTTCATGCTGGGCATGCCGCTGGGTACGCCGATCACACTGACCGACGACCTGGAGACCCTGATCAACGATCCAGCAGAGGTGGCCATGACGGAGGACCCCTTCGACGCGGTGCGCCACATCGACCAGCGCGTGGCAGATACCTATGTGCGGGCCGGTGTGCTGCAGGTGCGGAACGCAAAAGCGGCCTACATGCCCAGCCTGCGCGGCTTCATCAGCCATCAGCAACAGTGGAACGCCCGCTCCTTCGAACCGTTCGGCGGACCCATTCCCTGGTTCCCCGCCACGTTGTGGGGTTTGCAGCTCAACGTACCCATTTTCAGCAGCGGCCTACGGAGCAGTCGTCTGGCACAGGAACGCCTGGGCCTTGAGCAGGCCGAGCTGAACCAGCGCCTGACCAGCGAACGGTTGGCGTTGAACCATGCCCAGCGCCGCACCGATGTGCAGGGCGCCCAGGACCTCTACCGCAACGAGCGCGAACGGCTGGACGTGGCCCGTCGCATCTTCGAGCGCACCGGTGTGAAGTACACCGAGGGCGTGGCGTCGAGCTTCGAGCTCACCCAGGAGCAGACGCGCTACATCGCTGCCCAACAGAGCTACATCCAACGCGTGGTGGACCTGGTGAACGCCCGGGCCGAACTGCGCATGGCACTCGATCGATTCTGAACCCATCAAGCACCCCGATGCGCACCCATTTGTTACTTCCCCTGATCCTGCTCCTGGCCGCCTGTGGAGGTGGCGCTGAACGGAGCGATGAGCTCGCCGCCAAGCGTGTTGAGCGCGACTCGCTCAAGTCCGAGCGCGAAAAGATCAACGCGGCCATCGCCGAGGTGGAGGCATGGCTGGCGAAGAACGATCCCGAGCTCGCACGTTCCCTTCCGGTGGTTACGACCTATGCGCTGGCTCCGCGTTCCTTCGCACACTACACCGAGGTGCACGGCACGGTGAAGGCGGATGACAACGCGTTGCTCTACAGCAGCACGGGAGGTGAGGTACGCCGCATCCTGGTCCAGGCAGGTTCTGCTGTGCGTCGCGGCCAGGTGGTGGTGGACATCGACACCGATGCGTTGCGCGAGAACATCCGACAGGCGGAGGCCAACGTGGAGCTCGCACGCACCGTGTTCGAGCGGCAGTCCAAGCTATGGCAGCAGAACATCGGCAGCGAGGTGCAGTTCCTGGAAGCCAAGACCCGCAAGGAAGGTGCCGAGGCCCAGCTGGCCGGCATGCGGGAACAACTCCGTTCTGCGCAGGTCATTGCGCCGTTCGATGGCGTGGTGGACGAGGTATTCCCCCAGGTCGGCGACATGGCAACGCCCATGCAGCCCGTGGCACGGGTGGTAAGCCTGGGCCGCTCGAGCATCGAATGCGACATCGCCGAGGACCTGATCGGTCGCGTGAAACAGGGAGATCCCGTGCAGGTCGTGTTCCCCGAGACCAAGGAGGTCGTACAGGCGCGCATCGACCAAGTGGGGCAATACATCAATCCGAACAACCGCACGGCGCGCATCACCGTGCGCATGGGCAACGACCTCAAGCTTCGGCCGAACCAGCTGGCCAATGTGCGCATCCAGGATGAGACGGCCGATGAGGCACTGGTGGTGCCGGCGCGCCTGGTGATGGAGAACAGCGCAGGGGAGAGTTACGTCTATGTGCTGGAGCAGAAGGATGGCCGCAGCAGCAGCCGCAAGGTGATGGTGAAGGTCCTCAGCGCACAGGGCGGGGAGCTTTTGCTGGAAAAGAGCGAAGCCGGATTGAAGGGTGGCGAACTGCTCATCGATCAGGGGTCGCGCCTTGTGGTGGACAAGCAGGAGGTACAGGTAGTGAAGGGAGCATGAGGACCGAAGGTGCATGTGATCGAGCGTGTCGACCCTGAATAAGGTCGATGAGCGGACCGATCGCAAGGACCGAACAACGAACGTACAGCATGTCACAGGACAACGGAACGGACCAACAGGACAAGCGCTTCGGCCTTTCCACCTGGGCGGTGGACAACCGGGCCACCGTGATGGTGCTCACCATCATCATCGCAGTGGCGGGTCTGCTCGCCTACAACGGCATGCCGCGAGAGGCGTTCCCCGAGGTCGTCACCCCCGAGGTGTACGTGGGCACGCCGTACCCCGGCAATGCGCCGGACGACATGGAGAAGCTGGTCACCCGACCGCTGGAGAAGGAGATCAAGACCATCACGGGGATCGATGAGATCAACTCCACCAGTGTGCAGGGCTACAGCACCATCCAGGTGAAGTTCGATTTCAACGTCACTCCCACCGAAGCACTGCGCAAGGTGAAGGACGCCGTGGACAAGGCCAAGGCCGATCCGGACTTCCCCACCGACCTGCCTGCCGAGCCCAACATCTTCGAGATGAACCTCTCGGAGATGATGCCCATCCTGAACATCAACCTCAGCGGTGATTACAGCATGGAGCAGCTCAATGAGTGGGCCGAGGAGCTGGAGGACCGCATCGAAGACCTGCCGGAGATCAACAAGGTGGAGATCCGTGGCGTGCCCAAGAAAGAGGTGCGCATCAGCCTCGATCTGCCCAAGATGGAGGCCCGCCAGATCAGCTTCCAGGACGTGGCCGGTGCCATCCAGCAGGAGAACGTGAGCATCAGCGGGGGTGAGGTGCTGGTGGATGGATTGCGCAGGAGCATCAGCGTCAATGGCGAGTTCACCGACATGGAGCAGGTGCGTTCCATCATCGTGAAGCAGGAGAACCTGGACATCGTGCGGCTGGGAGAGATCGCCGATGTGGCCTTCACCTACGAGGAGCCGCAGAGCTTCGCCCGGGAGTACGGGCAGCCGGTGGTCATGCTCGATGTCATCAAGCGGAGCGGCCGCAACCTGCTCGTGGCGAGCGACAGCATCAAGAACATCCTGGCGGAGTTCCAGGCGCACCGGCTTCCGCGAGACCTGCACGTGACCCTAACAGGTGATCTGAGCGACCAGACGCGCACCCAGGTGGATGAACTGGAGAACTCCATCATCTTCGGTGTACTGCTGGTGGTGGGTGTGCTCATGTTCTTCCTCGGTCTGCGCAACGCCATTTTCGTGGGGGTCGCCATTCCGCTGAGCATGATGCTCAGCTTCATGGTGTTGAACGCCATGGGGATAACCCTCAATATGATGGTGCTCTTCAGCCTGGTGCTGGCGCTGGGCATGCTCGTGGACAACGGCATCGTGGTGATCGAGAACACCCACCGCCTGATGAGCGAGGGCCAGTCACCCCTTGTGGCTGCCAAGAACGGTGTGGGCGAGGTGGCCTGGCCCATCATCGGCAGCACCGCCACCACGGTCGCCGTATTCATCCCGTTGATGTTCTGGCCTGGCATCATGGGCGAGTTCATGAAGTACCTGCCGCTCACGCTCATGGTGGTGCTTGCGTCCTCGCTCTTCGTGGGGCTGGTGATCAATCCCATGCTGGCAGCCCGCTACATGAAGGTGCAGCAGGAAGGCCCCACGCGCTTCCTCACGTTCGTCGTTGGTCCCTGGGTCACAGGCATTGGTCTTGTCCTGAGCCTGTTGGGTCATTTCACGGCCAGCGGCTTCCTCTTCACCCTCGGCAACCTTGCTTTGGTGTTCGGGCTTTTCGGCTTCATCAACCACTACTTCCTCTATCCGGCCTCCATTCGCTTCCAGGAGCATACCATGCCACGCTTCGAACAGCGCTATCGGAGCTTCCTGGTCTGGGCATTGGAGGGGCGTCGCCCACGCTATCTCTTCCTGGGCACCTTCGGCATGCTCATCTTTTCCTTCGTTCTGCTCGGGGTGCTGCCGCCCAAGACCCTGTTCTTCCCCATCAATCAGCCCCAATACGTCAACGTCTTCATCGAAAAGCCCATCGGCACGGACATCCTGGAGACCGATGCCACCACCCGGGAGATCGAGGCCCGTGTATTCCGTCTGCTGGCCGATCCCAAGTACAATGCGGTGGAGGCGGACACACTGCCTGATGGCACGGTCCGTCAGGATACGGTCAACTTCCTGGTGAGCAGCATCATTGCCCAAGTGGGAGAAGGCACCAGTGATCCCGCTGCCGGGCCTTCCATGGCGGCCACTCCGCACAAGGGCCGTGTCCAGGTCAGCTTTGTGAAGTACGCCGAGCGTCGCGGCATCAACACCCTCGATGTGATGAACGACATCCGTGAGGCGGTGCGCGGCGTGCCCGGTGTCACCGTTGTGGTGGACAAGGATGCCGCCGGGCCGCCTGCTGGAAAGCCGGTGAACATTGAGATCAAGGGGGATGACGTCAACGGCCTGATCGCCGAGGGCGAACGTCTCCGCCAATTCCTCATCAATCAGCATATCGCCGGAGTGGAGGAGCTCAAGTTGGATGTGGAGCTGGGCAAGCCCGAGATGCCGGTGGACATAGATCGTGCGAAGGCCCGCCGCTACAACGTCAGCACCTACGCCATCGGCGATGCGCTGCGCACTGCGCTATACGGCCGGGAGGTCAGCACCTACAAGGAGGGCGAGGATGACTTCCCGGTGAACCTGCGCTTGAAGGACCAGTACCGCTACGATCCCGAAGTGCTCACCGGCATGCGGGTCACCTTCCGCGATCAGACCAATGGTCAGATCCGCCAGGTGCCCATCAGCGCGCTGGCCACCACGCGCTATACCAGCACGTACAGCGCAGTGAAGCGCAAGGACCTGAAGCGTATGGTGCAGTTGCAGAGCAACGTGCTCGGTGAATACAACCCCAACGAGGTGGTGGGCAAAGTGCAGGCCGCCATGCAGGGCTACGAGAAAGATCCACGCTTCATGTACGAGTTCACCGGAGAGATGAAGGAACAGGAGAAGCAGATGTCCTTCCTCAGCACGGCACTGCTGATCGCCGTGGCCCTGGTGTTCCTCATCATCGTGGCGCAGTTCAACAGCAGCAGCGTGCCGGCCATCATCATGTTCTCGGTGATCTTCAGCCTCATCGGGGTATTCCTCGGGCTGGTCATCTTCCGCATGGAGTTCGTCATCATGATGACCATGATCGGCATCATCTCCCTGGCCGGCGTGGTGGTGAACAACGCCATTGTGCTCATCGACTTCATGCAGCTGCTGGAGAAGCGGCGGAAGGCCGAGTTGCGCTTGCCGGAGGAAGCGCCGTTGCCACTGAACGAGCTGCTCACGGTCATTGAGGATGCAGGTGCACGCCGCCTGCGGCCGGTGTTGCTCACGGCCATCACCACGGTGCTCGGTCTTGTGCCGCTGGCCATTGGTCTCAACATCAATTTCTTCACCCTGTTCACTGACCTTGACCCGCAGATCACCCTGGGAGGTGACAACACGGTGTTCTGGGGACCGATGAGCTGGACCGTCATCTTCGGGCTCACTTTCGCCACCTTCCTGACCCTGGTCATCGTACCCATCATGTACCTCATCCTGATGAAGGTGAAGTACCGCTTCCGCGAACAGGCGCCGGTGCAGCAGGTGCCCATGAACGGTGTGCGCGCAGTGCCCGAGGTGGCTCGCGTTTGATGCGCGCTGGAGGGTATGGCGCCCTACCGCTGATGCGGTGGACCGCGTGCCATCGTGCTGTGCGTTGCGTAGCATGCGTCTCTTGTTGGGCATGCCCCCGCCTTCGTCGTTCCGGGAGGTGCGCTCCAGATGCAGGCGCCAGCTTCCGAAGCCTTGTCTTTTTCGGTGCGAAGGCGGGGTCGGGCTGTGCGCTATAGGCCCGCTTGTCCGCGCCGCGCAGGTGGCACTGCGGGGCCACCTCCTGCCGTCGGTGTCTCCTCGTTGTACACCCGCGCAAGGCTCGTCCGGCATGGGCGCTGCCGTTCCCATCCCTTACGCAGGGGTTCGGTTTTCCAGTAGTATTGCCAGGGTGAAGGCCGTCCTCCTCCGAATCGCCGGCCCGGCTTCCGCGCTCGTGGTCTACGGCCTGCTCGCGCACCACGGGCCACAGCCAGCGCTCATGGCGGGTCTGGTGGCGTGGATGGCGCTGTGGTGGATCACCGAGGCCGTGCCCATCCCGGTCACCTCGCTACTGCCGCTGGTGCTGTTCCCGCTGCTGGGCATCGCTGATGTGCCAGGTACGGCGGCCAACTACGGCAAGGAGATCATCTTCCTTTTCCTGGGTGGCTTCATCATCGCTTTGGGCATTGAGCGTACCGGCCTGCATCGGCGCATCGCCTTGGGCATCATGGCGCGGGTGGGCACCTCTTCATCCCGCTTGGTGCTGGGTGTCATGCTGGCCTGTGCGCTGCTCAGCATGTGGATCAACAGCACCGCCGCCACCCTGGTGATGCTTCCCATCGCGCTCAGCCTGCTCGATGATGAGGACGCACCCGCTGCAGCGCGCCAACGCTTGACCATACCGATGCTGCTCGGTGTTTCATACGGGGCCACCATCGGGGGATTGGCCACACCGGTGGGCACGCCGCCCAACCTGGTGTTCATCGCCCTGTGGAAGCAGCTCTATCCGGCCCAGGCGTCCATCGGTTTCGGTCAATGGATGGCACTGGGTGTGCCCCTCGCCGCGTTGTTCCTGGCCATCGCCTGGCTCCTGCTCACCCGGTGGATCTTCCGCCTCACCGGCGATTCGTTGGGCGATGCGGACAACGTACACGCCCGCCTGCATGCGCTCGGTCCGGCTTCTCGCGAGGAGTGGTTGTCAGGCGCTGTCTTCGTGCTCGTGGCGCTGCTCTGGATCACCGGCGACCCCATCAGGCAGCAGGAGCTGGTGCTCTTCCCCGGGTGGCGCGCACAGGCGGCGGTGCTGAACCACGTGAGCGATGCCTCCATCGCCATCTTCGGTGCGGTGCTCCTCTTCCTGCTGCCGGCAGGCAAGAGCTTGCGCCAGCCCACCAGTGCCTACACCATGCACGAGCCGGGTCGCTCCATCATGAACTGGAGCTTCGCCGAGCAGCGCGTACCGTGGGGTGTGCTGCTGCTCATCGGTGGTGGATTCGCACTGGCCTCCGGGGTGGACAAGAGCGGCCTCAGCGCACTCATAGGCGAGGCCATGGCGGGGCTGGGATCGTTGCCGCTGGTTCTGCTCATCGGAGCCACCACGCTCATCGTGTGCGTGCTCAGCGAGCTGGGCAGCAACACCGCCACGGCCAGCCTTACACTGCCCATCCTGGCCGCCATGGCCGATCGCTGGGGCATGGACCCGCAGAGCATCCTATGGCCTGCCGCGTTGGGTGCAAGCCTCGGATTCATGCTGCCCGTTGCATCGCCCATGCAGACCATCGTGTTCGGCACCGGACGTATCCCGGTGCGGCAGATGGTGCGCGCAGGGCTGTGGATGGACCTGATCGGTGTGGTCCTGTTGATGCTCTTCTTCGGCCTGCGGGGGTGATGACCGTGCCGGAAGCGGCCGTTCTCACACCGTAGCGATCACCTTGAGCTCTATTGCGATGGGTGTGGGGAGACAGTTGATCTCCAGCGTGGTGCGGCAGGGTGGGTCCTGCTCGAAATACTCCTTCCAAAGCCGGTTGTAGGTGGGGAAGTCGTCCTTCATGTTGGTGAGGTACA
>CAYZBO010000101.1:0-9868 GCA_964476665.1 uncultured Chryseobacterium sp. | reverse complement strand
CCAAGAGCGGCAAGCCCTTCGGCTCGTTCAGCCTGGAGGACCACCACGGCACGCATGACTTCATGCTCTTCAGCGAGGATTACCTGAAGTTCAAACTGTACCTGCAGACCGGTGCCCTGCTGTTCGTGAAAGGACGCGCCAGTGCCCGCACCTGGGGCCGTGACGAAGGGCAGATGGAATTCAAGATCGGCAATATCGATCTGCTGAGCGATGCGCGTGATAAATACTTCTCCAAGCTGAACCTGCTGCTGGACGCCGATCAGCTCAACGAGCCTTCCATCCAGGAGCTTGGACGCCTATTGACCGCCACACCCGGCAAGTGCAAAGTGACCCTCATCCTCAACAGCGCCACCACCAACACCAAGCTGGAGACCAGCAGCAAGCACCTGCAGGTGGCGCTCACGGAAGAATTGGTGCGGGGTTTGGACGGGTTGCCGGAGGTGAAGTGGAGTTTGAATTGAGCAAGTGTGTCCATCCATCACAACGCTTGGGATCCTGCCGTTCTGGCAGAATAGCTTCCATGGCAAGGATCTTGAACAGGAGGGTGTAAATTTGCGGACCCGTAAGGCGCAGGAACAAGCCCAACGGCACACCCTCTTCAACAGCAACCAACGCGCACCCGCGCACCCTAGCGATCATGGCACTGGAACTGACCGACAGCAATTTCGAAGAACTCGTATTGAAGAGCGACAAGCCCGTGCTCGTTGACTTCTGGGCGGAATGGTGCGGCCCCTGCCGCATGGTGGGTCCGGTGGTGGAAGAGCTCAGCAAGGAATACGAAGGCAAGGCCGTGGTGGGCAAGCTCAATGTGGACCACAACGCCAACATCAGCATGAAGTACGGCATCCGCAGCATCCCCACGCTGCTGGTGTTCAAGAACGGCGAGATCGTGGACCGCGCTGTTGGCGCCGTGCCCAAGAGCACGCTGGCGCAGAAGCTGGACGGGCAGTTGGCCTGAAAGGCGGTAAGTAGGTGAACACGGAGAAGGTGGTGAGAAGGTCGCCGCCTCCTGCCAAAGCGATCGAAGGCCCGGGGTCATCCCGGGCTTTCCGCTTCCAGCACCTCTATCACCTTTCTCGCCACTCTCACCTATCTGTCCCGATCTTTGCACCGCCCGATGCCCATCGAACAGAAGCATATCCAGGCCCTTTCGGCCCTCGAGTTCAAGGCCCGCCAGGTGGTGGAAGGCTTTCTGGCCGGGCTGCACAAGAGCCCCTTCCACGGCTTCAGCGTGGAGTTCGCCGAGCACCGCGCGTACAACAGCGGCGAGAGCACCAGGCACATGGACTGGAAGCTCTTCGCCCGCACGGACAAGCTGTTCGTGAAGCGGTACGAGGAGGAGACCAACCTGCGCTGCGAACTGGTGGTGGACGCATCGAGCTCCATGTACTACCCGGAGTCAGGAACGACCGAGCTGACCAAGGTGGGCTTCGCTGCGCATGCGGCGGCGGTGCTCATCCAATTGCTTCGCAGGCAGCGTGATGCAGTGGGCCTCACGGTGTTCAGCGAACGGGTGCAGGTGGCCGAGCGGGCGCGGAGCAACGCCGTACACCTGCGCCACCTGTATGATCAACTCGAAGGCCTGCTGACGGCCCAGGCACCTTCACGTGGCCAAGGCACCCGACTGGTCAGCGCCCTGCACGACATCGCCCAACGGGCACATCGCCGCAGTCTGGTGGTCGTCCTCAGCGACCTGCTGAACGATTCGGACCAGGAGGACGCCGTGTTCGATGCGCTCCAGCACCTGCGGTTCAACAAGCACGACATCATTCTCTTCCATGTGGTGGACCGCCAGAACGAGTTGGAGCTGGCCCTACCCGACCGTCCGTACACCTTCGTGGATGTGGAGACGGCGCAGGAGGTGAAGGCCCATCCTGCGGAGCTGCGCGCGGCTTACCGCATCGCCATGGAAGAACGTTGGCACCGGCTGAAGCTCCGTTGTGGCCAGTACCGGATCGACCTGGTGGAGGCCGATGTACGCGCCGGCTTCGGGCCGATCATGCTGGAGTTCCTGACGAAGCGGGCAAGGATGTACTAATGGTCGCAGTTCGCGGTTCGATGTTCGGAATGCCCTGACACCGAAGCCCTTACTTGGCCCTTCGATGGCCGGTGTAAGCCGCTTTGGATAAGGGTCGAACATCGAACAACGCGATCTTGAACACTTGCACATTCACTTCGGAACCCTACATTTGCAGCCGCTCAGCCGCAAGGCGGAGTTAGTCGGACCGGTAGTTCAGCTGGTTAGAATGCCGCCCTGTCACGGCGGAGGTCGCGGGTTCGAGTCCCGTCCGGTCCGCAAACAGAAGCCCGCCCACAAGGCGGGTTTCTTCATTATACATGGACGGGACGAGAAGCCTGTCCCGAGAAAGCTCCGAGGAACGAGGGGCGCATCGAGGGAAGGACCGTCCGGTCCGCAAAAAAGGTCATCTTCGGAAGGCCTTTTCTGTTTTCCACCCATGCGCGCCCTCCTGCTCTTCCTTGCCCTCACCTCCTGCGTGCTCCTTGCGGCACAAGACGCCTCCCTGGTGACAGGGATCAAAGCGGAGCTGAAGGCGGCCACCAATGACACGCTCCGCGCCGATGCCCTCGCCCGCCTCTGCTTCAACCTGATCAACTCCGACCCCGACAGCGCCCGCCACTGCGGCGAACAGGCCCTGGCCCTCGCCACCCGCATCGGCAACGCCCGGGCCATGGCCGATGCCCACAACAACCTGGGCTGGTTGGAGACCCAGCAGGGGCACATCCACGAGGCCACAGCGCACCTGAGCGCCGCGCTGGAGGGCTTCCGCCGCATCGGTAACCCGGCCTTCACCTCCATTGCCCTCAGTAACCTGGGCTGGCTGGCCGACAAGCAAGGCGACCGTGCTGGGGCACTGGAACGATTCGATGAAGCCCTGGACCAGGCCACCCTGGCGGCGGACAGCGCCAGCATGGCCGTACTGCTCTATTCCATAGGCAGCACCTACAACAAGATGCAGGAATACGGCCGGGCACGGAACCACTTGGAGCGCTCGCTGGCCATAGAGGAGAAGCTCGGACGCCCGAACAAGCAGGGCAATTGCCTGGTGGCCATCGGCAACGCGTGGCGTAGTGAGGGGGATGCCGACAAGGCCATGCTGCACTATGCCCGCGCTGCCCAGTTGTACAATGGGACCAGCAACCACTACGGCGCCGGCATGGTGGAAGAGAACAGCGGCGACCTCTTCCTGGAGGGCCAACCCGGGAAGGCTCTGCCCTATTACCAGCGCGCCCTGGCCCATTACGACACCTTGCACAGCGCGGCCGACAAGGCCTACATCCTGCAGCGCATGGGCATGGCCTTCACCGGCATGAGGAAGTTCGCCGAGGCCGAGTCTGCTTACACCGAAGGGATGGCCCTGGCGGGTCAGAGCGGAAGCACCGAGCTGCTGATGGACTTGCACTTAAGCCTGGCCGAACTGGCCGTGAAACAGGGCAAAAGCGATGTGGCGATCGGCCACTACCAGCGGCACATGGCGCTGAAGGACAGCCTGCGCAGCGAGGCTTCCGAACTGGAGTTGATGCGCCTGCGTGCCACCTTCGAGACCGAACAGGCCGAGCGGGAGAACACCCTGCTGAAGACCGAGAACGCCCTGAGCCGCGCCAATGAGGCCAGGATGAAAGCCCGCTGGACCGCTGCTGCGGCGATCTCCGTGGGTCTGGTGCTGCTGTTGGGCCTACTCTACCGCAACTACCGCCAGCGCGGCAGGCACACCAAAGAGGTGGAGCGCTTCAACGCCGAGCTAAAGGACCAGCGCGACCAGGTGCAGCACATGAACGACCTGCTGGAACTGAAGATCCTGCGCAGTCAGCTCAACCCCCACTTCATCCACAACTGTCAGAACAGCGCGGTGGCCATGGTGAAGGAGGGCCGCAACGTGGAAGCCCTGGCCTACCTCCAAGGCCTCAGCAAGCTCATGCGCATGGTGCTGGAGCACTCGGTGAACGACCGCATCACCGTGGAGGAGGAGATGGCCTTCCTGCGGCTGTACGTGAAGCTGGAAGCACTGCGGCTGCCTGGGCTCCAGTTCGAGGTGGACGCCGACCGCGAACTGCTGGACGAGGAGGCCGAGCTGCCCGCCCTGCTGGTGCAGCCCTTCGTGGAGAACGCCCTGTGGCATGGCCTGGCGTCCAAGGAAGGCCCGCGCCAGCTGAGCATCCGTTTCAGCACCACGGACAAGGGCCTGCGTTGCGTGGTGCGGGACAATGGCGTGGGCCGCAACGGACCCGGCAGCAAGCCCGATGGACACCGTTCCCTGGGCACCGAGCTCACCAACGAACGGTTGCAACTGCTCACGCACCGGCTGCAACAGAAGGGCCGCTTCACCATCCACGACCTGAAGGACGGATCCGGGAACCCGGCGGGGACGGAGGTGGTGATCGAGTTGGAAGGGTGAATACGGGTGAATGGCGAATGGTCGACGGTGAACCGGGCGCCTTATCGGGCTGTCCGCTTTAGCTGCATCGCCTCTGCGGCCACTGCTGCCACTGCGGTGGCTTCCTGCGGTCGCCTCCTCGTTGGAGCAGCGGCTGCGCATCGGCTTCAGCAGGCTGCCGCTCCCATCCCGGGCGCACGATGCCGTCCATTTCACGATCTTTCCACCATGATCCGCACCCTGCTGGTGGACGATGACCCGGCGGCCCGCAGCTACCTGCGCGGCCTGCTCGCCGATGCGCACCCCGAGGTGGAGGTGGTCGGCGAGGCATCGAACATCAGCGAGGCGCAGCGAATTATCGCCGAACTGAAGCCCGCGCTGGTCTTCCTGGACGTGGAGATGCCCGGCGGAAGCGGCTTCGACCTGTTGCGGGAACTGAAGCGCTGGGACTTCGAGGTCATCTTCGTCACCGGCTTCCAGCGCTACGCCATCCAGGCCATCCGCTTCAGTGCGCTGGACTACCTGCCCAAGCCCGCCCAGCCCGATGAGCTGGCCTTCGCCCTGGACCGCTACCGGGAGCGTCATGCCGCAGATCTCGATCGCGCCGCCTTGCAGGAGCACTTCCTGGAGAACATCGCACAGAAGGAAGCGCAGGCCTTCAAGCTCACCATCCCGCACGGCGATCGCACCTTCTTCGTGGCACCCACCGAAGTGGAACGCTGCATGGCCGACCGCAACTACACGTGGGTGCACCTGGTGCATGACCGCCGCTTCCTGTTGGCCCGCACGCTGAAGGAGTTCGAGGAGATGCTCTCGCCCTTCGGCTTTCTGCGCCTGAACCGGAGCGCCCTGGTGCGCAAGGACACCATCCTTCGTCTCCACGATGGCCACGCCGAACTGAAGGACGGCGAACGGCTGGAAGTGAGCCGCCGGCGCTGGCCGGAGCTGAAGCGGACGTGGGCAGCTTGAGTGGTCTGATGACCGCAAATTCACTTTTTCCTGTGAGATCCGCGGTCATGACACGCAGTGGGATCTCGGCTTAGGGATGGGAGCGGCGGCCCGCTGAACGACCGACCCTGACCGTGCGTGCAGCGAGGAGGCGAACGGAGGAAGCCCCCGCAGCGCCGCACGGGCCGGCCGGGAGGAAGCGGCCATAGTGGACAGCCCGGCCGTGCGAAGGGCCGTGCGAGGCAGGGCAAGCCCATAACTACGGATGGCAAGGTCACCACTGGATCACCCGCCCCTCCACCGGATCGAAAGCCTTGGGAACAGGGCCCCGTGCGCTTGCATCTTGGCACTGAAAAGCCCAGGCCATGCGCACACTCTACACCCTTTCCGCCTCCCTCCTGCTCCTATCCGCCCAGGCCCAGTGGCCCACGGACCCGAACGCCCCGCTGGTGATCTGCAACGAAGCCAGCGACCAGACCGATATGCGACTCCTGGCCGACGGTGATGGCGGCTGGCTGGTGCTGTGGCGCGACAACAGGCTCGGCGGGAATCGTTATGGGGTGTTCGGCCAACGCCTGGATGCACAAGGCAACCTGCTTTGGGAGCCCAGCGGCCGCTTGATCCAGGAGGTGCCGGGGCGCAGCATCAATATGATCGGAGCGTCCCGCTTCGCGAACAACAACCTCTTCCTGGCCTACATCTCGGGTCCGGATCCCTCTTCGGGGGATACCGTACGGGCCATGGCCTACGACGGCGACGGGGCACCGGTATGGGCCGAACCCACCGTGCTGGCCTATCCGGGTCCGTTGCCGGGTGGTGGCACTTCAGGCGGCAATTACTACCCGCGTGTGGCCGCTGTGCTTGGCGGCATCTATGTGGGCTGGGGAACGAACCCCATGGGCGCCGCGGATTACATCCACATCGCACGCGTGAAACCCGATGGAACCACCGACATGCCTGAGCAGGGCGTGGCCGTAAGCACGATGAACAACCCGATCTCCGCTGGGCCATGGACCTTCCGCCACGACCTGGTGGGTGGCTTGATGATCGAACGGCGCTGGAGCAATGGAGCCGGTGCACCGCTGCGCGCCATGCGGGTGGACAGCATGGGCTTGCAGCTCTGGCCCACCTTCATGGAGGTCAGCGCCAACAGCAGCGGGCTCGGCTATGAATGGAGCACGGCGATGGCCTCCAACGGACGCTTGAATTCCGTGTGGGGCTATGGCTACGACCTGCGCATGGCCATCTACGACACCACCGGCGTGCTGTTCAACCCAACGGCGCCCATCCCCGTGTGCCTACAGGCCGATGTGCAGGAGAACCCCTTCGTGGTGCAGTCGGAACTGGAGACCACGGTGTTCTGGGCGGATAACCGCAGTTCGGCGGGCAATGGTCGCCAGGTCTTCATGCAGCGCTTCGATGTGGACGGCACCCCGTTGTTGGCTGCGGATGGCGTGCTGGCCTTGCAGGTGAACGGCAACGTCAATGGGTTCCCACGCGCCATCGTTGCGGAGGACAACAGCCACATCGTAGCGATGGTGACGCCATTCGCCAACAATGGCTCCACACCGGGCTTCCGTGTGGGGCGCATCACCAACACCGGCACGAACCTGTGGAGCGATACCACGCGCTTCACCACCGGCCCGCTTGGCCCCAATGGCGGCACCGATTACAGCATGGTCTCCGATGGCGATGGTGGCGTGATGGCCGTATGGTTCAATTGGCAGAACAACGCCATCTATGCGGCACGCTTGGACCGCAACGGGCGGATGGGTGACTTCACGGGCGTTGAGGAACTGGAGCGCAGCAACCTCAGCCTCTTCCCGAACCCGGCTGCGGAGCTCATCACCCTGCAAAGCAGCGATGGGCAAGCCATGGGGATCGTCCGCATCCTATCCGCGGAAGGTCGCACGGTCAGGGAGTTCGGGATGCAAATGACCGATCGCGCAGAAATGGATGTCCAAGGTCTGCCTCCGGGGCTATACACCGTGATCGCATCCACGCGCAACGCCAGCAGCCAACTGCGCTTCGTGAAACAGTGAACAGCACCACCATGATCCGTACGACCACCACCCTTGCATGCATCCTTGGTCTGGCAGCCATAACGCAGGCTCAGACCATCACCCAAGCCAATGCCGTGCCTCCCCTCGGCCCATTGCTCGGTGACCGCTACTATGCCGAGGACGTACCTTGGAACCTGCTGGATACCGTTGGAAGCGATCTGCTCTGGGACCTGTCGGACCTGAGCTTCACCCCCGATGGCCCAGTGGATCTCCACCTCGTGGAAGTGGCGAGTTCCACGTACGCATCTCTCGTGCCCAATGCCGCCATCGCTCTGGAGGAGATCATTGGCGAGTACACCTACCTGCGCTTCTACAACAACCTGCCGGGTTCGTTGGAACTGATCGCCACTGGCGTTAGCGACCCGGACAATACCGACATCTGGGATGCCTGCCCCACCCTTCAAATGACCTATCCCGGTGTGCCGGGCACATCGATCAGCCCATCGATCGTGGAGTGCGGTCTTGAACTGGTGGACTACGAGCGGCGCATCCTGGCGAACGGCAGCATCGCCACTTCGTTCGGCAACATCAACAATGTGGTGCTCATCCGTACGCGTCGTTGCGAAACGTACGAGGACGATGGTCAGTGGTTCACCGACTGCTACAACTCCTATGAATGGTTCCAGACCGGCAATATCCTGGTCCCGGTCATCAGTGTCGATCTCTCTGAGGGCAATGCCTTTGTGGTACTCGACGTGTTCGAAGGCACCACTGGAGTGCACGAACAGACCACCTCAGGCCTCAGCCTCTCTCCCAATCCGGCTCGTGAACAGGTCACCATCCAACATCGCCATGGCCTGCCCGTGGACAGGGTGAGCGTGCATTCCGCCGATGGTCGCTTGGTGAATGTGGCCGGCACGACCGTTGGTGACCGCCTCCATATCGATGTGCAGTCGCTCACACCGGGGGTATATTTCGTGCAATGCGTCAGCCAAGGCCGCGTAGAGACGTTGCGCTTCGTGAAGGAGTGAGCAACCATGGTCCTTGAAAAGAAGCGCGGTTCGCAAGAGCCGCGCTTCTTCGTTTGGCGGAATACTATGGACGGTAAATGGACGGGGATGGACGCTGCCTCAACGCAGCGTCCATCCCCGTCCATTCATATCCATCACAAGGAAGTAGATGCCCTCACAAGCCCACACCCACCTCCCGGCTCGGACCGCTCTCAGCCCCGGTGGCGGCCACGCTGCGTACAAAGTAGAAGTTGAGCTGGCCGGGTGTGGCGTTGACATCCTCCAGTTTCAGCGGCTTACCGGCGGTGACGCTGCCTGCCTTCACCGGCTCGCTGCCGCGCGTGTAGCGGTACACATCGAAGCGGGCCACCTGTTCGCTTGGCGGTGCGGCCCATTCCAACTCCACCTTTCCGCTCACGGAGCGTGCCACCAGCCCATTGGGCGCGGAGGGCGGAGCCACACGTGCCTGCGCGCTCACGCTGGGCGAGGGTGTGCTTCGCTTTCCCAAGGCGTTGAGGGTGATCACGCGGTAGCTCGTGGGCTTGCCGCCGGCATCCAGTGTATCGATGAGGAAGTTGGTGTTGCGCAGCAGGGTATCCACGCGGTTGCCAGGCCGAGTGCGCACCACCTGGTAGGCGTGAAAGAGCGGCGTGCTGCCGAGGTCCTCCCAGCTCACGATGGCCTGCTCCACATCCACACGGGCGGTGAGGTCGCGCGGGGCGGTGGGCACAGGCTGGTTGGTGAAGGGCATCACGCTGGCCGTATCGCTGAAGGCGCTCTCCAGATGGCTGGTGCTTACGGCGCGCACGGCGTAGTGGTAGCTGCGATCACCACGCAGGCTGCGGGTGGTGTCCAGGTAGGTGTGGAGGCCTTCGCTGGCGACGGCGATACGCGGCGAGGCCAGCATGAAGGGGCCCTGCTCCTCAGCGCGGTAAAGGTGGAAGCCCAGTACATCACGTTCGGGATGCATCCACGTGAGCACCACGCCCTCGTCGGTGGCCACGGCGCTGAGTTCCCGTGCGGGCTGCGGGGGACGCTTGTCGTAGGCCACCGCCGCGAAGCTCACCCCGCGCATGGGCACGTGCGTGGCCTTGTATTCCAGCACGAAGCGATAGAAGTACGAGGTGGCCGGGCGGATGTCCTCATCGACGTAGCTGGTGCGGTCGCCGCTGAGCTCCGCCACCGTCTCGAAGCCCGTTTCGCTGTTAGTGCTGCGCTGCAGGCTGATCTGCTTCACCACGGGTGCGTTCTTCAGCTGCCACAGTACGTTGATCCTGCGGCCGGTGCTGTCTCCCTGCGCATGCAGATCGTAGGGCATCGGCATCTGGGTGACGTCCAGGCTGGCGGCGTAGAGCGTGTCGCTCACAGGCATGGCGTTGCCGAAGAGGTCCCAGCCTTTGGCCACGTAGCGGAACACACGGTGGCGCGGCGCGGTTGTGTCGGCGAACTGGTAGAGCACGGTGTCCTGACCGCGCCGGTCGATGCGCACGCGGGGCTTCACCACGGCGAAGGG
>CAYZBO010000100.1:0-9904 GCA_964476665.1 uncultured Chryseobacterium sp. | reverse complement strand
AGGTGCGCGCCGTTCACCGACACGGTTCGTACGTCCTCACACATCCGGTGTGTGATGCTATGGTCCGATGCCGTTCCTTTGATCCATGCGTGTCTCCCAGATGACCCGTTCGTTCGCCCTGTTGGCGTTCCTGCTCAGCACCACTTTCCTGCTTGCACAGGGCGGCATCCGGCTGGGGATCTATCAATATGAAGTGGGTCGTGATGCCTACATGGACCAGGGGTTCGGGCTGGGCTACGACCAGGACCTCACCGAGCGGACGTCCTTCACTGCTTCGGCCATGTACTTCATGACCGGCGAGGAGTTGGAGGTCTGTTATCGCTCCAACTTCCACTTCGCCGATACCGATGGGGCGTCCGTCTACCTGGGGCCGGAGGTGGCGCTGCGGACGGGCGGTTTGGCGGGCACCGGTGTGCCGGTGGGTGCGCGGCTGGGTCTGCGCGGAGGGCTGGAAGGTTTCTATGCGGACCTGTTCGGCGGTATCCGCTATCGTATAGGGAGCAAGGAATTGCCGCTCGAGTCCGGCTTGAATGCAGAGGAGCTGCCCGGGGTGATGTTCTCCTTCGGCCTGCACATCGGCTTTGGCTGGGATGGTCGGTGAGCGGGGCGCCAGCTGCCGCCTGTTCCGATCCGTCTCAGTATTGCGTTGCTCCCAGTTGCGAGAGCGCATGTGCGGTCACCAACCGTGCGCCCTGCTCGTTGAGGTGGCTGTAGTCCACGAACAGACTGTCGGCCCATAGGCGGTCGGTGGCATCGAGCACGGCGTGACCGTGGGGCTCGAGCAATGCGCGCACACGGCGCAGGTGGTCCTGCACCACGGTGTCCACCGATGCCGAACGCACGCCGGCGCGGTAGGGTGATTGGATGTACACCAGGCGCACATCCTGCTCGTGCAGGTAGGTGCTCAGGTCGGTGAGCATTCGGTATTCCCCGCTGTTCAGCCAGGCGGCTTTGGGCGGGCGTCGCTCCCAGCGGCCACGATCGATCCGGTCGGCCGGTATCACCAAGGGCGCCCAGCCATGGGGGTCGATGTTCATGAACTCGTAGTTGCCCTGGTCCAGCATGCGCACGGTGTTGCGCTCCATCTCACGCAGGTAATAGGCAGGCCGCATGTTGCGCAGGTAGGCCTCCACCGTGCTCCACCGCAGCAGGTACGCGGCCACACGGGCGGTGTCCACCGGATAGCGTTTTGCGTCGGGCACCAGGTCGTTGAGGTTGCTCATCACGATCACCGTGCGTGGCTTCAGCAGGGGCACCAGGACGTGTGCGAGGGAGGTGCTCTGCTGGATGTCCATGCCCCAGGTGCCCATGTTCACGTAGCTGGTGTCGTTGAAGGTTGCCACCACTTCGGGGCTGCTCAGGTTATTGAGGGTCATGCTGGAGCCAAGGGCCAGCACGTGGCAGGGATGCGTTCCCCGGTGCCGCAGCGCGCTCAACTTCAGGTTCAGCACGCCGTTGGGGCTGATGCGCGGGGCGGGCAGGAAATGGCGGTAGGCCTGCACGTAGGCGCCGATGCCCAGCAGCACGAGGGTGCCGAACAACAGGGCATGGAGCAGGAATCGGCGCATGGCTCAGAACTGGAAATAGATGAAGGAATCACCGTTGTTGGGCGCCAGCAGCACCATGGCTCCCACCAGCACCAGGTAGATGGTCCACCGCAGGGGGCGTGGCGCCACACGGTCCAGCACCAACCCATGCTGCTGCTCGCGCTGCACCCATTCCACGGCCAGGAGCAGGCCGGCACCGCCGATCATGGTGGCCCAGTGGCTGGCGAGGGTGCCCGGCGGGGCGCGGAACACCGAGGGGGAGAACATCTCGCGGAAGGCGTGGAAAGCCACCTCGATGGTGGGGGAGCGGAAGAAGATGCGCGTGAGGGCGATCAGCAGGAAGGTACTGAGCATGTGGCCTGCTTCGCTCCACGTGGGGAGCAGCCGGCCGGGTGCGAGGGGACCGGTGAACTTGCGGTGGCGTGCCAGCAGGATGGATGGCAGGAAGAGCAGCAGGTTCGCCGCGCCCCACGCCACGAAGGTCCAGTTGGCGCCATGCCACAGACCGCTCACCAGGAAGATCGCCGCCACGTTGCGTGCCACCATCCACTTGCCCCCCTTGCTGCCGCCCAAGGGCAGGTAGAGGTAGTCGCGGAACCAGGTGTTGAGGCTGATGTGCCAGCGTCGCCAGAACTCGCCCACATCGCGGGAGAAGAAGGGGAAGTTGAAGTTGCGCTTCAGGTCGAAACCGAACAGGCGGGAGGTGCCGATGGCGATATCGGAGTAGCCGCTGAAATCGGCGTAGATCTGGAAGGTGAAGGCCAGCAGGGCCACCCACCATCCGCTGCCGTACTGCAGCGAGGGGTCCGTCCACACCATATCGGCGTAGATGGCGCAGTTGTCCGCGATCACCACTTTCTTGAAGAAGCCCCAAAGCATCTGGCGCAGGCCGTCACGCGCCAAGGCCGCATCGAAGCGTCGTTCACCCATGAACTGTGGCAGCAGGTGGCTGGCGCGTTCGATGGGACCGGCCACCAGCTGGGGGAAGAACAGTACGAAGGCGCCGAAGGCCACCGGATCGCGCGAGGGCTTCAACTGGCCGCGGTACACATCGATGGTGTAGCTGAGCGTCTGGAACGTGTAGAAGCTGATGCCCACGGGCAGCACGATGCGCAGGGTGCGGAGCCCGAGCTCCTGCCCGAACAGGCTGAAGGCCGTGTTGAAGCTCTCGATGAAGAAGTTGTAATACTTGAAGAAGCCGAGCATCCCCAGGTTCACGGCCAGGCTGAGGACGAGCAGGAGGCGGCGTCTGCCGGGCGTGCCGGCGCGTTCCATGCCGATGGCCGCGAGGTAGTCCGTGGCGGCGCTGATGAACACCAGGCCCAGGTAGCGCCAGTCCCACCAGCCGTAGAACACCATGCTGGCGAAAAGGATGAAGGCGTTCTGCAGCGCCAGGCGGCGGAACACGAACCAGTACAGCAGGAACACGATGGGCAGGAAGACCGCGAAATCGATCGAGGGGAAGAGCATCCTGCGCGCCGGTGGGAGAACTTGGGCAGGACAAGGTTAGGGGATCGGGCGCCGTTCAGGCAAGTGGATGCGGTCCTCTGCCAACCGTGGCCTGTTCATCGTCCAAGGGCCTGGGTGCCCCTGCACACACATTTCGCCGAACCTTCCGGGTAACGCATCTTTGCGGTCGCTCTCCCGCACCGGACCTTATCGAACATGATGCACCTGCGTTCCTGTTGGGGGCTGAGCGCGCTTTTGCTGCTTGCATGCGGCAGCGGACCCGCACCCACCACCAAGCTTGCCACGTTGATGGCCGCTCCCACCGACGGGAGCTTTCCCGACACCTCCGAGGTCCTGCACATGCAGGCCACGCTGCAGGAAGTGCGGGACATCCTGTTGCTCATCGATGAGCGCGAGGGGTTCATGAAGGACCAGGTGCACCGCGAAGAGCCGACGGAGGTCATGGACCGGCGGATCCTGTACAACATGCGCCTGCTCAATGGGCTGATCGCCTCCGGAGGGGAGCGGATCAAGGCGCTGGACAGGGCCCTGCAACAGGCGCAGCACGGGCACACCGCCGAACGCGCCGCGCGCGACAGTTGTGCCGCCGCACTTGACCGGCATCGCGCATCCACTGAAGCGCTGATCCAGCAACTGGAGCGGAGCGGGTACGATGTGACCCAACTGCGACAGCGCTTGTCGGAGCTGGAGTAGCAGGTGGCGATGCAGGAAGCCCTGATCGAAGCACGTGACTGCGATGTTGATGCGCAGCGGCAAGCGGCGGAGCGCGTCTGGTATGCTCATGGGAACGCACGTGAACTTCGGGAACGGGGCGTACTGTCACGTGCCGGTGCCTGGGGCCTGCTTGGACGCCTTGCTGTGCGACGTGGAGAACAGGCGTTCAAGGAGGGGTCCATGAGCGCGATGCGACACATCCCGCTGCAGGGCAGGCGCGCCACATTGCTCACCGAGCATCCCGAAGGAAGCTACCGCTTCGTGCTTGCAGAGGGCCGGTTGGCCGCCTTGGAGATCAGCGATCCAGGTGCGTTCTGGTCCTTTTCGCGTTACCTGGTCGTGGAGGAGCGATAGGTGCGGGGCGCGGTTCTCCCCATCTTCGTGTTATGAAGGTTGGAGCGGAACCCCTGCGTATGCTCGTGGCCGACCCCCTGGACCTGGTGGCTGAGGGGCTGCGCGCCAAGCTCAACGGCACCGGCCTCCATGCGGCGGTGACCCATGCGGGTTCCGGCGCCGGGGTGGTGGAATCGCTCGCCGCCGCAACGTTCGACCTCCTGTTGCTGGAGGTGTCGCTGCCGGTGATGGATGGCATCGACACCATGCGCGCCGTTCACCGACACCATCCGACGCTGCCCGTGCTGGCCCATTCGTCGCTCACGGAGATCGAGTACGTCAACAGCATGCTCATCGAAGGGGCTGCGGGTTACCTGGTGAAGGGCGGCGACACGGACGAGTTGCTGCACGCCATCCGCACCGTGGTGAGCGGCGGGCGCTACCTGAGCCCCGCCGCGCAGGCCAGCGTGGATGCGGGCTATGCGTTCACGGAGAAGCGCATGGACGGTGACTATGTCGGGCTCACCGCGCGCGAACGTGAGATCATCCGCCTGATCGCGCTGGAGCACACCAATGGCGAGATCGCTGCGGCGCTCTTCATCAGCGAGGACACTGTGAAGACCCACCGGAAGAACCTCATGACGAAGCTGAACGTGCGCAGTGTGGCGGGCCTGGTGAAGTACGCCATCGATCGTCGCTGGGTCTGAAGGCCGCACGGGCTGCGGTTTCACCACTTGTGGGTATTGATGGCGCGGGGTGGCTGCCCGCACTTTTGGACCGTGGCAGGATCAACGCCACGGGACCATGGAAAAGCGTCTTCACCTCTCCTGCGAAGCAGCCCTGCTCACCGCCTTGTTCGCCCTGCTGGCCCTCTCCCTCCTCGCCGCACCCGCCGGTCCGGATGCCATCCGCATCACCGGTCAGCTGCACAGCACCGAAGGCCGCCTGGCCGATGCGGTGCTGGTGGTGGAGCTGGATGGTGCACATTGCCTGCAGGCCGAATTGCGGGAAGATGGCCGCTTCCACATGGACCTGCCGCTGGACAGCAAAGTGCGCCTGCACTTCATCCAGCCCGGCCACCTGCCCAAGGAGGTGGAGGTGGACACCCGCAACGCCCTGAACACGCCAAAGGCCTTGCGGGAGAACCGGAAGGTGAAGTTCGAGGTGGTGCTGGAGTCCGAGGAGCAGCGGCCCGGTCGCCGGTATGATGGACCGGTGGGCGCCATCCGCTTCGTCAATGGCACCGGCACCATGAAGGTGATGCACGACCTGCGGGTGGTGGCTGATGAAGCACCGTAGTGTAGGTCCGGCACGGGAATGGGTATGAGCGCAGAAGGGGCCCCGCAAGGCCCCTTCTCCGTTCGGTGCGATCGCGCTCTTACTTGAACGCCTGCAGGCCGGTCACATCCGCGCCGGTGATCAGCAGGTGGATGTCGTGGGTGCCTTCGTAGGTCACCACGCTTTCGAGGTTCATCATGTGGCGCATGATGGGGTACTCGTTGGTGATGCCCATGCCGCCGAGGATCTGGCGTGCCTCGCGGGCCACGGTGAGGGCCAGGTGCACGTTGTTGCGCTTGGCCATGCTGATCTGCGCGGTGGTGGCGCGGCCCTCGTTGCGCAGGGTGCCCAGGCGCCAGGTGAGCAATTGGGCCTTGGTGATCTCGGTGACCATTTCGGCGAGCTTCTTCTGCGTGAGCTGGAAGGCCCCGATGGGCTTGCCGAACTGGATGCGCTCCTTGCTGTAGCGCAGCGCCGTGTCATAGCACTCCATGGCCACACCGAGCGTCCCCCAGGCGATGCCATAGCGGGCGCTGTCCAGGCAGCTCATGGGGGCGCCCAAGCCATTGCGACCGGGGAGCAGGTTGCCTTTGGGCACCTTCACATTGTCGAACACCAGTTCACCGGTGGGGCTGGCGCGCAGGCTGAGCTTGCCGTGCGTGGTGGGCGTGGTGAAGCCCTCCATGCCGCGCTCCACGATGAGGCCGTGGATGCGGCCCTCGGTGTTCTCGGCCTTGGCCCACACGATCGCCAGGTCGGCGAAGGGCGCGTTGCTGATCCACATCTTGGCACCGTTCAGCAGGTAGTGGTCGCCCATGTCCTTGAAGGTGGTGACCATGCCGCTGGGGTTGCTGCCGAAGTCGGGTTCGGTGAGGCCGAAGCAACCGATCTTCTTGCCCTGCACCATGTCGGGCAGCCACTTCTTCTTCTGCTCCTCGCTGCCGTATTTCCAGATGGGGTACATGGCCAATGAGCCCTGCACGCTGCACAGGCTGCGCAGACCGCTGTCGCATCGCTCGATCTCCTGCATGATCAGACCATAGCTGATCTGGTCCAGGCCGGGGCCGCCGTATTCCTCGGGCACGAAGGGACCGAAGGCGCCGATATCCGCCAGCCCGGGGATGATGTCCTTGCTGAAGGAGGCGTTCTCGAAGCGTTCTTCGATGATCGGCTTCAGGTGGGTGCTGACGTGCTTGCGCGCGGTTTCGCGGATCAGCTTGTGCTCTTCGGTGAACAGCTCGTCCACCAGGTAGTGGTCGTGGCTTTGGAAGAGGTCGGTGGCGGCTTTCTTGGTCGGTGCGGAGGTGGTGCTCATGGGCGTTTCGCGCTGCGCTCGGAATGGGGGTGCAAAGGTAGGCAAGCGGCGGCAGCGTGACCGGGCCGGCAGGTCTACTTTTGCACCATGCCGCCCGACGCACTGCGCGCCAACGACCCTTTGAACGCCGAGTGGGTCACGATCGTTCTGGTGTTGGCGCTTACGCTGCTGGCCCTGATCAATGTGAGCGCACCGCGCAAGTGGGGGGTGCTGGCGCAGGCCCTCTTCCGGCTGCGGCTGGGGCGCCAGGTGCTGCGCGATGAGGTGGACCTGCGGGACCGCGCGCTGTGGGGCCTGCTGCTGCCCGCCGTGTCGGTGCTGGCCCTGTTCGCCTGGCAGCTGGACACGCTCTGGTGGGGTGCGGTGGCGCACGGTTATGTGGAGTGGCTGGGGTTGGTGGTGCTGGTGATCGGCGCCCAGCTGCTGCTCAACGCGGCACTGGCGCGCATCATCGACGACCGGGGTGTGCTGATGGAGCACAGCTACACAGGCCTGCTGCTGCACGTGCTCGCGGGCATGCTGCTCTTTCCGGTGGTGGCCCTGCTCGCCTATCGTGCCGAATGGCGCATGGAGGTGGGCTGGCTGGGTGTAGGTCTGCTGGGGCTGCTGCTCCTGTACCGGTGGTTCAGGGGGGGCTGGCTGGGGCTTTCGGAGGGGGCTTCCGGCCACCACATATTGCTATACCTTTGCGCCGCCGAAGTCCTGCCTGCCCTGTTGTTGGTGAGCAGTTTGCACGCGGGCTGAGGGCTCCACCATCTTAAGTCGAAGGGACCTTGAAGATCAAGTCCATCCTTGTTTCGCAGCCCGCGCCCACGGACGAGAAGTCGCCGTACCACGAACTGGCGCGGAAGTACGGTCTGAAGATCGACTTCAGGCCGTTCATCAAGGTGGAGGCCGTCCCGGCACAGGATTTCCGGCAGGAGCGCGTGAGCATCCTGGACCACAGCGCGGTGGTGCTCACCAGCCGCAATGCGGTGGACCACTTCTTCCGCATGTGCAAGGAGCTGCGCCTCACCGTGCCGGAAAGCATGAAGTACTTCTGCGTGAGCGAGAGCGTGGCGTACTACGTGCAGAAATACATCGTCTACCGCAAGCGCAAGGTCTTCATCGGCAAGCAGACCTTCGCCGATCTGATGGATGTGATCAAGAAGCACAAGGAGGAGACCTACCTGGTGCCGTGCAGCGACATCCAGACCTCGGAGATCCCCGCCCTGATGGACAAGGCGGGCGTGAAGTACACCAATTCGGTGTTCTACCGCACGGTGGCCAGCGACCTGAGCGACATCAAGAAACTGGAGTACGACATGCTCGTGTTCTTCAGTCCCGGCGGTATCGAGAGCCTGAGGAAGAACTTCCCGAAGTTCAAGCAGGACAAGGTGGCGATCGCGGCCTTCGGGGCCACCACGGCGAAGGCAGTGGTGGAGAACGGCTACCGGCTGGACCTGGAGGCACCCATGCCCGAGGCACCGAGCATGACCGGTGCCATCGAATGGTACATCAAGCGCGAGGCGAAGAAGAAGTAGACCGGTCGGGTGGCGCATCGATCCGGTGGATGTGCGCTGCCCCGCGCAACCACCGCCGATGAGCAGTCCCCGCCTCACCTTCCGCAAGCACGAGCACCTCTGCGGCCAGCTGCGCATCGGGGAGGTGTTCCGCCGGGGACGTGCCATCAGCGAGCAACCGTTCCGCCTCATCGGTCTGCGCATGGCACTGCCCACCAAGGCCCCCGCCCAGGTGGCCTTCAGCGTGCCGCGCAAACAGCTGCGCCGCGCAGTGGACCGCAACCGCATGAAGCGGCTGATGCGCGAGGCCTACCGCCACACCAAGCCCGCCGTGTACGCCCGGCTGCCCGAAGGCACCGCCCAGGTGGCCTGGCTCTTCATCTACCAGGCACGTCATCTGCTGTCCCAGGCGGAGGTGGACGAGAAAATAAGCCGCGCCCTGCTGCGTTGGCTCGATGAAGATGCTCGCTAAGTGGCTCGCCCTTCCGCTGATCCTGCTGGTGCGCCTGTACCAGTGGGTGATCTCGCCGCTGCTGCCCGGGGCCTGCCGCTACACGCCCAGTTGTTCCGAGTACGGCCTGCAGGCGCTGCGCCAGCACGGTGCGTTCTGCGGCGGCTGGCTCACCCTCAAGCGCTTCCTATCTTGCCATCCCTGGGGCGGTCACGGCTACGACCCCGTCCCCGATCCATCCTCCCAGCCATGCACATCCCATCCTTCCGCAAGGCACCGGCACTGAAGTCGCTCGCTCTGGCCGGCGCCCTGGCCGGGGCCGGTTACATCGGCCTTGCCGCCGGCGACAATTTCTTCGAGATCAGCAAGAACCTCGAGATCTTCACCGAGCTGTACAAGGAGCTGAACATCTACTACGTGGATGACACCCAGCCGGGGCAGTTGATGAAGACGGGCATCGACGCGATGCTCAACTCGCTGGACCCCTACACGCAGTACATCCCCGAGAGCGACATGGAGGATTACCGCTTCATGACCACCGGCCAGTACGGTGGCATCGGGGCGCTCATCCGGCGGCGCGACGACAAGGTGTACATCAGCGAGCCCTACGAAGGCTACCCGGCCATGAAGGCGGGCATCTGGGCGGGCGATGAGATCGTGCAGGTGGAGGGCCGCACCGTGGCGGGCATGGAGACGGACGAGGTGAGCAAGCTGCTCAAGGGCCAGGCCGGCACGCCCGTGAAGGTGCTGTTGCGCCGCGGCACGGCGGAGCCCACGTTGCACACCCTCACGCGGGAGGAGATCAAGATCCCCGACGTGCCTTACAAGGCCATCATCGACAGCGTCGGCCAGGTGGGCTACCTCAAGCTGAACAGCTTCACCCAGACCGCCGGGCAGGAAGTGCGCAATGCCGTGAAAGAGCTGAAGGACAAGGGCGCCACCAAGCTGGTGCTGGACCTCCGTGGCAACGGCGGTGGCCTGCTGCGCGAAGCGGTGAACATCGTCAACCTCTTCGTGCCCAAGAACGAGCTGGTGGTGGAGACCAAGGGCCGGATCCCCGAGTGGGACAAGACCTATAAGACCTTGAGCGACCCGCTCGACGCCACCATCCCATTGGTGGTGCTGGTGGACGGACAGAGCGCCAGCGCGAGCGAGATCGTGAGCGGTGCCCTGCAGGACCTGGACCGCGCGGTGATCGTGGGCGAGCGCACCTTCGGCAAGGGCCTGGTGCAGCAGACGCGCGACCTGTACTACAACAGCAAGCTGAAGGTGACCGTGGCCACGTACTACATCC
>CAYZBO010000099.1:0-10237 GCA_964476665.1 uncultured Chryseobacterium sp. | reverse complement strand
GGCGGTGAGGTTCTTCACTTGGCCGCCATCCACCGACACGCTGAAGAGGTCGAAGTTGGTGCTCCACGGCTCGGTCTTCCCCGCAACCCGGGCGCTGAAGTACACCGTGCGGCCATCCTTGCTGAGAGTGAAGTCCTCGCTGCCGCCGAAGGGCATGGTGGGGCAATCGCCATCGAAGCCGAGCATCAAGGGCACCGCACGGGCCGGCGACTGCTTCAGTGACACGTAGTAGAGGTGGTTGCGCGTGCCCTCCTTCCACGTGTCCCAGTGGCGCATGAAGATGCGGTCGTACACCTGGCCGGTGCTCTTCACCCCTTCCTGCGCCTTCATGCGCTCCACGGTGCAGGCGATGGCATCGTCGGTGCAGTCGGGGAACACGGACAGCGCCACCACCACGCCGGAGCCGTCGGGGGCCACGTTGTAGGCCTGCACATCCAGCGGCAGGCGCGTCACCTGCGTGGCGGACATGCCCTTCGCATCGGCCTTCCACACTTGGGTGGTACCACCTTCGCCGCGACCGCTGAGGAAGTAGAACGCGCTGCCGTCGGCCACCCACTGCACATCACCGGCGCCGCCTTCCCCGGCGGGCACCTTCACCTCGGCCTTCTTCAGGTCCACCAGGTCCTTCATCCACAGCGTGCTCACGCCGCGGTTCTTCTCCATATCGGTGGCGCGCACGGTGAAGAGCGCGGTGGTGCCGCCGGGGTCCACGGCCAGGCCGCTGATGCGGTCGAGCATCAGCATGTCGGAGTAGGTAAAGGGGGACTTGGTCTGGGCGGAGGTGACGAGCACCGAAACGCCGGCGAAGAGGGCGGTCCCGATGCGGAGCAAGCGATGTGTCATGGTGATGAACGATGAAGGGCGCCTTCTGGGCGCCCTGCGAAGTTCGTCATCCCACGCTTGTTCAACCCTGCGCCCCCGAAAACTCCTTGAAGAAGCCCACGATGCGCTTGCGGAACAGCAGGAACAGCAGGAGGTAGGGAACAGCCATCAGGTACAGGATGCCCAAGTTGAGGCCCTTGCCCACGGACTGTTCGCCACCGAAGATGCGGCCGCTGCTCTCGCCGCTCTCCACCACGGCCTTGCACATGGAGCAGCCCTGTGCCCACAACTCGGCCGGTGCGGCCATGGCCAGCAGGACGATGAGAAGGAGCAATAGTTGCCTGCGCATAGCCCAAAGGTAACTGCCGGAACGATCGGTTGTTCAGTAGTACGGACTGATCATGAGGTACACGGCCACGCCACTGACGCTTACATAGAGCCAAACGGGCCATACCCGCCGCGCCAAGCGGCGGTGCGCAGGATGATCCGCCTTGAGGGCGCGGTAAGCGGTGAGCAGGATATAGGGTAGGGTAAGGGCCGCCAGGGGGATGTGCGTGAAGAGCACCACGTAGTAGACGATGCGCATGAAGCCGCTTCCACCATAGGGGGTCTCACCGGCGAAAAGGTGATGCAGGATGTAGGAGACCAGGAAGAGGCTGGAGAGGATGATGGCGCTCATCATCAACTGACGGTGGAGTCGCCAGTTGCGCACCTTGGCACTGCTCACCCCCAGCACAAGCAACAAGCTCACAGCGGAGTTGATGACGGCATTGACCAGCGCGAAGATGTGTGCATCGAAGCCCGCAGGGGTCGGCAACTGCACCCTGTTGAGGAGCACCACGGCCAGGAACACCACGCCGGAAACGGTCCAGATGATGCGTTTGGCGCGCGGTTCAGGGGTGTTGAGCTGTGCGGGCGGAAACGCTTGTTCCATGGCAGGTGGTCACTTGCTGCGGGCAAGCCGCTCCGCCTCAGCGGCCTTGATGCGCTCTTCCTTGAGCAACATCTTCAGGTCGGCGGCGAGGGCGTTCATGCCGTCGGCGGTGGTGCCTTCGTAGTAACCGCGGATATGGCGCTCCCTGTCAACCAGCACGAAGCGGCTGTCGTGGAGGAACTGCTCGGCGCTGGCGCTGTCCTCCAGGGCGCTGAGCAGGTAGCCCGTGTTGCCCAAGCGGTAGATGTCGGTGGCCGGTCCGGTGAGGAATTTCCAGCGCTTGTCGTCGGCTTGGAGCTTGCGGGCGTGGTCATCGAGCACGGCGGGTGTATCGTGCTCGGGGTCCACGGTGTGGCTGAGGAATACGACGTCATCGTATGCCGCATCGTTCAGCTTCAACTGCAACTGTTGCATCTGCACGCTCATCTTGGGACAGATCGTGGTGCAACGGGTGAAGAAGAAGTCGGCGATGATGATCTTGCCCGCCACATCGTCCTGGGTGAAGGGCCTGCCGTGGCGATCGATCAAGCTGAAGTCGGGGACGGTTGCGTAGATGGTGTCGATGACGGGCTTACCATCGCGCTCCACCACTACGGGTTCCTTGGGTCCGTAATAGGGCAGGTAGTTGAAGGAGTGCTTCACCAGCCCCAGCCAGGGCGAGAAGAACACGAACAAGGACAGGACGAACAGTGCGATACCCCCCAGGATGAGGGACTTTCGTCGACGGGCTTCGGGCGGATAGGCGGTGCTCACTGCATGGTGGACCAGCTCCAGTGCACGAAGTTGGATTCCATCAGTGCGATCCAGAGCAGGTACAGGATGAACAACGCGTACGGCAGCAAAATGATCGCGCGGATGTTGCGGCGCTCATCACCCAGGTGCATGAAGGTCATCACGATGTACGTGGCTTTCACCAGGGTCAGGAACACGAAGGCCCACTTGACGGCCGTCCAGGCGCCGGGGAACCATTCCTTCCAGTAGGCACCCACCACCACTTCGATGGCGGTGACCACGGCCAGCAGCAGTGTCACCATCCAGATCTTGCGGCGGATCTTACGGCCGTCCTCCTCGCTGTGGTGTGCGTCGAGGCTGTATTCGATGATGTCGTCGCGCTCCATGTGCTGTAGGCGATGAAAGGTTGGATCAGAGCAGGTAGAAGAAGGTGAACACGAAGACCCAGACCAGGTCCACGAAGTGCCAGTAGAGACCGGCCTTCTCGATCATCTCATAGTGGCCGCGGCGGTGGAACACCCCCTGGATGGCCATGATGAGGACGATGATGTTGATCACCACCCCGCTGAACACGTGGAAGCCGTGGAAGCCGGTGATGAAAAAGAAGAAATTGGCATACTGGGGCGGCCCGTACTCGTTGCGGGTCATGTTGGCGCCGTCCACGTAGGTCACCCGCTCGTTCCACAGCTTCAGGCTGGCCGCAGGATCGAGGGGTTGGGTGCCCTCGGCGGGGATGAGGTAGTGCCCAGGCTTGGCCACGGTCAAGTGGAACCCGGGCGCGTTGGCCGGGTCGTGAGTGTCGTGGGTGTCGTTGTGGACCCAGTACTTGCTGCCATCTGCCGTGGTGATGTAACCGCCACCGCCGTGGATGAAGTGGCTCCACTCCCACGCCTGGCTGCCCACGAAGAAGGCTCCACCCAGCACGGTGAGGAACATCCATTTGATGACGCCCTTCTTGTCCATGCGATGACCGGCCTCCACCGCGAGCACCATGGTCACGGAACTGAAGATGAGGATGGCCGTCATCAAGGCCACGTAGATCAGGGGGTAGCTGCCTGTGAGACCCGGCAGCGCACGGAACACCTCTTCACCGATGGGCCACGCCTCCAGTGTGCTGTGACGCACGAACCCGTAGGCCACCAACAGGCCCGAGAAGGTCAGCGCATCGGACACCAGGAAGAACCACATCATCATCTTCCCGTAGCTGATGCTGAACGGGGAACGGCCGCCGCCCCAAAGGACGTCGTTGCTCAGGGTCTTGGTCGCGTCTCCAGCCATGGTGTTGCTTTTCCGGGCGCAATGTTAGTGAACGAACAGGAGGAATAAAAGCAGGTAGACCCAGAGCCCGCCAAGGAAGTGCCAATAGACCGTGCCTGCCCACAGGCCGGCGTGGTCCTCCTTGGTATAGCGGCCGAGCGCGGCCATCACCACCATCACCAGCAGGCTCAACAGGCCAAAGGCCAGGTGGGCCAGGTGGGCGGCAGTGAGCACGTAGAGGTAGGAACTGGCGGTATTCTTCTGTTCGTCGATCTCAGCGTTCAAGGGCTTGCTTCGCAGCTCGTCCGATGCGGCGAAGTACGACCCGTTCTCCAGCACCAGCGGTTCTCCCTGGAACAGGATGGTGTAGTCCTTGCCGTACTCACCGGTGGCCTGCACCATGCGCCCCACCGTGTACTGTCCCTTCGACACCAGTTCACCCCACCCTTGGAACTGGCTCCAGGTGAAGACGCCGCCCAGCAGCAGGGTGGCGAGCAGCAGAGGGGCGATGCGCTTGCTGCTGCCGGTACGTGCGGCCATCAGGGCCATCTGTACGAACACACTGCTGAGGAGGATGGCGCCCGTGCTGACGTAAAAGGCCGGGGGAAGGGTGATGTCAACCCAGTAGCCGGAGCTCATGCTCACGACATAAGCGCTCGTGAGCCCTGCGAAGAACATCACGATGGCGAAGACGATGAGGTAAGTGACCAGCTTGCGCGTGCGGGACTTGCGCTGGAGCTCTTCCGCTGGGGAGAACGTGTCTGTGTTCATGGTCGGTCAAGGACGTACGCCACTTGCACCAGGGGGAGGTAAAGGAAACTGGCGAACATCAGGCGCCGCGCATCCAGGCGATCGCGGGTGCGGTACAGGCGCCAAGCCGGCCAAACCATCACCAACCCACCGACCACCGCGGCGAACAATGCCCACGGACCTACAATACCGTAAACCCAGGGTAGCATACCTGCCGGGATAACGAACAAGGTGTACAAAAGGATCATGAAGGCACTGCGACGATCGCATCCACCAGCGGACGGAAGCAGTCGGAAGCCTGCGCGGGCGTAGTCCTCATCCAGCACCCAGGCAATGGCCCAGAAATGGGGGAACTGCCACATGAACTGCATGGCGAACAGCAATCCCGGCTCCAGCCCGAAGCGACCGGTGGCGGCCACATATCCGAGCATGGGTGGGAAGGCTCCAGGGAAGGCCCCCACGAACACCGCCCACGGGCTGTGCTTCTTCAGCGGCGTGTAAAGCGCCACGTACATGAAGAGCGACATGAAGCCCAGGATGCTGGTGAGCGGCCCGAAACGCAGCCACAGGAGCACGGTGCCTGCAAGACCCGCGATGAAAGCCGCTGCAATGGCCTCTCCCGTGGTCAAGGACGCGCGCACCAAGGGACGCGTGGCCGTGCGCCGCATCAGTGCATCCTCCCCCACTTCGATCACCTGGTTCAGGGCGTTGGAGGCGCCGGTGAGCAGGGTGCCCGCGAGCACCAGCACCCACAGGCTGGTCCAGTTGAAGCTGCCAGCCGGCACACCGAGCAGGTAGCCCAGCACCGCACTGACCACCACCAGGGAGGCCAGGCGCAGCTTGAAGAGCACCGCCACTTCTCGGATCTTCCCCAAGGGGGCGACAGCAACATATCCGGGGGAACGTTCCACGCGGCTGCAAAAGTACCGGTTCCGGGCGTTGGTCAACGAAGCGACCTGACCTTGGGTCGGAACTCAGAGGAACAACACCCTTGGGCGCCCTTCGTTCTCGCCAACCCACCGTTCAGCAGCCAGACTCAACGGGGAAGGCTGTAGCGCACCTCCTGATCGGCGTAGCGCTCGCGGAAGTGGCATACGATGCCCACCCGCGCCACCAGGTCCTGAACGGTCTCCGTACCCGGCGCGCTGCGGTCGCGCCACAGGGCCGAGGCTTGCAGCATGGTGCCGGTGTGGGGATCCACCAGCCAGCCAGCGCGCACTTCACCGTGGAACACGGTGTAAGGCCCGTTCATGCCGATGCGGTACCCGAAATTGACCGGCTCACCTTGGGAGCGCGGGCGGTCCGACTCGGGACGGAAGATGTTGTTACCGAAGCTGGCCGCACCATCGGCTCCCAGCCAGGCCATGCTGGCGTGGGCACTGCAGTTCCACCGGCCCCGTTGCCATTCAGCTCGCATCAGTGCTTCCTGAAAATTGGAGCCGTAGGGGTGCGCCAGCGGCTGGCCGTAGTGGGCGTAGTTCTGCCGGGTATCGGAATGGGTGTACATGAAAGGACGCACCACGTTCCATTCACCTCGCAGGGAAAGGCCCGGCACCTGGAACACATCGCGCAGCATCACGCCCAGCTGGAAGGCTTGTTTGTTGGCATACCAGCCATTGCCGCTGCGCACCTCGTCCAGCAGGAATTCATCCAGCATCACTTGGAGATAGATGGTATGCGCCTTGCCCACCGTTACGCTGAGCGCCCCACCCAGGAGGGCATTGTCCGGCGAACCGATGCTGAACTCCACCGGGCGGTAGAAGATGATGGGGTTGAGGTAATTGACATCGAACCCGCGCGGATACAGGCTGTCGCCCGCGCTCCACACGATGGCCTCGAAGATGCCCAGGTCAACCCGCGGGGAGATGTTCCACGAGAGGTAGTGCATGCTGGCGAACTTGCCCTGGAAGCGGGATGGATCGCCGCCCGCCCCACGCAGGTCGTTCATGCGGGTGAAGAGGTTCATGTACTTCACCTTCCAAACGGTGGTGGTGATGCGCAGGTAGGGATAGCTGTAGCTCTCATCGGACAGCAGCAGCGAGCGGTATCCTTCGCCGATGAAGTGACGGCCACGTCCCAAGGTGAGGTTGAAATACCTGCCGGGGTCCCAACTGAGGTGGCCCTGCACATCGTAGTGGCTGCGGGCACCGGCCGGTCCGCGGGCGTAGCCTTCACCAGGCACCACCTGGGTGGCGACCGCGAGCGAATCGAGGTAGCGGGGCAGGCGCTCCTGCCAGGCCATGCCGTTGAGGTGGAGGTGCAGGCGCTGGCCCAGATCGGCATCGAACCATGCGCCTCCGCCCAAGCGCTGTATGATGGTGTTGGTCGCCTGCGCATCGAGGCCTGCGGTGGCTTCCACCAAGGGGCCGAAACGCACGGCACGCTGATCGGTCGCACCGGCCCATCGGTCCAGGAGCGCCCAGGCAGCAGCAGGGCGCAGGCTGTCGGCGGGCAGCTCACTGCGGCGATACGGGCGCAGTGCGGTGTGGGCCGTGCTCTTGTAGTGGTGGAGCGCGGTAGCGTAGGGCTGCTCCACGGTGCGGCTGAGGGGCAGCCAGGCGGGCTGGGCCTGTGCGAAGGCAACGGCCGGAATGAACAGCAGTAGCAGCGCGAACCTCATGCGGAACGGCGCGGCCAAACGAAGGGCAGCATGGCCAGCGCGAAGGCCGATGTGCCAAGGACCATGAGGCCCAGGTTGGGGTGCCACTTGCGGGTGACCAGACTGAGGGCGATGACCAGGATGGCATATACGTACAGGGCCAGCGTGGTGCCCTTGTGCCCCAGGCCCAGCGCCAGCAGCCGATGGTGGATGTGGTTCTTGTCAGCCGCAAAGGGCGAGATGCCTTTCACCGAACGCACCACGAACACGCGCAGGGTATCCACCAAGGGATAGGCGACCACGGCCATGACGAAGATGGGCGTTGGGATCTGGCGCAGATACTCGGGTAGCCGGGTGGTGTCGTGCTCCACCACCTTCATGGCCAGCACCGAGAGGATGGCACCGATGATGAGCGAACCGCTGTCGCCCATGAAGATCCGGGCCGGATTGAAGTTGAAGACGAGGAAGCCCACCAAGGCCCCGGCCAGTACGAAGGCCAGCAGGGAGAGGGCCACATCGCCGGCCAGGTAGAGCCAGAACCCATAGGTGGTGGCCGCAATAAGGCCGATGCCACCGGCCAGACCATCCACCCCATCGATGAGGTTGAAGGCATTGACCAACACCACGTAGACGAAAAAGGAGAACGCAATGCTGATGCTTTGCGGCAGCTCGTACACCCCGAAGATCCCGTGCAGTCCGGTAATGCGGATGTCGGCCATCACCACCAGGATGTAGGCGACGATCATATGGCCAACGAGCTTCTTCACCGGGCTGAAGCCAATGATGTCATCCTTCACTCCGATGAAGAAGAGCAGCACCATGGCGGCGAGCATGTACTTGAAATCGGAGTAGGCCGCACCCATGGCCTTGTAGAGCATGCGGTAGTCGTAGCCATGGTCCTCGATGCCGATGAACGTGGCCTTGGGGAACCACAGCGCGTAGCTGAAAAGCACGGCTGCGAAGATGATGATGCCCCCGATGGTGGGTACGCTGCGCTGATGGAGCTTGCGCGCTTCGCTGGGCTCATCCACCAGGTGCTTCATGCGCGCCACCTTGATGAGGCTGGGCATGGTGAACAACACCACGATGAAGGCGGTGAGCGCGCCCAGCAGGAGGATGTAGCCGTGCTCCTTCATGCGTTGGTCAAAGATCGTAATACCGGTTGAAGAGACCGGTGCGCACCGCCAGGTAGATGTAGCTGCTCTGGAAGTTGTCCGCAGTGCCTGGCATGTCGCGACGCATAACACCGATCACGGCCCGCAGGTTGGTCTTGGGGTTGAAGAGGTAGGACAGGTTGGCGTCCATGGTGAAGAGGTCCAGCGCTGTGGCCGTGAGCGTGTCGCGGGTGGCAGGCAGGGGCGCGCCGATATCCGCCCCGGCGCTGGTACCGGCCGGGTCGCGGTGAACGATGGCCTTGGTGGAGCGCACTTGCAGGGTGGCGCGGCCCACGGTCTGTTCAGCAATGAGCACGGCCTCCTGGAAGTGGGTGCCCAGCGGATGGGCCAGTGGCAGGGAGCCGTGCTGGTAGGCCAGTTCGGCGGGGTTGTTCATGTAGGCGAAGGGATCGGCGCTATTGACCTCGAGCTGCAGATCGAAACCCTTGATCCCGAGGTCGAAGGCGCGCATACCTGCCTGCCAGGCAACGGCTTCACTGATCGCCACCTGGCCATAGGCGAACAGGCGGTCGGTGAGCTTGATGCGCAGGTCGGCGCCGAGGAGGCGGCTGCTGCCAGGCGCACCGGCCTTAACCAAGGTATTGAGCCCGATGACCGGGTTGAGCTCCATGGCATCGAAGGGCAGTACACCGGTGCTGTCGATGGTGCGGAAGAGCGTGGCCTCGAAGAGACCGAGCTGCAACGGTCCGAGGTCCACGCTCAGGTGGTTGAAGCGGGCGCGGTACCAATAGAGCAGGGACTCGGCCGCATCACCTGTGGGCAGCCGGTCCGTTCGGGAAAGACCACCGAGGTGCTTGGTGTGCCACGTACTGTACTGCACTCGCTGCTTCAGGAAGAGGGCGCTGAGCTTGAGGTAGGGCGCGTTGAGCGCATTGTCGCTGAGGTGCACCGAGCGGTAGCCATGGCCCACGAAATGCTTGCCATGACCGAATTGTACGTTCAGCCACGCGCTCGGCGAATAGGAGATGTTGGCCTGCGACCAGCCGAAGTCGAGCTCGCGGCGCTCCTGGATCTTCACCCGCGCCTGGCCTGGCATGGCACCGGTGCGCTCCACGTAACGGAACAGGTACTGGGGGATGACCGCCTGTGTCTCGTGGAACATGGTCTGGAAGGAGAAGCGATCGCCAAGATCGCCGCGCAGCAGGAAGCCGCGGGTGTTATGGTAATAGCGATTTGTATCTCGGTAGGCGGTGCGGTCGCCCGGATCGAAGCCCAGCTCGAACTGGAACAGCGGATCGACGCTGATGCGCACATCCTCCTGCTTCACCTGCAACAGGTGATCGCGGTAGAGCTTCTCGGTGTACCAGAAGTAGTACTTCGTGCTATCCATGGCATAGCCCATGGTGGCGCTGAGGTCGGCGCGCCGCTCGATGAGGGGCTTGAGGCCGCTGTGTACGCGTGCCTCCCTGGCGGCTGCCTTCAGTTCAAGTCCGCGGTAGATCTCGCGCTGCAGAGGCACGTCGTTGTTCCCCTGGGCACGAACGGCCAAGGTGCCCAACAGGCAGAAGAGGAACAGGAGAAGGCGGTGCATCGCGGACCGGACTGCGGCTGGGCGAAAGTAGGCGACCCGAAGGGCCGGGAAAAGCGAACGGCCCGGGATCGCCCGGGCCGTTGCAAAAAGAGAGGTCCTATCAGACCTTGGCCAGCTCGCTCTTGGCGAACTCTGCGTACACGGCGGTGATGCCTTCGCGCAGTCCGATGCGGTGCTTCCAGCCCAGTTTGTGCAGACGCGACACGTCCATCAGTTTGCGCGGGGTTCCATCGGGCTTGTCGGTGTTCCACTTCAGCTCGCCTTCGTACCCCACGATGTCCTTGATCATCTCGGCCAGCGCCTTGATGGTGAGGTCTTCGCCGGTGCCCACGTTGAGGAAGAGCTCCTCGTCGTAGTTGTTCATCAGGAACATGCAGGCATCGGCCAGGTCGTCCACGTGCAGGAACTCGCGCATGGGCGAACCCGTACCCCAGACC
>CAYZBO010000098.1:0-10366 GCA_964476665.1 uncultured Chryseobacterium sp. | reverse complement strand
CGCACGGCCTTCATGCCGGTGCCGGTGACGCTCTGATAGGTGGAGACGATGACCCGCTGCACGCCGAACGCCTTGTGCAAGGGCGCCAATGCCAGTACGAGCTGAATGGTGCTGCAGTTGGGATTGGCGATGATGCGATCCTGAGCGGTCAGCACCTCCCCATTGATCTCGGGTACCACCAGCTTCTTGTCCGGGAACATGCGCCAGGCGCTGCTATTGTCCACCACCGTGCAGCCAACCTCGGCGAAGCGTGGTGCCCACTCCAACGATGTGGTGCCACCTGCGGAGAACAGCGCGAGCTGCGGGCGGGCGGCGATGGCCGCTTCCATGCCCACGACAGGCACCTGCGTTCCCGTGAATTGCACCAAGCTGCCCACGCTGCGTTCGGTGGCCACGGGCAGCAGCTCATCCACAGGGAACCGGCGCTCTTCAAGCACCTTCAGCATCACCCCACCGACCATGCCGGTGGCACCTACAACAGCGACTTTCATGGCGTTAGCGGTGATCGGGCCGCAGGGCGAAAGTACTACCTTGGGGCACTGCCGAACCTGCCGTCCTCATGTCGTTCAGAGCCCTCCTCTTCGCACTGGTGGCCCTCCATGCACCGCTGCTCCGCGCCCAATTCCAGGACGACTTCAGTGATGGCGACCTCACCAATGCTCCGGCGTGGGAGGGCGATGCGGCGGTGTTCATCGTCAACGGCAACAATGAGCTGCAGCTGAGCAATACAGTGGCGGCCACCAGTCAGTTGCGCAGTGCCAATCCCATGGCCACGCTCAACGACATGGAATGGCGCATCAAGGTGCGCCAGAATTTCGCAGGTAGCGGCAGCAACTTCGGGCGTGTCTACCTGGTGAGCGATCAGGCCGACCTCACCGGTCCGCTGAACGGCTACTACCTGCAGTTCGGTGAGGCGGGCAGTGCCGATGCGATCGAACTGTTCGAACAGACCGGCACCACGAGCGCCTCCATCTGCCGAGGTACTGATGCGGCCATTGCCGGCAGCTTCACCGCTGGCATACAGGTGAAGCGCGATGCAAGCGGCACCTGGCAGCTGCTGGTGGACCTCACAGGCGGCACCAACTACGTGCTGCAGGCATCAGGCCTGGGTAGCGCCCACACCAGCAGCGCGTTCATCGGGGTGCGATGCACCTACACGGTGAGCAATGCGGAAGGCTTCTTCTACGACGACATCTATGCCGGTCCCGCCATCGTGGACCTCACGCCACCCAGCCTGATCGGGGCAACGGCCGTAGCGGTGGACCAGGTGGAACTGGTGTTCAGTGAAGCGGTGGACGAAGCGACGGCAGAAGCGATCGGCAACTACGCCCTCAGCCCTTCCATCGGTGTGAACAGCGCGATCCGCAACGAACTGGATCAGGCGCGGGTGCTGCTTTTCCTCGCATCCTCCCTCGCCAATGGTGGCAGCTACACCGTAACAGTGAACGGCGTGCAGGACCTGACGGGCAACGCATTGGTGAACGGGTTCGCGAACTTCTCCTACCTGGTCCCTACGACAGCAGGTCCGCGCGACGTGGTGATCAATGAGTTCATGGCGGACCCCACGCCGGTGGTGGGTCTGCCGGAGGTGGAATACCTGGAACTCTACAACGCCACCGCGGACCAGACCTTCGACCTGGCCGGCTGGACCTTCAGCGATGGCGGCACGCCGGTCACCTTCCCCAGCTACGTCATGGGGCCGGGCGCTTACGTGCTGGTGGTGACACAGGCCAACCTCGGCCTCTTTCCAGCGGTTGCCAACAAGATCGGGATGAGCAGCCTGCCCGCGCTGAACAACGATGGTGATGCACTGAGCCTGCGCAGCAACGACGGCACGCTCATCGATGCGGTCACCTATGCGACCAGCTGGTACCAGGACGCGGTGAAGGACGATGGTGGCTGGAGCCTGGAGCAGATCGACCCTTCGAACCCGTGCAGCGGTGCCAGCAACTGGCGGGCTTCCAACGCCGCAGTGGGCGGCACACCGGGCAGCCAGAACAGTGTCTTCGCGGTGATGCCGGACGTCACCCCACCCACCTTCACCGCTGTGCTCGTCCCCTCCACCACCAGCCTGGTGCTGCGCTTCAGCGAACCGATGGACGCGGCCAGCATTGCCAGTGGCACCTACACCATCACTCCGAGCGTACTCGTGCAGAGCGCCGTGGCCACTGGTGCCGATGCTGCCACGTTGCTGCTCGATGGAGAGCTCACCATCGGCCAGGTCTACACCATCAGCATAAGCGGACTGCGCGACTGCCCGGGCAACCTCATCGCTGCGGGCAGCAGCCGCTCGTTCGCCCTCCCAGAGGTGGCTGAAGCAGGCGATCTGGTGATCAACGAAGTGTTGTACGACCCCTTCGTGGATGGCGTTGACTTCGTGGAGTTGTACAACCGATCGGACAAGACCCTGAGCCTGGCGTCCACGCAGCTGGCCAACGCGGGCATCGGTGGGCTTGGCAGTGTGCTACCCATCACCACCGACCTGCTGTTGCTTCCTGGGGACTACGCTGTCATCACCACGGACCTTGCAGCCACCCTGCGCTTCTATCCGCAGACCCGCACCGATCGCGTGGTGGTGAACAGCATGCCGAGCTACAACAATGGGGAGGGCACGGTGCTCCTGCTCACGTCGGAAGGTGACACACTTGACCTGTTCAGCTACTCGGACGACCTGCACTTCGGACTGATCAACCAACCGGAGGGCTACACCCTGGAGCGCGTGGATCCCGATCGCCCGGCGGACGATGCCACCAATTGGCAGACCGCTTCAGAGCAGGCAGGCAAGGCCACGCCAGGCTTCCGCAACTCACAGTTCGCCGAAGCACCTGCACCCACCGGCGAGCTTACCATCGAACCGGGCATCTTCAGTCCCGACAACGATGGCTTCCAGGACCTGCTCACCCTCAGCTACCGCTTCGAGCAGCCGGGCTTCGTGGGCAGCATCACGATCTTCGATATCGCCGGCAGGGCTGTACGTGCACTGGTGCAGAGCCAGCTGTTGGGTGTGGAAGGCGCCTACAGTTGGGACGGCCTCACCGATGAAGGCAGCAAGGCGCGCATGGGCCCGTACATCGTGGTGCTGGAAGCCTTCGACCTGAGCGGCAACGTGGAGACCTTCCGCCGTACGGTGACCCTGGCACATCGCCTTGAATGAGGACCGCGAACTACCTCGCAGGTTTGTGGCAGGAACAGCGCAAAGAGCTGCATGGCGTGCGCAACGCCTACACCGGAGAGCTGATCGCGGAAGTGCCCCTGGCCGATGCTTCCGCCATGGAACAGGCCATTGCAGCCGCCGTGAAGGCACGTGGTCCCTTGGAGGCACTCGGAGCAATGGAGCGTGCCGCGCGCTTGGAGCGACTGGCCGCAGCGATCGATGGCCGCGCCGAGGAGTTCGCACAGCTCATCCGGCGCGAAGCGGGCAAGCCGATCACGTATGCGAGGACCGAAGTTGCACGTGCCATCACCACGGTGCGGCTGGCAGCTGCAGAAGCGCGTCAACTGGGCGATACGGAGATCGATGTGGACTACGATGCAGGACGGGGTAGAAAGGCATGGGTGCGCCGCGTACCGGTCGGTGTGGTGGCGGCCATCACACCGTTCAACTTCCCGCTGAACCTGGTGCTGCACAAGGTGGCGCCGGCCCTGGCCATGGGCTGTCCGGTGGTGTTGAAGCCAGCGCCGCAGACCCCGTTGAGCGCATTGTTGTTGGCCGAGTTGATCGATCCCTTGCGGTTCCCGGTGGGCAGCTTCAGTGCGCTGCTGTGCAACACGTCCGTCGCGGAGCAACTGGTGCGGGATGAGCGCGTGGCCCTGCTCAGCTTCACCGGAAGCGACGCTGTGGGCTGGCGCCTCAAGGAGATCTGCGGCCGGAAGCGCGTGGCCTTGGAATTGGGCGGCAACGCGGCAGTGATCGTGGACGAGGACACGGACCTTGTAAGCGCTGCCACGATCATTGCGCAGGGGGCCTTCGCCTATGCCGGTCAGACCTGCATCAGCACCCAGCGCATCTATGTGGTGGAGCCGCTCTTCGCCGCGTTCAGCGATGCACTCGTGCAAGCCACGAGCACCATCGTGAGCGGTGATCCCGCCCGCACAGCGGTCCACAACGGACCGCTGATCGATGCACATCATTGCGCACGGATCGCACGATGGGTGGAGGAAGCTCAGCAAGCCGGAGCCACGGTGCTCTGCGGTGGCCATGTGCTCGATCCCTTGCACAATGTGTACGCACCCACCCTGCTTACAGGTACGCACGCAGCCATGCGCGTCAATGCGGACGAGGCCTTCGGTCCGGTGGCTGTTGTGGAGCCGGCGCGCAGCTTCGATGAGGCCCTCCAGCTGGTGAACGCATCGCGCTACGGCCTGCAGGCGGGCCTCTTCAGCAACAACGAGCAGCACATTCAGCGCGCCTTCGCGGACCTGGAGGTGGGTGGGCTGATCATCAATGGTGCGCCGGGCCTGCGGGTGGACGGGATGCCGTACGGCGGTGTGAAGCACAGCGGACTGGGACGTGAAGGGCCCCGCTACGCCATGGAAGAGATGAGCGAGCGGCGTGTGCTGCTGCGCTGACGCTGCGCAGGGGCTTGCCATTTCACGCACCCCTGCTTAGATTGCTGATCCATTCCCCGTGGAGACCCTCCCCACCCCCAATGCCACTGCCCCATGGCTCGTTCCTCTTACACGTTCAAGACCCCGCTCACCTTCGGTCTCATTGCCGGTGTAGTGGGCCTTTCCGCCTTCAACGCCCTCGGAGTGAAGGAGCAGCCAGCACCCACCACTGGGGCGAAAAGCGCAGTGCCCACCTCGGACTTCACCAACTTCGAATCGGCGCATGTGCATCCACTGGAGCTGACGCCCGACGGCACGAAGCTGCTTGCGGTGAACACGGGCAACAACAGCCTGGAAGTGTTCCTGGTGACCCCGGCCGGATTGGCGCATGCCAAGAGCATTCCCGTGGGCCTGGAGCCGGTGAGCGTACGGGCCCGCACCAATGGGGAGGCCTGGGTGGTGTGCCAGGTGAGCGATGAGGTGAGCGTGGTGGACCTCACGCTGGGCGCCACGATACGCAGCGTACTGACCGAGAACGAACCGGCCGATGTGGTCTTCGCGGGTTCACCGCAGAGAGCCTTTGTGAGCTGTGCCGAGCAGGAGCTGGTGCAGGTGTTCGATCCTGCCAACCCGGCGACGGCACCCACCGCCGTGCTGTTGAAAGGCGAACAGCCGCGCGCTTTGGCGGTGAGCCCCGACGGAGGAACGGTCTACTGCGCATTCTTCGAGAGCGGCAACCAGACCACGGTGGTGCCCGGCAACGCCTTCCATGCCACCGGCTTCTGCTCGGTGCAGGGAGGTGCCTGCACCACGGTGCCCAGCGACGTCACCAACCCGGCAGGCCCATACGGCGGTGCTGTGCCCGTGCCCAATGCAGGCAGCGGCTTCAACCCGCCGATGAACCCCAACAACCCGCCAATGGACGGCAACCACAGTCTGGTGGTGCGCAAGAACGCGGCTGGCCAATGGATGGATGACAACGGCGGCAACTGGACGAACATCGTCACCGGAGGACTTCCCGGCACCGCGCGCATCGCAGGCTGGGACATGCCCGACCGTGATGTGGCGATGATCAACGCCAACAACCCCACCACCGCAGGCGTCACGTACAAGCAGCACCTGGGCAACATCCTCATGGCGATGTCGGTGCATCCTACGAGCGGGGAGGTCTACGTGGTGGGCACGGACGCCACCAACGAAGTGCGGTTCGAGCCCAATCTGCGTGGCAAGTTCCTGCGGGTGAACGTTTCCCGCTTCGCCCCGGCGGGCAGTCCGCTCATCGCCGATCTCAACCCGCATATCAACTACAGCACCCATAGCTCACCACCCGTGCTCCGCAAGCAGTCCGTGGGCGATCCGCGGGGCATCGCATGGAAGGCCGATGGCAGCAAGGCTTATGTCACGGGCATGGGCAGCAACAACGTCATAACCATTACACCCACCGGCAGCCGCACCGTGCCGGACCCCATCGTGGTGGGTGAAGGTCCAACGGGCATCGTGCTGGACGAGGTGAACGGCCGCGCCTATGTGCTCAACAAGTTCGGCGCATCGGTCTCCACCATCGACCTCACGAGCGATGAAGAGGTGGCGCGCACCGGCTTCTTCGATCCCACGCCGGAGATCATCCGCAAGGGACGCAAGCATCTGTACGATACGCACGAGGGCAGCGGACACGGCCACATCAGCTGCGGTTCGTGCCATGTGGACGGCAAGTGGGACCGCCTGGCCTGGGACCTTGGTAACCCGGCCGGTGATCCCGTAACGGTGAACGATCCGGCGGGCAACAAGACCTTCCATCCGATGAAGGGATTGAAGACCACCCAGTTCCTCATCGACATCATTGACCGCGGCACGGGAAAGCTGCATTGGCGCGGTGACAAGGGCAGCTTCCACGACTTCGCCGGCGCTTTCGAAGATCTGCAGGGCACGGAAGCACCGCTCGATCCGGTGGGCATGCAGGAATTCTCCGACTTCCTCAATGCCACCTGGCATGCCCCCAACCCCTACCGCACCATTCGTCCGGACAGTTCCGTGGCCGCCAGCGTGGAGCGCATGCCCGGCCGGGTGCGCCTCACGGGTACCAGCTTCCAAACGGTGCCCAGTGCAGGGGTGCGCCTCTTCGTGGCGGTGAACATCAACTGCTCGCACTGCCACCAGACCGGCAGCGGCCGCGGGCATCTCCCCGGCAACGGCACCAACATCAGCGCCGGCCAGGTGAACATGACCAACAACACGAACATGGTGCCCGACCTGCGCACCGTGTACCGCAAGAACGGCTTCTTCTACAACACCACCGAGTGTACCAGTGGCTTCGGTCTGATGGCCGATGGCGTGATGGAGACCCGTTTCAACAACCCCGGGATCAGCGGCCACTATTTCGGCGACTACGAGCCCGAGCTGCTGAGTTGGAGCGGCGGCATCACCCAGGCGAACAGCCCGCAGAGCCACCAGTTCAGCCTGGCGCATCCGGTGCATGATGTGCTGCCCGCAGTGGGCATGCGCATGACCATCAACGGCAGCCTGGGCAGTGTGGGCCGTGTGAACAGCATGAAGACCTACATGGTGGAGAAGTATCCGGCCGACTACGCGCTGGTGGTGAAGGGCATCTACAACGGCGAGGCCCGCGGCTTCTACTACATAGGAAGCAACACCTACCAGAGCGACCTGGCCGGACAGACGGTGACCCATGCACAACTGCTTAACGCAGCGCAGGCGGGATCACCGCTCACCTGGACCGTGGTACACCCCAGCACCAAGATCCGCCACGGCGTGGACCGCGACAGCGATGGCATCTTCGACTACCAGGACGGCGATGCCGAGTTGGCGCTGAGCCTCTACTTGGAAGGTGCGTATACCGGCAGCGGCATGCGCACTGACCTGCGCGCCTTGGGCTTGTTGCCCAGCACTGACACCTATGGTGATGGCGAGGAACTGAAGCCTGAACTGTTGGAGCGCACGGGTAGCGGCGCACCGGTCGATTGGGTTTGGCTGGAGCTTCGCGATGCGACGGACGCAGCCGAGGTCATCGACGGACGTGCTTGTCTGGTGCTGGCCAATGGCGATGTGGTGATGGCGGACGGTACCGCACCGGTGATCTTCCCTCAGGCACCCCGTGGCAATTACTACGTGATGGCCACGCACCGCAACCACCTGGGTGTGATGACCGCCACTGCTCATCCCATGGGCCAGGGTGTTCTACGGCTCGATCTTCGGTCCGACGCAGTGGCAACCTACGGCTCCGACGCCCAACGCATCATAGGCGGCACAAGGGTGTTATGGGCGGGCGATGTGAACGGGGACGGTGTGTTGCGCTACACCGGTGCCAGCAATGATCGCGACCCCATCCTCGCCCGCATCGGTGGCAGCGTGCCCACCGCAACGGTCAGTGGCTACTTCGATGAGGACGTGGACCTCAATGGATATGTGCGCTACAGTGGCTCAGCGAACGACCGAGACCCCCTGTTGCAGAACATCGGCGGCAGCGTGCCCACCAACACACGCGAACAGCAGTTGCCATAGAACTGGTCATGTGTCGGATGTACAAAGGCCGGGCGCAACACGTCCGGCCTTTGTCCATTGTTCACCCTGTTCGTCCTCACCCCTTCGCCGCTTTCTCCAACTTGTCGATCCGCTCCACGATGCGGTCCAGGTTGCGGAAGTGGATGTAGCTCTTGCGGTACTTCTGCACCTCGAAGGCCGGTGAGCCCATGTAGGCTTCCCCCGCCTTGGTATCCTTGCTGATGCCGCTCTGCGCCGCGATGATGGTGCCGTCGGCGATCTTCAGGTGGCCGATGATGCCCACCTGCCCGCTGAACATGCAGTTCTTCCCGATCTTGGTGGAGCCGGCCACCACGCCGCCCGCCGCCCAGTAGGTGTTCTCGCCCACCTCCACGTTGTGCGCCACGTGGATGAGGTTGTCGAACTTCACTCCTTTCCGCAGAATGGTGCTGCCGAGCGTGGCGCGGTCGATCGCGCAGTTGGCGCCGATCTCCACATCGTCCTCGATCACCACGTTGCCGATCTGCGGGATCTTCTCGGCCGCGTTGGGGCCCGTGGCGAAGCGGAATCCATCGCTGCCGATCACCGTGCCGCTGTGGATGATCGTCCGCGCCCCGATCACGCAGTCCGAGTAGATGGTCACGTTGGCGAAGACGGTGCTGTTGTCGCCGATGACGACATTGTCGCCGATGTAGGCCTGCGGGTAGACCCTCACGTTGTTCCCCAGCTTCGCGTGGGCGCCGATGTAGGCCAGCGCGCCGATGTAGCAGTTGTCGCCGTAGGTGGCGCCGGGCTCGATCACGGCCTGCGGGGAGATGCCCTTCTTGTCCAGCTTGATCGTGTTGTACATCGCCAGCACCTTCGCGAAGGCGGCCTGCGCATCGGGCACGCGCACCAGGGTGGTCTTCACCGGTCCGCTCAGCTCGAACGCCTGGCCGATGATCACCACGCTGGCGGTGGTGCCGTAGACGTACTGGGTGTAGGCGGGGTTGGCGAGGAAGGACAGCGAGCCCTCGCCCCCCTCTTCGATCTTCGAGAGCCGGCTGACGGTGGCGTGGGGGTCGCCTTCCACGGTGCCTTGGAGGAGCTGGGCGATCTGAGCGGCGGTGAACTGCATGGTGGTTTGGATGTGGACCGCCAAGGTAATTGGAAGGGAGAGAGGGGGCATTCGCTGCGCTCACGCCTGAGAGTTGAACCGCAGAGGGCGCGGAGGGCGCGGAGGAATGCCCGCCTCCGAAGCTCACTTGTCCTGCCGCATTTTGCATGCTCCTCTCCGTGCTCCGCGTCCTCTGGAGTTACCTGCATTTGCATTCCTTCCTATTCACTGTGGTGCCCAGAAAACCCATGTCACTCCACTCCTTACCTTCACTCAACATGATCGAGAATACACTCGCAACCCAGATCATCGGAGCCGCCATCGACGTGCATCGCGAGCTCGGCCCGGGTTTATTGGAGAGCATCTACGAAGAGTGCCTGGCAATGGAATTACGCAAGCGCGGGGTCCCTTTCGAGCAGCAAGCACACGTCCCTGTGATCTACAAGGGTGAACGTGTGAGGAACGATCTGCGCCTGGATATTTGGGTGGATCGCAAAGTGATCGTGGAGGTGAAAGCCGTGGAGGTGCTACACCCGATCCACTGGGCACAGATCATGAGCTACCTCAAACTCACCAACAACCGCCTCGGGTTGCTCATGAACTTCAACGTGGAACTGATGAAGAATGGCGTGGAGCGGGTGGCCAACCGGATGTACTGAAGGGGTCTGGAAGGCATTCGCTGCGCTCATGCCTCCTTTTTGAACCGCAGAGGACGCAGAGCACGCGGAGAAATGCCCGCTTCCGATCGTCGCCTCCGCTTAGTTCGCACTCCCTCTGCGTGCTCCGCGTCCTCTGCGGTTCCATGCATTTTGCATCTGCCCTCCCCTCAGCGGTTCCTCCCGATCTTCGCAATCGCCATGTCCATCGACGTCCGCGAAAAGGTCCGCCTCCTCCCGCACACCCCCGGCGTGTACCAGTTCTTCGATGCCGAAGGGAAGATCCTCTACGTGGGCAAGGCCAAGAGCCTCCGCCACCGCGTAAGCAGCTACTTCGCCAAGGACCATCACGACGGTAAGACACGCCTGCTCGTCAAGCGCATCGCCGACCTGCGTGTGATCCACGTGCCCACCGAGTTCGAGGCATTGCTGCTGGAGAACAGCCTCATCAAAGAGCTGCAGCCGCGTTTCAACATCAACCTGCGCGACGATAAAAGCTTCCCCTTCATCCGGATCCGCAACGAGCGCTTCCCCCGCGTGGAGGGCATGCGCAACCCCGAGGACGACG
>CAYZBO010000097.1:0-10496 GCA_964476665.1 uncultured Chryseobacterium sp. | reverse complement strand
GCCATGCCGCGGCTGTACCGGAGCTGAACATGAGCGGGATGCTGCCTCCCATCCTGGTCTTTCTTTTGAGCAACCTGTTCTTCGGAGCGGTGCTCGCGGCATTTCTGTTACGCCGTGTTGGGAGCGGTGCGCTCGGACCGGTGGGCACCGTGCTGCTCGGCTTCGGCCTTGCCCCCTTCACCATCAGCTGGGTGTTGAACCTGGTACTGCTGCTCCTGCCAGACAGGCCTCACGCAGTGGCGATCGCACCGGTGTTGCTTGCCTTTGCCGCCATGGCCCTTGCCGCAGGCAATGGATGGAGCGTTCTGTGGTCGATCATGCGCAGCGCCGTATCCGGCCTGGCGCGCCCTTCCCTGTGGCCGTACCTGTTCTTCAGCGCGGCCATCCTCTTCGGCACCGCGCTCATGATCACCTATAAGCCGTTGGTGGACCACGACATCCTGGAGTACGGCACGCAGGGCAAGCGCTTCCTGCGTGACATGGCGGTTCGCTACGAGCGTCATCATTACGACGCATCGACGGGGTTCTATTACGTGGGCCTGCACGGGTTCTCCTTCCCCCTGCTGTTCACCTGGGAGGGCCTTCTGCGCGGACTCCTGAACGACCATGGCGATGCGTGGGTGCGCCTGCAGACCCCCTGGACCGCGTGGCTTACGGTCAGCTTCCTCTGGGCGTGGGTGCGCCGCTGGGACCACTGGCTGGCCGTGTGGGTGGCCGGGGCGTTCACCCTAACGCTCGGGTTCCTCTATCTGAACACCATCTATCACGTGGACCCTGTTCGGTTGTTCCTGTTCACGGCATCCATGGCCCTGTTCATTGCGGTGCTTCGCCAGCCGGAACCCCGCATCCTGCTTCTTTGGGGAGCGGTCCTGGGCGCCCACGCGCTTACCCATTCACTGGGCATGATCCTGTCGCCGTTCATGGTCCTGTGCTTCCTCATATGTACCGAAGGCAGCATGGCGCAGCGCTTCCGCTGGTCCCTGGCCGCCACGGGGCCGTTCCTGCTGGCGGGAGGCTTCCACTATGTGCTGGACATGACGATCGGCACAGGCTGGCTGCTGAAGGACATCACCTGGTTCTGACATGATGGCCCGTCACCGTACGCTCCTTCCCTGGCTACTCGTCCCGATGGGATCGTTGGCGTTCTCGTTGGTGTACTTCCTGGTGCTGATGCCAGTGAAGGCTGCACCGGGCGAGCTGGCCTTGTTCGAGCGGGGCATCGGCAGTCCCTTGTTGAAGGTGCTCAACGGGTATCTGGGTTCGTTCTTCGGGCTGCGCTACCTGGGCAATACGGCGTGTTGGGCGTTGCCCGGCCTGGTCGTCTTGGCGCTGCGCTGGCGGCGGCTGGCGCCCTGGCTGCGGGGGACCATGCTGTTCCTGAGCCTTGCGGTGGTGATCATCGGTGGGGCGGGGGGCTTCAACTACCGCTATGCGATGACGCTGCTCCCTGCGCTGCTGGTACTTGTGTTCCTGCTGTTGGAGCGGGGCATGGTGGGGGCCGGTGTTCCGTTCAGTGGTCGCACGATCGTGCATGTGTTGCTCGTGCTGGCCACGCTGGCGAACAGTTGGCTCTCGATCGAACTATCGCAGCGCATGGCGTTGGAAGACCCGGTGGACCGTGCACGAATGGAAGATGAAAGGCCGTTCTACACCAAGTTCGATACGGGGCCAAAGAACCTCGAGCAATGGTTCACGTCGGCCGGAGTGGAGCGCCACGACCGGGTGCTCGTCAACAACCTGCCGGTGTACTTCTACCTCACTGATCGGCCGGGTCTCTACTATTGGTGCGGCGCGGACCAATACTTCGGGCCGAAAGGGGAGGAGCCGATCTTCCGGACCCGTGCGGACGATGCCGTGGTCAGCTACCTGGCGGATTCCCTGGGAACGCGCTACATATTCAGCGACCGCAACCTGTCGCGCTACGATCCGCGCTTTGAGCGGTTCCTTGAAACACATTGCACGCTCATCGCAGCAGATGACAAGGGGCATACGCTCCACGCCCTGAAGGGTACATTTGGGCGGTGACCATGCGCGTGCCCGGCGGGAAATTCAGCAACGATCTCATTTGGAGCGCTGGAGCTTTTGCCCTAGGTGCATTGTTCGGCATCCTGGTGAACGTGGCCATCGTGCGCGGCTATGATGCCGCCGCGTTGGGCGTGTTCAATCTGGTGTACGCGGTCTACATCCTGTTGAGCCAACTGGCCGTCGGCGGAGTGCACCTCGCCGTTCAGGCCTTCGTGCCGCGCGAGCTCGCCGCGGGTCGTATCGCCGACACCCATGTGTCAGCCTCGATGCTGCTGAGCACGCTCACTTCGGTGGCGGTCATCATCGTTGCATGGCTCTTTCGTGATCTGCCCGGCGAATGGTTCAACAGCCTGGCCGTGCGCGATGGCTTCCCGTTGGTGCTGCCAGGGCTGCTGTTCTTCTCGTGGAACAAGGTCCTGCTGAGCTACCACAACGGAGCCCGTCGGATGAAGCTGTTCGCGCTGATGCAGCTGCTGCGCTTTGTATTCCTGTTCTGTGCGGTGACCTATCTGGCATGGACGGAGGCGCCCGTATCCCGGTTGCCGGTGGCCTTGTTCTGGTCCGAAGCAGCCTTGTTCGCCCTGGTGCTGCCCATCAGCCTTCGGTTCTGGGACCCGCTGCAACGCACCGGGCTTGCACCGGCGATCCGGGAGAACTGGCACTACGGCAACCGGGCGTTGGCGGGCAACTTCCTGCTCGACGTGAACACCCGCGTCGATGTGTTCCTCTTGGGCCTCTTCACCACAGAGACAGCCATCGGCCTCTACAGCTTCGCAGCGACCATCGCGGAAGGGGTGCTGCAACTGCCGGTACTGTTCCGCAACAACATCAATCCGGTGCTTTCCCGAGCGTGGCATTCGGGTGGTCCGCAGCTTCTGGGCAAGGTGATCGAGCGCAATCGCCGGGCCTTCTTCAAACTGCTGGCCCCCTTGATCCTCCTATCCGCAGCGGTCTTCCCGGCGGTGCTCTGGGTCCTTGGCATGGATGAGGAGCCCCTGACAGTTTGGACGATCTATGCGATCCTCGCTGTGGGCATTGCGCTCACGAGCGGCTACCAAGCGTTCCAGATGCTCTTTGGTCAAGTTGGCCATCCGGGTACCCAAACGTTGTTCATCGCCGGGTTCTTCCTGTGCAACCTCCTTCTCAACCTGCTCCTCATTCCCCTGTTGGGCGTGCATGGCTCGGCGTTGGCCACCGCGCTGGCCTTCGTGGCCATGACCGTACTGCTGCGGGTGCTTGCGCATCGCGTTCTTCGGGTCCGTATGTGAACGACCATGGGCACTGCATCCCCCCCGGCCTTCCGGCGTAATGTGCTCACCCTGCTGGGGGGCACGGCCCTGGCACAGGCGATACCCTTGCTGGCGGCCCCGGTGCTGGCGCGGATGTACACGCCGGAGCAGTTCGGAGCCCTTGCCCTGTTGCTCGCGGTGGCCAACCCGGTGAGCCTCGTGGTGGGGGGGCGCTATGAGCTCACTGTGGTACTGCCCCGATCCGACGAGCGGGCGAACCTGCTTGCGCGGCTCGGCCTGTTGCTGGCGGTGATCGTCTCCCTCTCGCTGGGTGGTGTGCTGGTGCTCCTACGCACCCCGCTTGCCGACCAGTTGGGGGGGAGCGCCGCGTTGTGGCCCCTGATCCTTGCACCGGCGCTTTTCGGCATGATGGGTTTCTTCCAGCCATTGAACAACTGGTTGATCCGCAAGCAGGCCTTCCGTGCAATGGGTGTGAACAAGATGGTGCAGACTTCCGGCATAACGCTCCTCTCGCTGGCTCTTGGCTGGGGGGCGGTACACCACGGATTGCTCTGGGGCTATCTGGGAGGCTGGCTTGCGTATGTAGTGGTGGCGATGGTACAGGTGAGACTAACGGGTTTCCGGTTCCGTCCGCTGGATCTGGGAGCCATGCGCGAGGCCAGCCGGGAGCATCGCGACTTCCCCCTCTACAACACGCTGCCGGCCCTGTTGCAGACCCTTACGCTGAGCGTGCCGGTGTTCGTGATGGTGCGGCTGTTCGGTGAGGATGCCACGGGCCAATTGAACCTGTGCCGGCAGACCGTGTTCCTGCCAGTGACCTTCTTTGCCACCACCTGGATGCAGGTGTACACGCAACGCGCGAGCCATACGGTCAGTGAGCGCACCCCGGTGCTCCCAGGCCTTCGAAGCAGCCTTCTGGTCCTCACCGCCATGGCATCCGGGCTCGCGCTCACGCTGATCATCGCCGGTCCCTTCCTGTTCGGGCTTGTGTTCGGCGATGGCTGGACCGAAGCAGGGCTCTTTGCGCGTATCCTTGCCATCCCCATCGCCCTGCATTTCATCACCACACCGCTCACTGTGCTGCTGCCACCGCTCGGACGCATCAAGGGGCTCAGCCTTTGGCAGGTGCTTTATTTCGCGTCGGTGCTGGCCTACAGCCTGGTGCCCGCCGGATCACCCACCCGCTACCTGCAGGGCCTCGCGGTGGTGGAGTCCCTTGCGTTGCTGCTGCTGCTGCTCTACATCCTGCGCATGGCCAAGCACCATGATCGCGACCTTCGTGCCGATGACGCTCCCCCAGCTGCCTGAGCGCCCCCGCGTAAGCATTGTGATACCCTGCCGCAACGAGGCGGGGTTCATCGGGCGTTGCCTGGCCTCGCTGGAGGCTGCAGATCTTGACCACGAACGGACCACGGTGCTGGTGTGCGATGGTATGAGCGACGATGGCACGCGGGCGGAGATCGAGGGATTCACGTGCCGCCTGCCGTGGATGGTCCTGTTGGACAACAGCCACCGTACCACGCCGCAGGCACTGAACCTGGGGTTGCGTCATGTCCCCTTCGATGTGGGCATCATCCTGGGCGCGCACGCAGAAGTGGAACCGGACTTCGTGACATGCAACCTTGCCACGCTGCGGAGCGATGACACCGTCGGCTGTGCCGGAGGCATCATCACCAGTGAGTACGGCGACGACACCTCGCGCCAGATCGGCTCTGCAATGGGACATCCGTTCGGTGTGGGGAGCGCCCACTTCCGTACCGGTCTTTACAGCGGCTACGTGGACACCGTAGCCTTCGGGGCCTATCGCAGGGAGGTCTTTGAACGGGTCGGATGGTTCAACGAGGAACTGGTGCGCAACCAGGATGATGAGTTCAACTACCGGGTCACCGAGGCGGGCTTCCGGATCAAGTTGGATCCATCGATCCGGTCGAGCTACCATGTGCGGGCCTCCTACCGCAAGCTGTTCCGCCAGTACCGCCAATACGGCTATTGGAAGGTGTACGTCAATCGCCTCCATGGTGCCATCACCACCGTTCGGCAACTGGTGCCCGCCGCCTGGGTGGCGTTCCTTCTGGCCGGTGCTCCGCTCTGCGCGCTGCTCCCGGACCTGCGGTGGGCCTTCGCCGGAGGAGTGGCCCTGTACCTGATCACCGCAGCTGCCAGTGCCTGGCGTGCCAGCGCCTGCGTACGCGACGTGCCCGGGGTGATGCTCGCCTTCGTCGTGCTGCATCTGGCCTATGGCATCGGCTACTGGCAGGGCATTCTTCGCTTCGTGGTCCTGCGGGGCCGGCCATCGAGCGGCAGCACACGCTCCAGCAGGTGATGGGAGGGAGCCGCACATATCCGGACCGGACCGCAGCCGGATGGGAGCGGATGCTGGGGATCACCCTCTTGCTCCTGGCCCTTGTGCTGCCCTTCGCAGCACCGATCATTCCGCCCCTCATCGCGCTGGTGGCGATTGCAGTGATTGGAGTTCGCCTTCGGAAAGGTGGGGGCGGCTGGCGGCGCATCTCCTGGAAGAGCCCCCTGCTGTGGATGGCACTGTTCTATCTGCTTCATGTCCTGGGCATGGCTTGGTCGTCGAACACGGCGTTCGGGCTGTTCGATCTGGAGGTGAAGGCGGCCTTCCTGTTGTTCCCGGTCCTGCTTTGGGCCTTGCCTGCCTCGGTGGTCCCGGACGCGCCCAAGGTTTGGCGCGCCTTCGCCCGGGCCAACGCCGCATCGGTGCTCTTCTGCCTTGGCGCTGCCGTGTGGCGCTTCGTTCATGAGGTGTATCTCCGCCGGCAGGGCTTGCTTCCGGAAGATCCGGCCTGGACGAACCATTTCTTCGAATCGCGTTTCTCGTTCTTCCTGCATCCGAGCTACATGGCCATGTATCTGTGTGCCTCGCTCGCCGTGGTGCTGCTGAAGCGTACAGGTCCAAGGCCACATCCCTGGATCGACCGGGCGGTACCCGCACTGCTCACGGTGGGGGTCATGCTGTGTAACTCCAAGATGGGCTGGCTCACGCTGGCCGCCGTGTTCACGCTATCCCTGCTGGGCAACTGGCAGGATGCCCGGCTCCGGAGGCGCCTGATCGCGCTCGCGGCCATCGGCGCGGTCCTTTTCATTGCCCTGTTCGTGTCGTTCCCAACGGTGAGCGGCAAGTTCATTCAGGCCATGAACGCCACGGGTGCCATCGACCCCACCTCGGACCAGAGCTCGGCCCTGCGTCGCATGGCGTGGGATTCGGCGTTGGAACTGTTCCGCAAGGAGCCGTTCACCGGAACGGGCACCGGCGACATCAAGGATGATCTGATGCAGCAGTACCATGAGAAAGGGTACATCCACGCCGAGGCGAAGCGCATGAACGCGCACAGCCAGTTCCTTCAAAGCGCAGCAGCCCTTGGTCTTCCTGGCCTGGTGTTGGCAATGGGCGTGGTGCTGCTGCCGTTGGTGTTCGCCTTCCGGGAACGGGACCTTTCCTTGCTGGCCTTCTGGTCCATCATCCTGCTCAATTGGAGCGTGGAGAGCATGGCGGAAGTACAGGCCGGGGTGGTCTTCGTGGCCTTCTTCGCATGGCTGCTGGCGGCCGAAGCGCAGGCCAACGGTGCCTCGGATGCCACTTCGCACCAGCGAATACCTTCGCCCACATGATCCCCTTCAGCCCGCCCCGCATTGATGACGCCACCGTGAAAGCCGTGGAGGAGGTCCTGCGCAGTGGCTGGATCACCACCGGTCCCCGCACCAAGGAGTTCGAGCGCCGGCTGGCCGCTTACATCGGAGTGGAACGGGTGCTGGCGCTCAACAGCTGGACCAATGCCTGTGAACTGGTATTGCGCTGGTATGGGATCGGTCCGGGTGATGAGGTCATCCTGCCAGCCTACACCTATTGCGCCACCGCCAACATCGTGATGCACGTGGGTGCGAAACCCGTGCTGGTGGATGTGCTGGACGATTTCACGATCGACCCGGAAGCCGTCCGCAGGGCCATGACCAACCGCACCAAGTGCATCATTCCAGTGGATGTGGGCGGGCTGCCGGCCCGTGTGAACGAACTGATGCGGATCGCCGAGGAGGCCACTGTCCTGTTCACGCCCAAGGTGAACCTCCGTGTGGCTGGCACCAACCCCCAGATGCGACTGGGGCGGGCCTTGGTACTGTCCGATGCGGCGCATTCGTTCGGTGCGCGGATCGGTGGACAGCCTGTAGGTCGTCAGGCCGATATCACCGGCTACAGCTTCCATGCGGTGAAGAACCTCACCACGGCGGAGGGTGGTGCGCTGGCCTTCAACCTGCCCACACCGTTCAAAGCGGACGAGCTTTATGCCTGGTTCAACACCATGAGCCTGCACGGACAGAGCAAGGATGCACTGGCCAAAACACAGCCTGGTGCCTGGCGCTACGATGTGGAGCAGCCCGGATACAAGTGCAACATGACGGACCTGCAGGCGGCCATCGGTCTGGTGGAATTGGAGCGCTACGATCGCGAGACCCTTCCCCGCCGGGCGGCCATTTGTGCACGCTACGATGCCGCCTTCGGCAAGGACGAACGCTTCCTCACCCCAACGCTGAGCGACGGCCAACGGCAGGGCTGCCACCATCTGTACATGCTGCGCGTGCGCCATGCAAGTGAAGCACAGCGGGATGCCATCATCGCAGCCATTGCCAGCCGGAACGTGAGCGTGAACGTGCATTTCATCCCGCTGCCGCTGCTGAGCTTCTATAAGGGCATGGGCCATCGCATCGAGGATCATCCGAACACCTATGCACACTACAGCAGGGAGATCAGCCTGCCCGTGTATTACGACCTGGGGGATACGCAGGTGGACACGGTGATCGCGGCCGTACGCTCCGCCGTTGACCTGGTGATGGGCCCCGCATGAAACGTTCGTTGGACCTTCTGCTGGCGGGCCTGGCCCTCGTCCTCTTGCTGCCGCTTCTGCTCTTGTTGGCGCTGCTGGTGGGTGCCGGTTCTCCAGGCGGGATCTTTTTCCGACAGACGCGGGTGGGCAGGGGAGGGCGGACCTTCCAGCTGCTCAAGTTCCGCAGCATGCACCCGGGCAGTGAGGCCGCAGGCCAGATCACCGTGGGCGAGCGCGATCCACGCATCACCGGCATGGGGCATTTCCTGCGGCGCACCAAGCTCGATGAACTACCTCAGCTCATCAACATCCTGATGGGTGACATGAGCCTGGTCGGTCCCCGGCCGGAAGTTCCACGCTATGTGGCGTTGTATACAGCAGAACAGCGGCAGGTGCTCTCCGTTCGGCCCGGGCTCACCAGCCTTGCGAGCATCGCCTACATCAACGAAGCCGCTGTGCTGGGCAGCAGCGACGATCCGGAGCGGACCTACATCGAGGAGGTCATGCCCGCCAAGCTCGCGCTGGACCTTCAGTATGTGCACACGCAGAACATGCTGCTCGACCTCCGGATCATCGCAGCCACTGTGCTGCGCCTGCTTCGTCGTTGACGGCTGGTGCGGTATTGATGGATGCTTCAGCCATCCGTTGCAAAGCACCTGTTACCTCCCAGGGCCTTGAAGCAGGACCCCGGACAAGCACCCGCACTGCGGCACGCGAAGTGGTCACGCCGCCAACTTCCGTTCACCGCCTGGGCGCGAATAGCCACGGCCCCACGACTCTGGCGGGGCTTGTCGCCGTCCCACATGGTAGAACTGCACCTTGTACAAGGCCTTCCGCCAACTGAGAGCGGGCCGCATTTCCCCGAAGCGCCGATGGCCCCTGACCAGATCGTAGAAGGTGCGGAAGTAGACCAGTGCACCCTTCTGTTGGAGTTCGCCGGCCACGTATCCATCATCGATCACCGCTGCGTAGCAGTTGTCATTGCCCTTGTAGGTGTGGCGTAGATAGACCTTGTCGTAGTTCTTCAAGTGGAACTCGCGAAGGGCATTGCGTAGGTCGCCCTGTCGGAGGTAGCGCTTGAGGTAGCGGTCCATCACGTGCGGCTGGAAGTAGGAGGCCGGCCCTTCGGCGTCAACCTGCAGAGCGCCAATGCCCGAGGTGGTGGCGTACCACAGCAGGGGGTAGATCGTGATGCGGCCATCCGTGGCGGTGATCACATACACCCATTGCAGGCCCTTGCGCGTGGTGAAATGGCCGCTGCGCCTCAGCAGCCGGTCATCGCCCACGTTGGGGCAATTGCGCACCAGGTCGGCGTACTTCTCCTCCACATGCTGCAGCAGATGGCCCACGTCCTTGCGGGCGGCGGCGGCCACCTGGCAGGGGGACATGTGGGAGCGGATCATGGCGGTTAGGCATGGGTCAGTGCGTTGAACGGAGGGGGGCGGGGGGAGGTTGCGGATCGCCGCCCCCCCGCTGAACGTGATCAGCGGCTGCGCTCCATAAGTACCGGCATCCAGTAGCCTCCGGCACCCTGACCATCCTCATGGCCTCTGCGACTGCCTCTATCACACCTTCACTCCATGTCCGCCTCGGCCAAGCTCATCGGCATCAAGCTGCTGCACACCGTCATCTGGGTGGTGCTCAGCGCGGTCATCTACTACCTGCTCTACGCCGTCATCACCGACCGCATCGACCGCTGGTTCTGGTGGGGGCTGGGCCTCGTGGGGCTGGAGATCGCCACGTTGGTCGTGTTCCGCATGAACTGCCCGCTCACCGTGGTGGCCCGCCGTTACTCCGCTTCGCAACGCGCCAACTTCGACACCTACCTGCCCGAGTGGCTCGCCCGCCACAACAAGACCATCTGCTCGGTGATCATGGGCGTGGTGCTGGTGGGCTTGGTGTGGCGGTTGGTGGGGTAGGGGAGATGCTTGAATGACGAAGGCCCCCGGATCATCCGAAGGCCTTCGCTGGTCGTGTTCGTTCCGATCAGAATCCTCCCACCCCCGGCCCCGCGGCCACACCCTGGTTCAGGTGCGCGGCCAGTGCGGCCTCGTTGGGGATCATCACGCGACGGGCCTTGCTGCCCTCGAAGGGGCCCAGCACACCTGCCGCCTCCAGCTGGTCCACGATGCGGCCGGCGCGGTTGTAGCCCAGCTTCAGCTTGCGCTGGATCAGGCTGGTGCTGCCCTGCTGCGTCTGCACCACCAGGCGGGCCGCCTCCTCGAACATGCTGTCGCGCTCGCCGTCGTCCACATCGAGCTCTCCGCCGTCCTCGGTGGGCACCTCGGGCAGGATCAGCGCATCGGGGTAACCGCGCTGCGCGCCGATGAAGTCGCAGATCTTGTCCACCTCCGGCGTGTCCACGAAGGCGCACTGG
>CAYZBO010000096.1:1893-10985 GCA_964476665.1 uncultured Chryseobacterium sp. | reverse complement strand
CGCTCGGACTGGGCACCGCGCTGGTCTACCCCACCTTCCTCGCCGTGCTGGCCGCGCACACGCACCCGCAGCAGCGCAGCGAAGCCGTGGGCGTGTTCCGCCTCTGGCGCGACCTGGGCTATGCCATCGGCGCACTGGCCACCGGCCTCATCGCCGACCGCTTTGGCATCACGGCCTCCATCCTGGCCATTGGTGGTGTGACGGTGCTGAGCGGCGTGGTGGTGTGGCTGCGCATGCCCAGCGAAAGGAAGTGCCTGGAGCCCGAGGACCTGAAGCCGCTGCTGGGCAAACCCGGCATTCGTGTGGTGGATGTGCGCAGCCCTGAGGAGTACGCTGGCGGTCACCTGCCAGAAGCGGTGAACATCCCGCTCACCGAGCTGCTGGAACGCGCGCGTAGCTGGTCGCCGAAGGAGCGCATCATCACCGTGTGCGCGAAGGGTGGCGGAAGAAGTGCGCAGGCCGCGCAGGTGTTGCGCGACATGGGATTCGGGCGCACGTGGTGGTTGTGCGGGGGGACGGTGGGGTGGCAGTGAATGACCCTACACCCCTTTGGAATAACACAACACCTGATGCATGACCAACCTTGGCACAATGCAGCACTTCCCCTCGCAACATCGTAATTTAGTGGCATGGGACTCGTGAACGGACACCTCATCCTGAAGAACCCGCGCCTTCCGGAGCTGGAACCTGTGCCGGTGAATGCCTTGGTAGATACCGGGGCCGTTCACCTCTGCATCCCCGAGCATGTTCAGATCCAGCTGAAGTTGGAAGCCATAGACCAGAAGGAAGTGACCTTGGCGGATGGCAGCCGGAAGCTGGTGCCGTATGTGGGCCCGATCGAGATCCGGTTCAAGAACAGGACCGGCTTCGCTGGGGCCTTGGTCCTTGGTGATCAGGTATTGATGGGCGCCATTCCCATGGAGGACATGGATCTGGTGGTGATCCCCAAGACGCGCACCATCGATGTGAACCCTGACAGCCCCAATGTGGCATCCAGCGTGGCCATGGGCGTGCTGCCGTCGCGGCGTTCCTGAGCCGATACAACAGGTGCCGTGGGGCATTCTTGCGGCAGACCGACGCCTTCATGTATCTGTCGCCGAGGGAGCGGATCATCACCGTATGTGCCAAGGGCGGTGGTAGAAGTGCCCAAGCCGCGCAAGCATTGCGCGACATGGGATTCGGGCGCACGTGGTGGTTGTGCGGGGGCACGGAGGGCTGGGCCTGAGCCTTCAGCGAGCGATCATGCGGCACCGATCATCACTCCTTCGCGAAACGCGCCACCGACCGCCCCGTTCCAGTGATGACGGTCGCCGTGTAAAGGCCTGCTTCCAGGTCGCTCACCTGGATCACCTGCATATCGCCGCTCCAGTGTCCGCTACGCACCAGTCGACCATGGACATCGTACACGAGCCATTGGCCCGCTCCGGTGTGGCCCAGGGCCAAGCGTAGCTCGGCAACGACCGGGTTCGGAGCTACGTGAAGGCTCGAGGCATCGGAGATCGCGGTCAGCCCGGTGCTGAACTCGGCCGTCACCACCGCCGTGTTCGTGCGAATGGGCGGATTGAAGTCGAAATAGATATCGGCCTTGTTCGCGAGGAGGGTGCCGGGTGGAATGCCCGCATGCGGCGAGATGGCAAAGGAGAAGGCACCCTGACTGCCCGCCTGGTCGCTGGTACTATCAGGCAGCATGATATCGGGGAAGTCGATGATGAGGATGGAGTCGCTCTCCAACCGCGCCTCGAAGGCATGTGATGCGCCAAGGAGCCGCAAGCTCGCCACATCGAGCAGGTGCGAAAGCGTATCCACCAGGCGCACGTGCAACGCCTCCGCATTGCCGGTGTTCTGGAACCGGATGGTATAGGACAGCGCCGTATCGGCATCGAGGTAGTACAGCGACCCGCTCTGGCGCGAGCTGGTCCGCACCAGTTTGTCGTTGGGGTCATACGCGCCCACCACCAGGGTGCTCAGCGCATACACATCGTTCGCCGGATCGGTATCGGCGGGTGCGGGTGTGAGGGTAAGCGTGGCCGCGAGGTCCGTGCCTATGAGCAGGGGGTCGGGAGGCACCTGCAGCACCACCGCGATGTTCACCTGACCGAAGGCGTTCAGCGAAGGCACCGTGAATTGCAGTTGCCCCGGCGTGTTCACCGTGGGCGGCAGGCTGCTGCTCACGTAGCTCAGGACGGGATCGTAGTCCAGCGTGGCGGTGAAGGGGCCGAACGAATAGGCCCCGTTGTTGAGGGCACGCAGGCCATAGCCGAAGGTGAAGCCCGGCCGTGGTGTGCCCGACCACAGCAGCGCCTCCATATCCGGGCCGTACAGCGGTTCCAGCGACAGGTCCATGGTCACATTGGGCGTGACCGCATTGAGCGTGAAGGGCGCAGGCAGCGTGGCCGGACAAAGCGGAGCGTGGTCGCCCGCATCGGCAATGCCCACCGTGTAGGCGCCATAAGGCAGCGCTTCGCTGTACTGCCCCAGGCCATCGGTGAGCTCGTAATGACCGCCGGGCGCACATTGCACCACACGCCACGGATAGGGCACATCGCTCGCGTCCTGGATGCAATCGCCGTTGAGGTCAACGTAAACCGTGCCGTCCACCTGGCCGCAGGGCGCGGCGCTCACGGGGATGGTGAACTGCACCAGCGCGCCGCATGAGCCCATCTGCGGCGGCACACCGCCACCGATGGCATCGAAGGGATAGGCCTCCACACCATAGTCTCCGGGTGCGAGGTTATCGATGGTCACTTGGTTGCCGTTGGGGTAGTAGTAGGTGTAGATCCCTGTCCAGAAGAACATGCTCACCAAGCCCACCTGATCGAAGGTGAGCACGGCACTGCCGGTCTCGCCGCCCGCGCAACTGGGTGTCACCACCACGCTTTGCAGCACCGGCGTGCTCAGGTCGTTCACCTGGATGTTGTTGAAGGTGCTGGTGCAGCCGTTGGCATCCGTAACGGTGCAGGTGTAGGTGGTACCCGGACAGAGCCCGCTCAGGTACACATGGTTCGCGCTCACGCTGCCGCTGCCTCCGATTGCCACGCTGGCGCTGTAGGGTGCGGTGCCGCCCCACGCATTGAAGATGCTCAGCGCACCCGAACCATTGCAGGCCCCATCGCAACTGGTGACACCGCCTGCGAAGAAGTTACCCGGCAGCAGGGTGCCGATGGTCTCCACCGTGCCCGTTGCCATGGCAGTGCCGCCCAATGCATCCGTTACCGTAACGGTGTAGCTGCCGGCCACCAGGCCCTGTGCGGTGGCAGTGCCCTGGCCGCTGGGCGGTGCCGGGCTCCACGTGTACACGTACGGCCCCTGCCCGCCGCTGGCGAAAGCGGCGATCCAGCCCGTTCCATTGCCGCAGGCATCGTTGAACACGTTCAGGTTCACGGTCAGCACCGCATGGGCCGGCGCGGTGCATAGGAGAAGGAGCCAGGCCAGGTGTCGCATGGGGTGGATGTTCATGTGAAGGTAAGCCGTCCGGACAAACGGAAGCCTACTCTTGCAAGGCGTTATCCACCGATGGAAGCGGATCGCGGGTGGTGGTCGTGCGGGACACCGATGGAACGATATGCCGGACAGACCGACGCACGCGCTCGGGGCCGGAAGACCCGCTGGAGCGAGCACACCGCACCACGAGACCCGGCCCGATCCGAGCTCATCCCCACCTTCCTGCGAACACTTCCCCCTCCACAGTTTCTTCCTGGCACCGGGCCGACCTGTCGACGGCACGGGAGCCCCGCACCGGCCCAGCCCTCACTCCTTCGTCACCGGCCCATCCTCCAGGTCCAGCACCATGCTGTGCACCTCCACGCTGAACCACTCCGCAAAAAGGGCGTAGCTCCGGTCCTTGGGCCATAACGCCTCGTCCGTGCACCAGTCGTTCAGTTCGTTCTCGAACAGCTCATCGTAGTGGTGCCGCACCCACTCCAGCACATCCGCATTGCTGTGCATCTCGCGGATCAGGTAGATGTTGCATTCGTCCACTTCGGTCAGCGTTCGCTCATCGTCGAACAAGGTGTTCACCCACAGCAGGAACGGAGGCCGTGGCCGCACCAGGATGGCATTGCGGTCGATGCTCTCGAAGTAGTAGGTCATGGGTTCCATGGTACGGGCCTTCCACAAAGATGGCGCATGCGCACCCTGCACCCACTTGGTGCTGCGCGCTGCGGTGGGCCCTGCTCCCCCGCCCCCTACTGGAACCCGATCTGCGGGCGCGTGGCGGTGGGCACGGCACCGCCGATTTTCTGCAGGATGGGGTCGCGGTCGTTCCGCACGCCCACGTACTTGATCACACCGTCCATGTTCACGTCCGCATTGTCGTACACGTTGCTCACCACCGCCGTGGGCATGGTGCCGCCGATCGCCTCCAGGATGGCGTCCCGGTCGTTGGGCGCACCGGCGTAGCGGATCGTGTGGTCGAAGTCCACATCGCCGCTCCACAGCTGGCGGTTGGGGTCCGCCAGGGAATCGCCGTGCATGGCGCTGGGGAAGCAGATCGTGGCGAACCAGTCCGTGAAGTCCACCGTCACCGTGGTGTCCGTGTAGCCCGTGGCGAAGCGCTCCACCACACCCAGGTGGTTGCGGTGCCGCACCGCCGCCCGGTAGCTCCCCTGGTTCATGTTCAGCACCAGCGGCCACGAACCGTCCAGCCCCACCACATCGCCATCCCGCTGCACCAGCGCCGGCCGGCTGTAGCGCTGGGCGTTGTTGGTCTGCGCGGGCGCAAGCGCGTTGATGTGCATGTCCACCACCACCCAGTCCACGATGGCGTCGTTGCCCGTTACCTCGAACAGCGCCGGGTCCAGCTCATCGCTCCACCCCTGCCCGCTGTACGTGAAGCCCAGCGCCGTGTAGGGCTCCGTGGTGGGCAGCAGCCCCTGCGCACGCAGGTCGTCGTTCATCAGGAAGGTGGCCGCATCGTACGGCCCCTGCAGGAACACCTTCAGGGCGATGCTCGGCGGTGCGATGTAGCAGGGATCGCTCTCCCCGCACACCACGGGCGTGAAGCCGAAGTTCGCCGCGCTCATCTGCAGGGAAAGCGGCTGGTTGGGGATGCACGTGAGCGCCGTGCCCTGCGCATACAGCTCCTGCAGCATCCGGTTCAGGTGGGGCAGGCAGCTCAGCTGGGTGCTGTCCACCCACAGCCGCTCCAGCCGCACCGGCAGCGTGCCCAGCGTGGTCAGCGGGTTGTTGCCCAGGTCCAGCCGCCGCAGCGCCATGTTGCTCTGCAGGGCGGCCGCCGTGATCAGGTTGTGGCTCAGTTCCACCGTGCTCAGCTGGTTGCCACTGCCCCAGGTGAAGGTGGTGATCTGGTTGTGGTGCGCCGTCACCCAGCGCTGCACCGTGCTGGACATCGCCGGCAGGGCCGTGAACTGGTTGTGGCTGATGTCCAACGAGGTGCAATTGGCCGGCACCACCAGGCTGCTCAGCTGGTTGTGGTCCGCCAGCAGCGTCATCAGGCCGGAGCTGTAGCCCGTGATGGAGGTGAGCTGGTTGTGGCTGCAATTCAGGTAGCCCAGCGCGGGGTAGTTGCTCACGTCCAGGCTGGTCAGCTGGTTGTAGGCGCAGCTCAGGCTGTTCAGTGCGGGGTAGTTGCCCAGCTGCACGCTGGTGAGGCCGTTGTCCTGTATGCCCAGGTACGTGAGCGTGGGCGAACCGATGATGGCGCCGAACTGGCTGTTGTTGATGGTGAGGTCCGTGAGCGCCGGGGGCAGGTCGTTCACCGTGGCCAGCACCACCCCATTGAGCTGCAGCAGCGTCACGTTCCAAAAGGCGCTCAGGCCCGTGAGGTCCTGGATGGCCGCTCCTTCGATCCACAGGGAGGTGGCACCGGCCACGCCCGGATGGTTCTCATCGATGCTGGTGCCCACGATGCAGCCGGGCCATTGGCCGTTGGCCCAGGCGCGCAGCGCCGCATCGGGCATGGGGGTCAGCGCACTGGCCGCGGTGGCCAGCAGCCAAAGCACAGGCAGCAGGGAGGCGCGCATGGGGTGAAGGTATCCGGTAGACGGATGTTTGGGGGGCGGGATGCCTGGGGGGCCAACCAGGGAGCTGGATATACCCAATAGGAGGAAGCTAAAGTGGGCAGCGCCTTATTACCTCGGGAGACGCATTGGCAATTTGAAATACAGAGGCTCCTGCGCGAGACCCCTGCGAAGGCTATGTGAGGCCGTGCGGTGCGGTGCTGAGGCGCAAGGTCCAATGCGTGAAACGCTGCGGGGGCTTATAGCCGTGCGCTGATCGTACGCAATTATCATACGGGCACAACCTCAGCCGCTTCCTTAAGCGCTCTACGAAGTGCTTTCTTGTCGAAAGAAGCCTTGCCAGCGAATTCAGGGACTTCACAGCCTTCAGGCGCGTTCTCAGTTGTACTTATCTGTGCGTGAGCGCGGTTATCGGGAAGCGGATCGTGCCAGCAGGTGAGGAAGAGTTGCCGAACAGCGCCCGCACGAAGCGCGCACAACCGATAGGCCTTCTTATCCTTCACTGATATGGCTGGGGTGGTGAGCCGCTCAATATCGACCGATAAGCCCTTTTCTCCCTCACGAAGGGAGAAGGCCGCCGATGTTGGTTGACCGGTCGGGTCACATTGGGTCCAGGGATCGGCGTAGATCATCCGCCTGTACAGGCGGTCTTCATCGTGGATCGGTTGCCTACCCCTTCGCCGCCGTGCGAAGATGCTCCAGAAGGAATTCCATATCGAGCGGAGCTTCATAGGGAGTCTGTCCGGGTGTGATCAGCAGCATATCGGAAGAGCCGTCCTTTTCGAACCAGATCTCTGCTTCGTGACCGTCGTCGCATTTGTACTGGACCAACACATCGCCGTTCGGACCAGGACTTACGAAGTAAGGAGGAATGCCCTTCCTGTCCAAACGGATGATGAAACGCTCGGCATTGTTCAGTGAGGCTTCTGTTGGCACTGCCGCGTTGTAGCTATCCCAGTTCGGCCTCAGTTCGCGGAAGCGATCCAAGCGGAAGAGTGCCTCACGCCCGCGCTTGCTCACCTCTTGGGACCAGCGGTCCTTGACGATACTACTGGTGAGAAAGGAGATCATCATCAACACAAGCGCTTCGTCGAACAAGAGTTTACCCTTGGCCGCAGTGCGCGTGGGCTCCCAACGGTTCCGCACATCGCAAGTGGCATTGTCCGACCATGGGCCGCTGAAGGGCATGCTAATTGAAGCTGTCATGGAAGTGCTTTTTGCAGATACGGGAAAACACCTCTGAACTCTTAGCGTGGGCGCTTTCGGCCCATTGAAGCAATTCCTCTTTTGTGAATGAACCACTTTTGATCACCGATGTCTGCCAGATCATCTGGTCGTTGCCTTGTCCATCCTTGCCACTGGAGATATTCAGGTGCAACTGGCTACCATCGTGCAACGCGAACAACTGCTGGAACGAGACATCCTGGGGTACCATACCGGAATCGAACCCATTCGTGAATCCAAAGTTCAGATGGCCTGGTATGAAAGACGCCCAATCGGAGAAATCATAGTCCCTAACGTTCACAGCATCGATGTAGCGCAGCGCTGCTTGACTGTACGGTAGAGTTCCCTCGTATGCTTTCTCCAGTCGGTCGAGGCCTTTGGCGATGAGCGGACTGAACTTGCCCTGCCAGTCGTAATCCTTGTTGGTGTCGTTCACCGTGAACACACCTGGGCCCAACTGGAACAAAGGCCATTGGCCAGCGGCAGGACGGTATTGCATCACCGCTTGGCCCATGAAGGCTTGTGGAGCCATTTTGTAGAATGGCTGGCGATCATCCACATGGCCGAACTCCGATTCCACATGGACATGGAAGCGCCCGGCGGCCATGAGGAATTCCTTGTCGTGGGGTACCCCGGTGGCGGGATCAACATCCGCCTCCCAGCGAACCTCAAAAATCACCTCCTGTAGCGGTGCCTTAGCTAATCGACCCATGCTGCTGTCATAACGCAAGTTAAACCCACATCGTTCGTACGGCCACTACCTTCAGTTAAGAAGTGTTACACAACCCGGTTTTGATCACCGGCCCCAAAGGAAAGCGATCGTCACTCGGTGACAAGGCCTCCTCGCCAGGGCTGCTTGAACCTACCTCCCCCCATACCCGCGCTGGGCACGCTTGGCGGCCAGGGAGCGATCCGGCGGGTCCGGGCGGTGCGGCAATGAGGCGCAGGGTCCACTGCATGAGACCCTGCGGAGGCTTGGGTATCCGGTAGACGCACACCGGCACCAAAGGCTGCCTGCCGTGGGCACGGGAGCCCTCCACAGGCCCAGCAACGGCGCGCCGCCCCCATCTTTGCCCCATGCGCCGCGCCGCCCTCTTCGTCCTCTGCCTCCCCGCACTGACCACCACCGCCCAGAACGGCCCCGTGATCCCCACCGGCGCCATGCGCAACACCATGTTCCATGGGCAGCTCGCCGGGCTCATCCAGCTGGACAGCATCGCGCAGCCCGGCGTCTACGGCATCGGGCCGCTGGAACACCTGCGCGGCGAACTCCTCCTGTGGAACGGACAGCCCTTCGTCTCCACTGCGACACCCGGTGGCGGTATGCACGTGGAGCAGGCCACCAACGCACGTGCCCCCTTCTTCGTGCGGCAGCACATCACGGAATGGACCGCGGTAACGCTGCCCGACAGCGTGGTGGACCTCCCCTCCCTCGATGCCTTCCTCACCGCACGCTACGCCACCACCCTCACCCCCTTCGCCTTCCGCCTCGCCGGCACCGTCGCCTCCGTGCATGCCCACATCGTGGACGTGCCCCCGGGCAGTGTGGTGAACAGCCCCGCCGATGCCCACCAGCACAACAAGCACTACCACCTCGAGGGCCCCACCCTGGACCTGCTCGGCTTCTTCTCCACCCGCCACCAGGCCGTGTTCACGCACCATGACACCCACATCCACGTACACGCCATCAGCACCGGGCGCGACTTGATGGGCCATGTGGAGCAGCTCCGCTTCGCACCCGGCGCCTGTGCGCTGTGGGTGGCACTGCCGTGATGTGCGCCGCACACGACCCGCCGCCCCATGGAGGTGGGTGGTGTGAACGTGGAACACGTATCACCGCGTACGTATCTTCGCAAGTGCCATGAAGACCAAGCTCACCCTCAGCATCGA
>CAYZBO010000096.1:0-1793 GCA_964476665.1 uncultured Chryseobacterium sp. | reverse complement strand
CTTCGCAAGTGCCATGAAGACCAAGCTCACCCTCAGCATCGATCGGCGCAAGGTGGCCAAGCTGCGGCGGGCCAGTGCGCGCAAAGGCAAGAGCATCAGCGAACTGGTGGAGAACCTCGCGGACCAGCTCGATGCGCAGCAGGGTGATGAACCGAGCGTTGTGGCCGAACCGGGCATCGCCAAGTGGTTCGGCTCACTGGCCGACATCCTTACCCCCGAGGACTTCGAGGAGGACAGCCGTGGCGGGGCCGAGTTGCGCAAGACGGAGGCCTACGAACGACTGAAGAAGGCCAAACGCACGCGGGCATGATGCGGCTGTTCGTGGATGCCAACATCATCATCGATGCGTTGGCCGCGCGGGAGGCGCATGATGCGGAAGAGGCCAAGGAACTGCTCCTCCTTGGCGAGCAGCGGGCCGTTACGTTGCTGACCACTTCGCTCAGCATCGGGGTTGTGCTCTACCAGTACCAGCGCAGCGATGCCGACAAGCGCGGCCCACGCCTCAAGCGCACCCAGCTGATGCTCGAATCCCTGCTTGCCTGCGTGGAGGTGGTGCCCGTTGAGACCGAACACTTCCAGCGGAGCATTGCCAGCACCTTCGGCGACCTCGAGGATGGCGCCCAATACTGGGCCGTGGTCGCTGCCGGCCCTCTCGATGCCGTGGTAAGTCGCGACCCCGACTACGACGGCCACATCGGTGTAAAGCGCATCAGCGCCAAGCAGGCCGTGCGGATGGTGAAGCGGAAGCGGTAGGCTGGCCCTGCTTCACACCTCCGCATGCACACCGCACACCTGCTCAAAAGGTGAGGCGTGAAGGGTGTTCTGTGAAGTGGGAAGGCAATGTGCGCCTCGGGACCCTCTAAGCCGGCAAGCTGCCCCGGATGCCCAAGCCCCGTGTGCGGGCCGTGCGGCGCCGGACGGTCGCACGCAAGACGACCTCCAAGACCTGAGCGGCCCCGGCGCTGGTGCAACTGCCGCACCGGCACGGTGATGTACCGCGTGAACGATGTGGTCGACGAGCGCCGCACCGGCGGCCTGGTGGCGGACCAGGAGCGCTTGCAGCAGCTGGTGGACAAGGTTGCGGAGGTGGCGTAGGGGGGCAGGGTGCGCGCCACACGCGGCCCCGCTGCCCACCTGCCCTGGGGCCGTGCGCCGCGCTACTCCGCATGCGCAGGCGTGGTCATGGGCCTGTTGGTCGCTGGCTTGGGCAGCTCACCCGCTGCGCCCCCTTCCACGATGGCGAAGGGCTTCTGGAACATGACGGAGTTCGGGATGGTGATCGTCTGGCCAGAGCGCGTGCGCAAGTGGACGAAGAAGTAGGAGAGGTCCACGATCTCGCCCTCGAAGGGATAGTCCTTGTCGAACATGGTGATGGTATCACCCAGTTTCAAGGAGTGGTTGAAGAACAGCAGGATGCCCGAGGTGACGTTGGACAACAAGGACCATTGCGCAAAGAAGGCGATGCCCAGCACCGTCATGGTGGTGCCGGCGAACATGGCCAGCTCCCGTTGGTCCACACCCCATACCCCGGCGATCAACACCACGGCCGTGAGCGTGAGCAGCAGGTGGATCGCCTTCACGATGATCCGCCTGCGCGTTTTCTCCAAGCGCGCCTTGCGCAGCGTGCGGCTCACGATGCTCCTGGTCAACAGCACCGCGAGCACATACACCGCCCCGATCACCACGGTCTGTAGTATGCTCAGGTCCTTGTTGCTCATCGCCTATCCGTTCTATCGGTCATCGGGGCCATGGTGCCACCCGCTGTCGTGGTACCGGTGCTGCTCCCAGCAGCC
>CAYZBO010000095.1:0-11652 GCA_964476665.1 uncultured Chryseobacterium sp. | reverse complement strand
CGCCCTCGATGTCCACCCAGCTGTCGGCCTTGGTGGCGCCGGTCTTGTAGCTGATCTGGTAGTACTTGTCCTTGCGCTCCATCAGGTAGAGGGCGAGGGCCTTGAGCATCCGTCCGCGCTCGGGGAAGGTCATCTTGCGCAGGGGCGGGCCGCCGACGGTGCGGGCGTAGTGGAGCATGGCGGCGAAGTCGAGGCCGTTGCTGGACGTGGTGGCTACCAATTCACCGGTGCTCGCGTCGAGCAGTTCAGCCTGTTTGCCGCTGCCCGCGATCCATTCTCCGCAGGCGTAGTTCTGGAGTTGCATAGGGGCGAAGGTAGAACGCAGGCATGTTCAACCGCAGAGGACGCGGAGTACGCAGAGGAATGCCGGGCGCAGCAGCCGCTGATGCTCAGGTTGGTCAAGGGAAAATGCCAAGGACGATATGCGCAAGTGGCTTTGGTATAACCCAGTATTTGCATTTTCCTCCGCGTACTCCGCGTCCTCTGCGGTTCAAACGCATTCGCATTCTCTTGCCTTGCGGTGCATAGCTTTGGTTCATGGACCTCAAGACCCTCAAACTGGAACTGCTGGAACGCATCGCCAACCTCGATGACGAAGCGCGGCTCCTTGCCTTGAAGCGCCTGCTGGATGGTCCGCCCACCTATGCGGTGCCCAGCGACCACCTCACCGTGGTGCGCGAAGGCGAGGCTCCTTACCTGAAGCTGGAGGACCGGCTGTACACGGCGGCGGAGGTGCGGGCGTTGGTGGAGGAGGTGTTGGCCGCTTTACCCGGAGGGGCTTCCGATGAGGAGATCGGTGCCGAGGAACTCGCCGAGCTGGAGCGCCGCCACCAAGCACGACTGAGCGGTGAAAGCAAGGGTTCAACGCGGAAGGATTCCATGGAGCGCTTGCGTTCCCGACGCCCATGAGCTTTACGCTGGTCGTGCAGCCCGAGGCGGAGGATGATGCCGCTTCGATCTCTGATGAACTGGAAGAGATAACCCCAGGCTTGGGCCACCGCTTCCTCGATGCATTGGATGATCTGTACGACCACATCGAACAGTTCCCGTTCGGTTTCCAGAAGCGCTACAAGGACTACCGGCACGGCTACCTGCGGCGCTTCCCTTACCGTGTGGTCTATCTCGTGGAGGGTGAAGCGATCTACGTCTACCAGGTACGGCACACGCGCCGGAACGTGGATCCGGAGTTCGGGCCGTGAGCGGTTATCTTCGAAGTAAGCAACGCCCACCATGAACCTCAAGACCCGCAAAATGGAACTGCTGGAACCTGCCTGCCGGCGAGGCAGGCGCATCGCCCTGTTGGAACATCAGGCTCGGTTGCTCGTGTTGAAACCACTACTGGTCCTGCTGGCCATGTATAGCACTGGCGATGGAATGGCCCAACACGAGCTGCTGTATGCCGACTGGTACGACAGTGCCCAGGTCGCTAAAAAAGCGGGTGACTACGACCGTGCAGTGGGGTTCTATCGGCAGGCCTTCGCGCGTCGCACACCACTTGCTGAACATGCGTTGGACGCTGCCAGGGTCTGTTGGCTTGCGCATGACACGGTACGTACACAAGGTTATATGGACCAGGCGTTGGTGCTCGGCTGGAATGGAGATGAAGTACCCAAGGACAGCGTACTTTCCGCTTACTGGGCCCAGGCCTCATCGATCGGTAGCAAGCGACTGTGGGAGCGCTACAAGGCGATGCTGATGCCCGAACTGAAAGCCGAACTGGAGGCCATGTTCCGCGCCGACCAGGATATCCGCATGCAGCTGGACTGGGAAAAGGCCAATTCTCCGGACAGTCTGGTGCGGCGTTCCGTTTGGATCCCCGTTGAAGCACAGGATGCCCGCCATTATGCGCGCGTGGTGGAGATCATCAAGGAACACGGGGTGCCCAGCGTGCATCAGGTGGGGCTCACCGGCAATAAGATGATCTTCTTTGCCTTTATCCATGCGGGTGGCCATGACCTGATAACGCCCTGGGTATTGAAGCTCCGTGGATCCGTGGAAAAGGGGGAGTCGCCAGCGCAGTGGTATGCTTATGTGATCGACCGGGTGATGGTAGATACCACCAAGGCCACGATGTTCGGGACCACCGGATACATGGACCGTTCTGATGGAAGTATGAACATGCACTCGATATTGCCGGGAACGGTCGATCTTGTTCGTGAAGAGGCTGGTCTGCCGAGGATGGGCCGCAACCGTTGGTGATCTCGGGTATAGCTTTGGAACATGGACCTCAAGACCCTCAAACTGGAATTGCTGGAGCGCATCGCCAACCTGGATGACGAGGCGCGGCTGCTTGCCCTGAAGCGTCTCCTTGACGGTCCGCCCACGTATGCGCTGCCGAATGACCACCTCACCGTAGTGCGCGAAGGTGAGGCCCCCTACCTGAAGTTGGAGGACCGGCTGTACACGGCGGCGGAGGTACGGGCGTTGGTGGAAGAGGTGTTGGCCCAGGCTAAGGATGATGTAACGGAACTAAGCTCCGATGAGGTAGCGGCGCTCGATGCCAGCCGGGAGCGATTCCTGAAGGGCCAAGGCAAGTGGCTCACCCCCGCAGAATTGGAAGCACGCATGAATGCACGCGACGGTAAGTGAGCCATGCAAGTCCGGTATTCGGCGGAAGCGGATCAGGATATTGATGAGGCATGGTACTCATTGGAAACGAGCCGTCCTGGAGAGGGTGAGCGTTTCCATGCGGATGTGAGGGCAACGATGGCCTACATCGAACTGTGGCCGCTTGGTTTCCAGATACGGTACAGCCACTATCGCTTTGTTCCCTTGGCCATCTTCCGTTACCACATCATCTATTCGATCGAAGGCGAGTTCATCGTCGTGCATCGTATTCGCCATATGCATCAAAAGCCCTTGAAACGCTACTTCGGTGCGTGATCCACCTTTAGCGGTAGTGCTGTCTTCCTCCCACCCCCTGAACCGACCGATCATGGAGTACTTCGGTGCAGGCCCGCGAGGAAGCTGCACCTTGTGCCTGATGTCGACCACAGCCTCCCGGACCGTCTTGCTGCACCTCCGTTGGTTGCAGCTGCGCCGGGCGTTCCCAGCGTATGGCTTGGTGCTGCTCGCGCTCGGATCGCTCGGTCTGTTGTGGCTGTTGCATCGCGCAGCTTCCCAAGATGCCGCACTGTGGCCCTACGTCGTCGGCGGCGCAGCGCTCACGCTCTGGGGTTTCCACCAGCGTCGTGGTGATCACGCCTTTCTGCTGCGGCACGTGCCCCAAGCACGCCAGGCCATGGCGGTGGAGTACGTGGTAATGTTGTCGCCGCTGGTCGCTGTGTTGCTGTTGGCCGGTGCATGGAAGTGGGCTGCGTTAATGGCACTGTCGGTTCTCCTGGCCTGGTCGCCGGTGGTGCAGGGAGGCGGCGTACGGGGCGCCTGGTTGCGTCGCTTGTTCCCCGTGCACCTCTTCGAGTGGAGGAGCTTCGTGCAGCACACCCATCCGTTCGGCCTGCTGCTCTGGCTGGCCGCGCTGGTCTTCTGCTGGCTGCCGGTGTTGCCCTTGTTCCTGCTGGGCATCATCGCACTCATGCTGGCTTCGGCCCAGGAGCATTGCGAACCACGCGCCATGCTTCTGGCCACGGCCGCCGATGCCCGTTCGCTGCTGCGCATCAAGGTGTGGAGCGCGGTGCGGCTCATGGCCGTGATACTCCTGCCGGTGCTGGTCGCGGCCACCATTTTCGAGCCCGACTGGTGGTGGGTGCATGCGGGCTTCGGCACGGGCATGCTCGCACTGGTGGCCTATGCCATGGTGCTGAAGTACGCCAACTACCGCCCCAACCTCCGGCTGGAGGCCAACGGTGCCAACGTATCGGTGGCCGCGCTCTTCGCCATCCTGCCCGGTCTTGCGCTGGTGCCCCTCGTGATGCTCCTCACCGAGTGGCCCAAGGCCCGCGCCAACCTCAACGCCTACTTCCATGCTCACCATCACTGACCTCCGCTGCGCCTACGGGGAACGCATCGTGCTGGACATCCCCACCTGCACAATGGGGCCCGGCGTACACGGCATCGTGGGCCTCAACGGCGCCGGCAAGAGCACCTTGCTGAACGCGCTGTATGGCTTCGGTCGCAACGCGGAGGCTCGTGTGGAGTGGAACGGCACCGCCATGGCCCACACGAACACCGCTTTTCAAGAGGCGGAGAACTACTTCCACCCGGGCATCACCGGCCGCGAATACTTGGAGCTGTTCATGAGCGGGCGAGGCGCGAAGGATCTGCAGGTGTTGAACGACCTGCTGGAGGTGCCCTTGGATGCGCTCATCACCACGTACTCCACCGGCATGAAACGGAAGCTGGCCCTGCTCGGCGCGCTCTGCCTGGACCGCGAGGTACTCTTGTTGGACGAGCCGATGAACGGGCTGGACCTGGCCTCGGTGCGCGTGTTGGAGGCCATCATCAAACACCTGGCGGAACGTGGGCGCACCGTGATCGTGACATCTCACGTACTTGGTCCTTTGGTGGCGCTCTGTGATCGCATCCACCTGTTGCAGCACGGCCGTTTCACCCGCACCTTCGAGCGCGGCCATACTGATGGGCTGGAGGCGGCACTCTTCGCCGAGCTGGATGAACGCACGCGTGCTGTGGTGAGCGGATGGGGGCGCTGATCGTGGCGCGGTACCGCTACTGGGGCTGGTTCGCATCTTTGTCTCAAGCGTCCCCCTCCCCATGACCATCCTCCGCCTGCTCACCTACTTCCGCTTGGGCGACAATGCCGAGGACCCGGCGGTGGCCCTGGAGTCCATCGAGCGCAATGTGGTGTTCAAGGGCACCAACCTGCTGATCCTGGTCTTCGCCATCCTCATCGCATCGGTGGGGCTCAACATGAACTCGGCTGCGGTGATCATCGGTGCCATGCTCATCAGCCCGCTCATGGGGCCCATTGTGGGCGTGGGTGCCGGGCTGGGTGTGCTGGACCTGAAGTTGGTGCGGCGCTCGCTGAAGAACCTGGCATTTGCGGTTTCCGCGAGCGTGGTCACCAGCACACTGTACTTCCTGGTCACGCCTTTGGATGAGGCGCATTCAGAGATCCTGGCGCGCACCAGCCCCACCATCTGGGACGTGCTCATCGCGCTCGGTGGCGGCTTTGCGGGCATCATCGCGGCCGCCAGCAGGGACCGGGGTAACGTGGTGCCGGGAGTGGCCATCGCCACCGCGCTGATGCCGCCGCTGTGTACGGCCGGCTACGGACTGGCACAAGGCGAGTGGACCTACTTCGCTGGCGCGTTCTACCTCTTCCTGATCAACTCGGTGTTCATCGCGCTGGCCACGCTGGCCACGGTGCGCTGGCTGAGGTACCCCGCCCGGCAGCATGCGGATGCCGCAACAACGCGCCGCATCCGCAATTTCACCGTGATGACCGTGCTGTTCACCGCCGTGCCGAGCATCTACCTCGCCTGGCGGCTGGTGGGAGAGAACACGTTCACGCAACGTGCACAGAGCTTCATTGCGGCGGAGGCCACCCTTCCGGATAACTTCCTGGTGGAACGACAGGTGGACCCGCGGTCAAGGTCCATCGTGCTCACTTACATGGGTGAGGGCTTGAGCGAGGAACAGGAGGCGGATCTGCGGAAGCGCCTGGTGGTGCATGGATTGGAAGGTGCCGACCTCACCATGCGAACGGGATTGTCGTTGAAGGAATTGGGGCGTGAGGAGCGCATGCGGAACGCAGGGCTGCAGCGCCAACTGGAGGAGCAGCGGGCGTTGATGGCCCGGCTCACCGCGATCAAGGACAGCCTGGCCGAGCGGGAGTACTTCCGTGAGGAACTGATGCGCGAGGCCCTGGCCCTGGAGCCTGATCTGCGCTGGCTGGTGGTGGTGGACCTGCCGGGCCAGGCGGACTCCCTGCCGCGCGTGGTCTCCGCCCGCTTCGTGCATTATCCCGATACCGCTCAGGTGGCCCGCTTGGACCGCTGGCTGGGGCAGAAGTTGAACGGAAGGGGGCACTCGTTGGTGGTCTCGGCGGACAGCCTGCCGGTGCGCACGACCACGATCAAGCGCAAGGGAGGTAAGTAAGAGCGGTCCCCGTAGGTGCGCTGCGGCTGGCTTCAAGTGGATGGTCGCTCCATTGTCAGCGCTTGGTCCACCGCTGTTGGAAAGGGCCGGAGGCGGTCCGTACGCGCAGCACGTAGAGACCTGGCGATAGCGCGGCCACGTCAACGGTCGATCTCTCTTCACCCTGCAGTGATCCCTCCAGCACGATGCGGCCGGATGCGTCGACCACATCGTACTGTTCGATGCGTTCCTCGCAGGCAATGTGGAGCAGGTCGAACGCAGGCACCGGCCACAAACGCAACGCCTGTCGTGCGCCGGGCTCCTCGATGCCTGTGGTGGCCACGGTGATGTCCTGGCATGCGATCGCCTCTTCGCAGATGCCTTCGAGGGTGATGCAAACCGTGTAGGTGCCTGGTGCGGGGAAATCGTACGCCAGGGTATCGCCTGTGAAGGAAGCACCATCAATGCTCCAGCTGATCGTGCCGTTCCCGCTGGAGGTGTTGTAGAAGGTGTAGGCGAGTGCATCGCCGGGCTGGCTGTCAAAGGCGGCTGTAACAGGATAGGTGCAGCATACGAACTGGCGGTTGAGGCTGGGTTGGGTGCTGGGCGTTAACCAGCTCGAAGGGTTGTGCCCGGTCTGTTGGGTGGAGGCGTGATCGAAGAGGGTGGGCGTGTGTGCGGTCCACTGAACGTTCACACCGATCCCCGTGCAGCCGCCGATACCAAAGGCGTCCGTGAGCACGGCGTGGATCGCGTTCGTTCCCCCGCCGCTCTTGAACGAGGTCACGAGCAGGCCTCCCGTGCTCGAGCGGCTCATGGCCACAGGGTATTCGGAGCCGGTGCTGCCGAAAAGCCGGTTGCTCAATAGTTCGCCACTACCATTGAAGACCAGCACCAGCACATCGTAGTTGCCGTGTCCGCCCGGGATGTTCTGTGCGCGCAGCACGGCGGCGTATCGTCCGGGTACGATGGTGGCCAGGCCGATCACATCGAATGCGTTGCCGATCACGCGGGTCCATTGGTGCGTGCCATCGGCGCTGAACTTGGTGATGAAGCCGCGGGTGCCGGGTGCGCCCATGCCCAAGGAGGTGCCGCCCATGTAGATGTCGCCATTGCTGGCATCCTCCATCACGGTGTAGGCCTCGTCGGCACTGGCGCCGTCCACACCACGCGCCCATAGTTCCTGGCCCTGCGCATCGGTGCGCACCAGGTAGGCACTGGGTGCGGGGCCGCCCACTTCGTCGCCATAACCCACCAGCGCCATGCCACCATCGGCGAGGCGGATGGCCTCGTAGCCCCAGTCCCAGCCGTTGGAACCGTAGCTCCAGGAGCCGGTGATGTTCCCTTCGGCGTCCACCTGTTGCAGTAGCATGTCGTAGCTGCCAGTCCCTTCACGTCGCCCGGCGATGAGCGCGCCATCGGCCGTGCCGGTGATGGTATGCACGGCGTTGGAACCACCGACCACATCGATGAGCCGCTGGTTGAGCACATCGCCATCGAGGTCCAGCACATGCAGGATGCCATCGCGGCTGGCCGTGCCGGGTCCCAGGGCGTAGCCGCCCATGAAGATGCGGTCGCCGCTCACTCCGATGCTGCGGTCGTAGAGGCCCTCCTCATTGGCGCTTTCGGCCAGGGCGCGCGTCCATACCACTTCGCCGGTGCTGTCGGTGCGTACCACCACCAGGCCATCGTTCAGTTCACCTCCGAACACGAAGCCGCCATCGGGCAGCTGATGCCCGCCGGCCACATTGGTGAGGCCGGGCACGGGGAGGGTGATCTCGAAGGTGTTCTGGGCGCTGGCCGTCCGGAATGCGCCATTCACAAGGATGCTGAGGAGGAAGAGGGCATGGATGTTGCGTGCATATCGCATGATGGGATCGCTGAGGGTGTGCGGTGCCAAGGTACCGAGCATTCCTCACCCCCCATCAGGGCTGTCAGCACCCGGTGGCCGTACCGAGGCTCCAAGGCGAGCGCGGGCGGCCAGGAATGGACAAGCCCCGGTCTCCCGGGGCCTGTCCTTGTTGCGATGGCAGCGCTCAGTACTTGCGTACGGCACGCTTGGCCACGGTCCGGCCATCATTGGAGATGACCACCCAATAGGAACCCACCGGGAGGCTGGAGAGGTTCATGCGATGTTGGATATGGAAGGGACCCGTGTAAGAGGCCGCCACTTCCTGGTTCTTGTTCCTCACTTCGATGCTGATGTTAGAGGAACGCAGGTCGCGGACCTTGATGTTCAGGTCCTCGCGGAACGGGTTCGGCCAGATCGTTACATCGCCGTCCACGGAGCTTACGTTCATCGTGCCCGAGTTATCGGACTGGCTGAAGCCCGTGGTGGCAAAGCCCAGGACCAAGGGCAGAAGGAGTACGTTCAGTAGTTTCATGGCTTGGGGGTGCTTCTCCCTTTTACATGGTTGAATGAGAAAAGGTTACACGTCCGAAGAAGCATCGAACGGGCCGTCTGTCGGAGCTTGCTCGGTATACCTGGATGTTCGGGCTTCCGACGGTCAGTGAACGGGAGTTCGCCGCAACGATAGCTGCCTGCTACAGTGTAGGGACCATGGCACGGTCCCAATAGAGGTGGAGGCCCGGTACAAGGGAACGAACGCTCACCACAGCAACATGGCCAGGATGGTCACCACAAGGATGGCGCCGAAACCGAAGCCGACGGTGCTGCGCAGGCTGCGGTCCCCGAAGAAGAGCACGAACAGGTACTTCATCACGGTGTTGGAGATCGTGGCCAGAAGGATCGCGGTGCCTCGCTCAGCTCCGGACAGTGCATCCTGCCGCGCGATGGAGAGCGTGATGGCGTCCATGTCCAAGGCCCCGAAGAGCAGACTTCCCACGAAGATGCCCTGCTCAGGGAAGTGCGTGGTGGCGAGCATCAGCAACCACTGCACCGCCATGTACACCCCGGCGAACTGAAGTGCCACCGCGAAGTTGAGGGGGTTGGTCAGCTGCAGTTCCGAGGGATCCTCCTGCTTGTGTCCGATGCGCCGCCAGAGCTGAAAGGCGGCCAACAGGGCCGTCACTGTGATCGCGATGATGGGCGGTATCAGGTGCATGGCCAGGGAGCGGTCCAGCACCCAGGTCTCCAGCAGAAGGCGGGGGTAAAGCACGGCGGTGGAGGCCACGATGCCGACGGCGGCAAGCTGGTTGGCCGCAACGGTTCCTGTGACCGACCGACGCGAGAGGCTTAGTGCTACAGCGGTGCTGCTCACCAATCCGCCTACAAGCCCCTCCAGGAGGGTACCCTTCCGGCTGCCAAGAAGCTTGGCCAGCAGGTAACCGGCCAGGCTGATGCCGGTCACCAGGATCACCATGGTCCATATCTCATGCAGGTCCCATACACCGCCCGGACCGAAGCCGCCGCGGGGAAGGAAGGGAAGCACCAGGGCACAGATGATGGTGAACTGGATGAAGGCCCGGATATCACCAGGAGACAGTGTGGCGATGAACGTATGCAGACGCACCTTGAGGGTGAGCAGGCTCACTACCAACACCGCAATGGTCGTGGCCAGCAGGATGTAGCCATCAAAGACAAGGGCGCCAAGCAGGAAGACGATGATGCCGGCCAATTCGGTGGTGATGCCGTAACTCGATGCCTTGGCCATCATTACATAGGTGGCCCCCACCAGGATGATGATACCCGCAAAGCCGACCACCAGTAAAGATGGCCCGTAGAGGTCACCGAGCAGGGCACTGATGAATCCGAGCATCGCAATGAGCGGATAGGTGCGCACACCGGCGAACTGTTCCTCACGGTCCACCACGCGCTTTGCATACTCACGTTCCAGCCCCACCAGCAGACCGATGCCGAGTGTGATCAGTGAGCGCAATAGCAGGGAGTGTGGACCGGTCGCGGCCGCTTCGAAGGGATCCATGGGCGGAATGCTCTGCAAAGGTCGTTACATGGATGACCGGTGCAAAGGACGAACGCCAGTTCAGGGTGGTTCCGTGCTGGGCGTTGAGCCCACAGGACCGGAGCCCGGCCTTCGAACGCTCAGGGACCCTGCGCGTAACGTACCGCGGTGGGTAGGGTCCCGCCGATGTTCAACAGGATAAGATCGCGGTCGTTGTTCGTTCCCATGTATTTGACGACACCGTCCATGTTCACATCAGCCCGATGGTAGCCGTTGATGGTGGCTGTGGGAGTGACCCCGCCGATCGCCTGCAGGATGGGGTCGCGGTCGTTCCCCAGGCCGGTGTAGTAGATCCCTCTGGGCAGGGGACCGAACTGATCCACGTTGCCGCTCCACAAGGTGCGCGTGGTACCAACCGTCCTACGCGGCAGATCGGCGAACGGCGCTGAACGCGAGAAGCAGCTCAGTCCAGGTGCACGGAAGTCGAGCGTGGTGGCCGTGGCATTGAGCAGTACGGCGTTGGTCTGCATGACGGAGAGGTGGTTGCGGTGGCGCACGGCCACATGGTAATGGCCTGGTCCTGTGTTGAAGGTCACCGGCGAAACGCCATCCACGTCCACGATGTCGCCATCGCGCTGGATGAGCGCATTGCGCTTGGTGATGAGCAGCGAGTTGCCGGGCAGGTAGGGCCCCAGATGAAGTTCCACACGCACCCAGTCCACGATGGCGTTGTTCCCGGTGACGGCCAGCACAGCGGGCTGCACGGTCTCGCCACCCGGTCCATCCTGGAAGATGGCACTGTTCGGCTCACTGAGCGGGATGAGTCCTGCGGTGCGCAGGTCGTCACGCATCAGGTCCTGCGCCGGATCGAAGGCCCCGTCCAGCCAGGCCTTGGCGCTCAACTGGGTGCCGCTCCCGACCAGCGCGATGTGCACATTGTCGATCAGGACATGGCCGTTGGTGTTGTTGTAAGCGTGGCCGCCCAGGAACAGCATGGGGGTGACGCCCGTGGGGAAGCCGGAAAGTGTGCATGTGAGGGAGCTCATCGTCCATTCATTGCTGGCTCCACCAAAGTCCACATAGGCGCAATCGCCAGTGGAATACTGGAGACCACCGGAAGCATTGAGCCACCCCAGCACGAGTACGGCCCCCACCCATTGCTCATCACCCGGAACATCGGGCTCCGCCTTCACCCAGGCGCTGATATGCAGCACGGTACCGTTCTGCGCACCGATCAAGGGCTGATGGATCATCGGCTGCACCTGGTCCTGCGTCCAGCAGTCCGGGGGGTCGCCGCCCAGGCACCGGATGCGCGCGCTCATGGTGCCGCCCCCGTAAGGCGCCGTATCGAACGAGACCTCCGTTCCCTCCGAACAGAGCGTTTGCCATCCCTGCAGCCCGGTCTCGAAGCCGGGGTTCACCAGTTGTGCGGGAAGGGCCGTGGCCATGGCCAGTCCACTGAGCAGAGCGATCGTGCGCTTCATGGTGTATGGACGCACTCTTCCGAAGTAGGTTGCTTGTCGCATGGCGGTGATCTAGTTCGTGGGGCGCCTCACCGCATAGATCCATTCATCCTCCACCCGGCCGTTCTTCACCAGTGTGCCCAGGAGCTTCGCTTCCAAGGTGAATCCGGCCTTCTCCAAGGCCTTCTGCGAGGCGATGTTGCTGCCGAAGGGCGTTGCATGGATGCGCGTCACCTCCGGGAAGGTCTCGAAGCCCAGCCGCACCATCTGCCGGATCGCCTCGGTCATGATGCCTTGGCCGCGGTGCTCCTTCGCCAGCCAGTAGCCCA
>CAYZBO010000094.1:0-11693 GCA_964476665.1 uncultured Chryseobacterium sp. | reverse complement strand
AAGCGCGGGTGAGCAAGCCGTCAGGAGAGCAGCCCAAGCCGCTTCACCATTCCGAGCACGTCCTCGCGTTCCAGTTCCAGGTGCTCGGCGTGGAGCCCGGCTTCGCGTGCCCCGATCACATGCTGGATGCTGTCATCGATGAAGAGCGTCCGGGAGGGAAGCGCACCGTGTTGCTCAAGCACGTGGTGGAAGGCCTCTGCATGCGGTTTGCGCAGCCCGATCTCGCAGCTGTAGTAAGCTCCGTGGAAGAGCGAACGGAAGTCGCTGATGCTGTTCTCGCGGGCGATGATGGCCTCGAAGGCGGGCACGTGGATGGCGTTGGTATTGCTGAGCAGCAACAGCTGGTAGCGCTCCTTCAAGGCGCGCAGCAGGTGGATCCGGGGCATCGGGATGCTGCCGAGCATGGCGTTCCAGCAGGCGTCGATCTCGCGGTCGGTGATGTCGGGTCGGAAGAGCGTGCGGATGCGATCGCGGAAGGCTGCGGGGCTTAGGCTGCCGGTCTCGAAGCCATCGAAGAGGTGATCCTGTTGCGCCTTGCTGTAGAGGGACTCGAAGTCCTCGAAGCCAAGGGCATGGAAGGCGCGCGCTGCGGCGCGATAGTCCACATCGATCAGCACGCCGCCAAGGTCGAGCAGGAGGGTGTCGTAGCGCATGGAAGAGGCGCGCGAAGGTATGTGCGGCTACCTTTGCGGCCTTTCGGGCCTATAGCTCAGCGGTCAGAGCAGGGGACTCATAATCCCTTGGTCGCAGGTTCAAATCCTGCTGGGCCCACTCGCAGTGTTCAATAAGGGCGAACCACGTTCACCCGCATGAACACGTCGTCCACCAGGAAGCGGGCCTTGAGTTCCTTGTTCCAGAAGTAGAATTTCACCGAGGCATTGCGGGGGACCGGGGGCACCGGAATGCGGTATTCGATCTGCTCCCAGTGGTCGTTCTCGGAGTTGGGCACCGGATCGATCGGGAACGGCTCGTAATAGGCCGGTGGCCTGCCTTCCTCCTGCACCACCGTCACACCCAACGCGCCGAAGCTGTCGCCCGCCCGCTCCTCGTAGCGCTGGTAGCCCACCTCCAGGAAGAGCGGGCGGTCGGGTGGAACACTGCCGGGCGGCAGTTCGAACGCGATGGCGTATTCCACCGAAGGGTCGAACGCAATGACACGCTGCAGGCTGAAGGCCCGTGGATGGTCCACGACATGGCCAAGCTTCCAATGGTGACAGGGGTTGTCGATGTCGCAGCTCTCCTCCAGCAGCACCTCCATGCCGTTGGGGTTGAAGGGTGCCTCCTGGTAGTTGCCACCGAGCCTGCCCCGATCCTCCGCCCGCCAGCGGCCGAACGCCCACGCGTATTTGGCGCGGTCCATGCACTCTGCGTGGAGGATCCCCACATGGTACTGCCACAATTGGAACAAGTGCAGCACGATGCAGGCGGCGATGAAGAGGCGGGCGGCGATCCAAGTACGTGCTGTGCTCCCTTGCAGCAGCAGCGCGAAGGGGATGGCGAGCACGGGGTAATGGTCCACGAACACGCGCGCGCCGAAGCCACTGCCGTAGTACCAGATCCACCAGCAGCTGATCACGTAGGTGTTGACCGTCCAGTACGCCGTGAGCCAGGCTGCGCGGAAGCGGTCCTTGCACCAGAGGAGCAGGGTGCCCAACGCGGCGAGCAGGAGAACGGGTGTCCACAGGAAAAGGCCGCGGCGGAAGCCGAAAAGCACCTTGAACACCTCCGGTCGGTCCCACTGGAAGCCTTCTCCTTCGTACCCGTATGCGAGCCACTGTCCGGTCTGTACCTTCCACAGCACGGGCTGTATGGCCACGATGAGGGCTGCCACCAGCAGTGACAGCAAGGCGGTGGATCGCGCCGCCCACCAGCGCCTGATGAGGGGCATTGCTTCGTGGCCGGTCACCACGGGGATGGCCAGCAGCAGCACCCCGTTCACCGGCCTGATGAGCACGATGAGACCGAAGAGGGCGCCTGCAGCGATGCTCCAGCGGATGTGCGCCCCCTGGGCCAGGCGTTGCACGCATCGCAGGAAGAGCGCCACCACCCAGAAGGAATGGATGTGCGACCAGCCCGGTTGGAAGCCGGCATACTGGATGAGGGTGGACCCGAAGCCGAAGGCCAGGATGGTCCACGCCACCGCCGCGGGCCGCACGCCCATGTCCCGAAGTAGCGCGGCCATGGCCCACAGGCCGATGAACAGGTAGCACCAGGCGGCCAGGTACAGGGCGGCCATCTCGTACTTGCTGAGCCCGTCGCGCGGTGCATCAGGGTCGAGCAGGGCGATGGCATGTCCAGCGGCGAACCAGGGCAGCATGCTCACGGCGGTGCCGGCGAAGTACTTGTTCAGCGTACCACCCGGCGTATGACGCACGTACTCCCACTGGTAGGGTTCGTTGCCCAGGTCGTTGCGCAGGAAGATCGCCTGGAGGTATCCATAATAGCCCTTGGCATCGCTGCGGATGGTCTCCTTCCACCCATTGCCGTCGGAGCCCTTCCAGGGTCCGATGACGCTCAGTACGGCGGTCGTCAGCACCACCAGGAGGATGGTGGCGCGGTCGGGGGCGTTACGGAGGCGGGACCACATGCGGGCGTGAAGATGGCACGGATCGGCGGTTGGTGGGTGGCCGGGTGAAGCTGGTATTTTCGCCGGGCAGGTCCTCAGGCCCTGCGGTGCATCATGAAGAAGGTCATCGTTACAGGGGGGGCGGGGTTCATCGGTTCACATACCGTGGTGGAGCTGGTCGCTGCAGGGTATGAGCCGGTCATCGTGGACGACCTGCGCAACAGCGAGGAGCGCATCCTGAGCGGCATCTCCGCCATCACCGGTCATGCGCCACGCTTCCACCGGGTCGATTGCAACAACGCAGAGGCCTTCGATCGGGTCTTCGCGCAGGAGGGGCCCATCCACGGCGTGATCCACTTCGCGGCGTACAAGGCGGTGGGTGAGAGCGTGGCCAAGCCGTTGATGTACTACCACAACAATATCGGCTCGTTGACCGTGCTGTTGCAGTTGATGGAGCGGCATGGGGTGAAGAAGTTGGTCTTCTCCTCCAGTTGCACGGTCTATGGTCAGCCTGAACAACTGCCGGTCACCGAGGCTTCGCCGGACCGTAATGCCAATTCACCTTACGGTTATACCAAGGTGGTGTGCGAGCAGTTGCTGCGCGATCAGAGCCATGCCGACACGGCGCTGCGGGGAATCATCCTGCGTTACTTCAATCCCATCGGCGCACATCCTTCCGGCCACATCGGCGAGCTGCCGTTGGGTGTGCCCAACAACCTGGTGCCCTTCGTCACCCAGACCGCGGCAGGCATCCGCGAACAGCTCACGGTACATGGTGCCGACTATGCCACCCGCGACGGCAGTTGTGTGCGCGATTACATCCATGTGGTGGACCTGGCGCGTGCGCACGTGAAGGCGCTCGATCGGCTGGATGGTGCGATGGAGGCGCCCCTGGAGACCTTCAACCTGGGCACGGGCGATGGCAACACGGTGCTGGAGGTGGTGAAGGGCTTCATGGAGGTGACCGGTGTGGAGCTTCCCTACACCATCGGTCCGCGCCGGCCGGGCGATGTGGAGAGCGTGTACGCGGACACCGCCCGCAGCCGTGACGTGTTGGGCTGGACCTGTGAGCATGATCTGAAGGACGCGCTACGGGATGCCTGGAACTGGCAGCAGCGACTGGGAGCATGACCGGAAAGGAGCCCCTGTTCCTGCTCGGGATGCGGACCTGTTGATCAGAGGGGGTCCATGGGAGGCCCGGCGTGATCAGCCTCCGGTGAGGAGCATGATGCACGTCCACGTGCAGGCGAAGCCGAGCGCACCGCCAGCGATCACTTGGGCCTGCGTATGGTCGCTGCTGAGCAGGCGCGCGGTGGCCAATGATCCGGCCAGTAGAATGAGGGCGGCCAGAACGGGCAGCAGACCCAGGTGATGGATCGTGTTCACGGCGGCCAACGCACCGATCAGGCCACCGATGCCCACCAGGTGCGCACTGATCTTCCAGCGCAGGGTGATGAGCAGGGTGAGCAGCAGGGCCACGAACGCACCGATGAGCATGGCCGCCACGGACGGGTGGAACGGGGTGCGATGCATGAGGTACCATGTGGCACCGAAGTAGATCAGCGTGATGCCGTAGGCCACGGGTCGCTCGCGCCGATCATGCAGTTCCAGCGACGTTATGACGCCGGCCCGCACCAGCAGTTGCATGCTCACCAAGGGGAACAGGGCGGACATGAGCGCGACCATGAAGATGGCCGTCGGACGCCGGTCGGGAGGTACGAAGAAGGCCAGCCCGGGGTCGAGGGTGATCATGGCCCACAGGGTGAAGGTGGGCATGAACACCGGATGCAGGAGCACCGAGAGGAGGCGTGCTGCGGAACGCATGGCCCGGGTGCCGGTCAGAGCTCCTTTCGCAGGCGTGCCACGGGAAGGTTCAGCTGCTCGCGGTATTTGGCCACGGTACGCCGCGCGATGTTGTAGCCCTTGTCCTTCAGCAGCGCCGTCAGCTCATCGTCGGTGAGCGGCTTGCGCTTGTCCTCCGCCTCGATGGCATCCTTCAGGATCTTCTTCACCTCGCGTGTGCTCACTTCCTCGCCACTCTCGGTGCTGAGGCTTTCGCTGAAGAAGAACTTGAGCAGGAAGGTGCCGTAGTTGGTCTGCACATACTTGCTGCTGGCCACGCGGCTTACCGTGCTGATATCGAGGCCCACGCGTTCGGCGATGTCCTTGAGGATCATCGGCTTCAATTTGGTCTCATCGCCGGTGAGGAAGAACTCGCGCTGGTACTCCATGATCGCCTCCATGGTGAGCAGCAGGGTGTGCTGGCGCTGCTTGATGGCATCGATGAACCACTTGGCGCTGTCGAGTTTCTGCTTGATGAACTGCAGTGCTTCGCGGGCGTCCTTGTCCTTCTTGTTCCGTGCGTACTCCTGCATCATTTCCCGATAGGCACGGCTGACACGGAGTTCCGGTGCGTTGCGGCTGTTGAGCGAGAGCTCCAGCTGCCCGTCGATGGCCATCACCGAGAAATCGGGGATGATCTCCTGGGCTGGTTTGTCCGTCTCACGGATGGTGTTGCCGGGCTTGGGATTGAGGTGTACGATGAGGTCGATGGCCTCCTTCAGGGCCTCCTCGTCGATCTCGAGCTTGTCGAGGATACGCTCGTAGTGCTTCTTGCTGAAGGCTTCGAAGTGTTTGTCCAGGATCACCTCGGCAACACGTTGTGCGAGGCTGTGGGGCATGCGGCGCACTTGGATCAGCAGGCATTCGCGCAGGTCGCGGGCACCCACACCGGCGGGGTCCAACTGTTGCACCTCCCGCAGGGCTTGTTCCAGTTCGGCACGGCTGCACATCACGCTCTGCGTGAAGGCGAGGTCGTTCACGATGGCGTCCAGGTCGCGGCGCAGGTAGCCGTCCTCATCAAGGTTGCCGATCAGGTGTTCCGCGAGCAGTTCACTGCGTTCACTGATGTCGCGCAATGCCAGCTGGGCCTTCATGTTGTCCTGGAAGGTGGTCCCACCGGCCAGCGGCATCTCCCGTTCCTCCTCATCGGGCCCGCTGTTCTTCACGCTCAGCTTGTAGTCGGGCGTATCATCGTCCTGGAAGTAATCGCTCAGGTCGAAGTCATCACGCTCATTCTCGGCATCACTGCCTACATCCTCGTTCTCGGCGATGGCCTGCTCCTCCGTGGGCAGGTCCTCATCGTGCAGGTCGTCGCCCTCCTCCAGCGCGGGGTTCTCCTCGATCTCCTGCTTGATGCGCTGCTCCAGCTCGATGGTGGGCACCTGCAGCAGCTTCATCAGTTGGATCTGCTGGGGTGAGAGCTTCTGCTGGAGCTTCTGGAAAAGGCCTTGTTTGAGCATTGCTGGACAAAAATAGGGGTGCATTGACCGACAGGTCCGGGACCATGCAGGATCTTTGATCCATGCGCACGCCCTTGTTCCTCCTCGTGCTCCTGTTCATCGGGCAGCTCCGTGCCCAGCACTCTGACACCCTGCGCTTCCGCTCGCAGGCCATGGAAGCGGACCGCACGGTCATCGTCCACCTCCCCGAGTTCCACCGCTACGCCGCTCCCGAGGTCCGTCTGCCGGTGATCATCGTGCTGGACGGCCAGCACGAGTGGTTCGTGGAGCCGGTGGTGAACGATATCCGCTACCTCACCTTCACCAAGGAGCTGCCCCAGTGCATCACCGTGGTGGTGCCGCATGCGGACCGCATCAGCGAGTGTCGCATCCCGGAGGGCGAGGGACCGGAACCTGCCCTGCTGCGCATGCTGGTGGAGGAGCTGCCCGGGTTGTTGGAGCCCTACCACCCCGGCGGCTTTCAGTTGTTGGTCGGCCACTCCTTCACGGCGAGCTTTGCCTTGTACGCGTTCGCCAAGTACCCTGAGCGTTTCCCGGTGGTGCTGGCCCATACACCCGGCAACGGGTCCGATGGTCATCTGGCGCGGGTGCGGCAACGGTTGCAGGAGGACGGCAACAGGGCGGTGTACCTCAGTGTGGGCGGGCCTGAACTGCAGAAGGACAAGTGGCACCACGGGTGGAACACCGAGGCGCTTCGGAAGGCAGGCCTCCCGGGCGACCTGCCGAACTTCATGTTCCGCGAGGTGCCCCACGCTGCGCACAACGCGGTGCCCATCCGCACCACGCCGGAGTTCCTGTCGCACTGCTTCAACGCCTTCTCCCTGCGCGACAGCCTGGTACCCGTGAACATGAACTATGAGTTGGAGCAGCCCCCGCCCCCAGCGGCCGAGCTGCTGGGGCAGGTGGAGAGGACCCTGGCTTGGCGCGGCACCACCATCCCTTGGGAGCTGCCGGAGATCAACGGGTTGGCCTCGCGCCTGATGACGGGCAACCACCCGGAGCAGTTGCTGGCCGTGTTCCAGCGAGGGGTGGAGCTCTATCCCGGCTACTGGGAGTTCCATGCCGCCGTTGGCGAGCTGCTGCTGGAAAGCGATCCCGCCAGGGGCAAGGCATCGCTCCGGCGGTCGCTGGCCTTGTTGGAACAGTACAACAAGGAGGATCCGGACTACGCGGAGATCAAGGCGGAGTTGGAGGAGCTGCTGAAGTGAGCGCGTCCCGTTCGCCTCCTGCTCACTTCCCCGCCGCCTGCAACATCGCCTTGACCGTCTTCGGCGCGCTGCCGATGAATACTTGGTCACCGATCACGATCGTTGGCCGCTTCAGGAAGGTGTATTCCTGCAGAATGTACTTGCGGTAGTCCTTTTCGGTGAGCGCCATTTCGTTGAGCCCCATGCTGCGGTACTTCATGGCCACTCGGCTGAAGAGCGCCTCATAGCTGCCGGCCAGCTTCTTCATGGCATCCAATTGGGCCGGTGTGATGGCCTGTGTCTTGATGTCCTGTAGTTCGAAGCGCTTGATCTTCGGGATGTCCTTGAGGATGCGCTGGCAGGTGCCGCAGTTGGCGAGGTGGTAGATCTTGAACATGTTGGTGAAGGTGGTGAGAAAGATGAAAGTGGAACATCCCGGATGGTGAATTGTGCGGAAGCATGCCGGCCCACTTGGACCCGACAGCAATTGTGCCTCTTGCACCCACTCCTGCGGTAGTGCGGAGCATGAGCGGTCTGGTTCACCCGTCAGCAAGTGATGTGGACACTGATATGAACTGGCCCCGGCCTGGCGCATTGCAAGATGATCGTTCATGGGAAAGAGGCTGGGCGGTGATCCACTTCACTTCGATCGGCTACATTCGCTTGAAAGCCACCAACCCATGCGCCAAGCGTTCACCGTGCTCTTTGTGCTCTTAATGGGTGTGGTCCACGGCCAGTTGGGGACCTTCCAGAAGATCGCGCCGGAGGGTAACCGTCCGTGGTGTGTGCGCGCTGCTGACCTTGACGGCGACGGTGACATCGATATCGTGGCGGCCTTCGCCATAGATGGAATGTTCGCATGGTATGCCAACGACGGAACAGGCACCTTCACCGGACCGATCATGATCAATGCCGATGCGCAGTATGCCAAGTTCGTGGTGGTGGCGGATATCGATGATGACGGTGACCCGGATGTGGTCACCGCCCATGGAGCGCCCGCTGTCTTCTCTTGGCATGCGAACGATGGGGCCGGCAACTTCGGGCCGGCCCAGGTGATCCGTTCAGCAGGTGGAGGCTCTTACGCACTGGTCGTAGCGGACATCGATGGGGATGGCGATCTGGACATTGCTTCCTCGGCGCAGGTGGGCGGACTCCATTGGCATGCGAACGATGGTATCGGTACTTCGTGGACCGGAAATGCGGTCGACACACTGAGCAACATTGCGGATATCGAATTGGCCGACTTGGATGGGGATGGGGATCTGGATATGCTGCTGGCGGCTTCCGGCACTGCAGTGGTACACTGGCGGGAGAACCTTGGTGCGGGGAACTTCGGACCGGCACAGGTCATATCAAGTGGCTCTGCCAATGGCATCGATGTGGCGGCTGCCGACATGGATGGCGATGGTGATCTGGATGTCGCCTACATCACCAACTGGGGCAACGGGCTTGGCTGGTACGAGAACCTCGGAGGCGGGGTGTTCGGTGCGGCGAACGTGCTTTCCACTTCCTTGAGCCTTCCCACATGGTTGGAACTGGAGGATGTCGATCAGGATGGTCTTCCGGATATTCTGGTCACCGTGAAATGGAACCGACGGGTGGAGTACCACCGCAATCTGGGTGGTGGTGCATTCGCCCCTGCGAACTTCCTTACCGATCAGGCCAACGGGGCATTTTGTGTGGCGGTGGCTGATCTGGATGGCGATGGGGATCGCGACGTGCTCTTCTGCTCCGAGGAGGACAACAAGATCGGGTGGTGTGCGCAGGTGGCGCCGAACGATTTCTCCGCGCCCAACCTCGTAACGTGGAGTGCGGATGGGCCGAGCGACATTCAGTTGGTCGATTTGGACGGGGATGGTGATCTTGACCCGGTGGTGGCATCCTGGACCGATGGAAGCCTTGTGTGGTTCCCGAACGATGGAAGCGGTGGCCTGGCAGGTCCGGTACTGCTCGCCCGCGACCACGTTGCCCCAGCACCGCCGGTCTTCTCCGACTTGGATGGCGATGGTGATATGGACATTGCGGTGGGCTTCCACAATGGAACGGTAGGTTGGTACGCCAACGACGGCAACGCGCAATTCGCTCCGTTGCAGGTGATCAGCACGGCGGACACGGTGCTGTGGAGCATCGCAGTGGCCGACCTTGATAACGATGGAGGCCTCGATCTGATCACTGCTTCGCAGATCGCACCAGGCAACATCTCCTGGTTCGCCTCAACCGGCCCGGGTAGCTATGGGCCGCAGCAGGTCATCGATAGCGGCGTGGGCTTCCGCACCGTGGCCTGCGCCGACATGGACGGCGATGGTGTGGCCGACGTCGTGGCTACACGCTTACCGGACCAACTTATATGGTATGGGAACGCCGGGGAGGGCAACTTCACAGCAGCTATCACCATTGCGAGCGATCTGAACCAGGCCTACCAACTTGGGCTGCATGATCTGGATGGCGATCAGGACATCGACATCATCGTAGTGCGCCAGCCGGTGATCGTGTTCGATGGTGGCGCACCGGTGGATACGTTGCCGCGCGTGGTGTGGTACGCCAACGATGGCAGCGGCAATTTCGGCCCCGAACAACTTGTTGCCGACCATCCCGGGAATGCACACATGATGGTGCTTGACATTGATGCGGACGGTGATCTCGACGTGGTCCTTGCGATCGCGAATGGCACCACGGTGTGCCACTTGAACGATGGTGCTGGAGGTTTCGCGGCCGCCTTCACGCTCCCCCCTTCCCCGGAGGCCCTCACCGCACTGGGTAGCGGTGATGTGGACGGCGATGGCGATCCGGATGTTTTCACCGCCAGCAGTACATACGATCGCCTGGGTTGGTATGAGAACTACTTCGGAAGTCCATATCGCATCACTGGCCGTGTATTCCTTGATCTGGATGGCGATGGGCAATTCTCACAAGGCGATACATCAGGGGCTTACCTTTCGGTGGGCACGTCACCATTCCTAAGCACGGCGATCACGGATCCGCAAGGCAACTATGTCTTTTACCTCGCCGAAGGGACCTATGATGTGAACGCGGTCGCGCCTGGCCCACTGTGGCAGCTTAGTACGGCAGCGGCTTCCTACAACGTTGCGCTCACGGCCATGGATCCGGTGGGCAATGGCAACGATTTTGGTTTCGCTCCAGTGGCCGACTCCACAGTATTGGAGCCCATGATCACCTTGGGTGCAGGGCCTTGCGGAGGGAACATATACGCATGGCTCCATCTGCGCAACGCCGGTACGCGAATGGAGCAAGGCCACCTGGCTTTCGCTCCGGACCCCGCATATGTCCTGCAACAGGCGGTTCCTTCTCCAGATTCCACAGCAGGTGGCGTGTACTACTGGTCGTTCGAGCAGTTCCCGGTCTTCGGCGAGATGCAGATCAACGTTATTCTCCAACAGCCCGGGGTAGTCGCAATGGGCGATACGCTTTTCAGTGCCTTGCAGGTGGACCGCACCGATGGTTCGGGTGTGGTCACCGACACCTTCAGCGATGGAACGGCCGTGGTGCTTGCCTGTGCCTACGACCCCAACGACAAGTTGGTCGATCCGGCCGGATATGGCGCGCTTGGGGCGGTGCCCTTGGGAACAGAAAGGCTCACCTACACGGTACGCTTCCAGAACACCGGCACGGCCGAAGCGTATTCCGTGATGATCCGCGATCAGCTGGATCCCTGGCTCGACCACAACAGTTTCGTGGTGTTGGCCGCATCGCATCCGCTTACCGAAGTGTGTGTGGAGCAGGACGGTGAAGCTGTGTTCACGTTCCAGGATATCATGCTTCCGGACAGTGCTGCGGATCCGCTCGGCAGCCAGGGTTATGTGAAATTCAATATCGACATTAGCCCTGCCGCACAGCACCTCACCACCATCGAGAACACGGCATCCATCTTCTTCGACTACAACCCGCCGATCGTTACGAACACCACGGTCACAACGCTCGTCGACTGCGCGCTCTGGCAACCGGAGATCATTTCGCCTGCTGTGAACGTTCTGGAGGCCACCGAGGGAGAGCGCTACCAGTGGTACTTCGACGGCGTGGCCATTCCGGAAGCTACCGCGCAATGGCTGCTGGATCCATCCGCTGGAACATACACCGTTGAGGTGACCAGCATGCATGGCTGTGTGAGCATGAGCAGTGCGTATCAATGGATCACCACCGGGATCGCCGAGCATGAGGGATTCCGGATGGCCCTTGTACCGAACCCGAGCATGGGTTCAACGCGCTTGGTGCTCTATGCTCCACTCGGTGAGCGGGATCGGATCATGGTGATGGATGTGAACGGTCGCATGCATCGCGAATCATGGGCCAACGGACAGCAGGAGATCGAGATCGAACGTGGTGCCCTCGCAGCAGGTTTGTATGTGGTACGTGTGCTACGCGACGGAATGCAACTGGGCGTTGTTAGAATGGTGCTCCTGTGAGTCCGTTGTACTGCGGATCCCGCATGCCGATCACCACCCGCAGGTCGACCACGAGGGTCCACGATCCAATTGCTGACCCGGATCGTATCGTTTAGCAGCCAGCAGATCAGAACTCCGCACTCTTCGGCGTCCGTGGGAACGGGATCACATCCCGGATATTCCCCATGCCCGTTACGAACAGCACGAAGCGCTCCAACCCCAATCCGAAGCCCGCGTG
>CAYZBO010000093.1:0-11955 GCA_964476665.1 uncultured Chryseobacterium sp. | reverse complement strand
GGGCACCAGGCGGAAGTCGTCCTTGTCCTCTGCGCTCAGCGGGCGGTACACATCCATCACCCACTCGCTCACGTTGCCGGCCATGTTGTACAGGCCGAAGTCGTTGGGCCAGTAGCTGAACACGGGGGCCGTCACGTCGGCGTTGTCGTTGAGACTGCCTGCCACGCCCATGTAGTCACCACGTCCGCGCATGAAGTTGCCACGGAAATCACCGTAGAAGGCACCTCCCTTCTTGCGGCTGTCGTAACGCACCCAGTGGCCGTTCCACGGATATACACGACGCTCCACCACGCGTTCATCGACCGTGTTGCCGACCAGGCCATAGGCTGCATATTCCCACTCCGCTTCGGTGGGCAGGCGGTAACGGGGCAGCAGGATGCCGTCCTCCATTTTGATGTTACGGGTGTCCTTGTTCGGGTTGAAGTCGGTCACGCCGTCCACTTTCTTGCCGCTCTCATACTGGCCTGCCAGGTAGGCATCGGTGGTGAAGTGGTCCTCGTTGATCTGGTTCGGATAATGTTCGAACAGACCCTCCCGGATGAGGATGACCTCATTCACACGGTCCGTTCGCCAGGCGCAGTAGTCGTTCGCCTGTAGCCAGTTGACACCCACCACCGGATAATCGCGGTAGGCAGGGTGGCGCAGGTAGTACTCCACATAGGGCTCGTTGAAGGCCAGCTTGCTGCGCCAAACAAGGGTGTCGGGCAACGCCTTCTTGTAGATCTCCGGATAGTCGGCTGCGAACACCCGATCCAACCAATAGAGGTATTCGAGCCAATAGAAGTTGGTCACCTCCACCTCATCCATATAGAAGGAGGAGACCGTTACGGTGCGGGGAATATTGTCCCATTCGTGCATGAGGTCGTCCGTGACCCGACCCATGGTGAATTGGCCACCCTCTACCAGGATCAGGCCGGGACCTGTTTCCTGCTCTTCGAAGGCCGCCTTTTCGAAGCCACCGTTCTTGGAGTCGTTGTAGTTCCAACCGGTGGCACCGCTCTTCTCGAACTGACAGCTGCTGAAAAGCAGCGCGCCCGAGGCGAGGATCCCGAAGTTCCGTGCAATGCTCATGGTCTTCCGGTATTGCTGGTTCAGAAGGTGGGGCAGGCTACGACCCGGAACCTTCTCTTCTTGGGTTTGCAGTTGAATTGCAGTTGCATGCTGATCTCATGGGAGCCAGCGGTGGCCGTCGTGAGCTTCGAAGTGGTGATGTCGTAGCTGTAGCCGAACTTGAACTTTTCCGTCTGGAAGCCGATCAGCGCGATAAAGGAGTCGCGGGTACGGTACCAGACACCCGCCGTGATAGGACCGTGGTCCACGTACATGCCGATGTTCAGTTGACGGAACGCGGCCTGCTGCTGGTATAGTATGTTCGGGGAGATCCGCGTGCGGGCTTCACCGTACTTGCCGTTCATGCCAAGCGGGATGGCTGCACCGCCGTGGGCCGTGATCTTCATCGGCAGGCGGCTTTCCCCTACGATCAAGGATTCGTTCGGCTGCGTGAGGTGGTGCGCGGCAAAGCCCACGAAGAACACATCGCTGTAACCAAGCACACCGGCACTGAAGTCGGCATTCCCCACGGTGCCCCCGCGGGGAACGTCCTGGGTCTGGTAGATGAAGCCCCGACGGGGGTCGATCTGATCGCCGAATGTGAGCTTGCTCCAATCAAGTGACTTCTGGAAGTAGGTGGCCTGGAATCCCACCTTCATGGAGAACTTCCGCGAAATGGCCTGTTGATAGGAGTAGATGCCGCTTACCGTGGTCGTATTGAGGGTGCCCTTGCCAGCCTGGTCGTGCATAACGATCAGGCCCAAACCACCCATGATGCCGTCCACATGCTGGTCAAAGCTGGCGCTGGTGGTCACGAACGTTCCGGTCAGCGCAGGCCACTGATTGCGGTAGTTCATCACCACACGCGGGCAGCGCGCCGTGCCTGCAAAGGCAGGGTTCAAGTAAAGCGGGTTGGCGTAGAACTGCGTGAACTGCGGGTCCTGAGCATGCGCACCGAACCCCATGAACACCGCCACCGCAAGGCACAATGCCCCTCGCCTAATGGTCCATTCCATCATGCTCTCTGATCGATCAATGCTTTCGACCCAGCGCCAAGTATACGCATCCAACACTCATCCGGTTCCTTTCGTGTCGAACAATGATCATGAACCACTGTCGTTACTGGGGTGTTCCGTGAGGCAAGGGTCGAAGGTAGTACTTTCGGTCCGATCGGTTGATAACCTGTTGATCATCGAATGAGGCTCCCCCGTATCGTACTCCTTCCGTTCGCGCTGTTCGCCATCGTTCCTCTCCGCGCCCAACGCGCTCCTGTGCGCACCTTGGAATGGCGCACGACCACCTTGGAGCAGCGCGGGGCCACCCCCGGCAAGGAACCCGCCGCTGCGACCGCCCGGGTCGCTCCGGTCGGCAACAGACCCGTGCTCGACCTTGAAGGGGCCTACTTTGATGAGGAGCGTGGAAACCTACCGTACTACATGGAACGCATGGACCTGCCGGACGCGGTGGTGGAGATCCGTGCCGTTCTGCAGGACGAGGTGGTGGCCGAGGTCCAGGACAGTGAACTGAGAGGGGCGCCATACCTGGAGCACATCGGTTCTTCATTCCATGTATGGACCCGGGTGGGGATACACCGCAAACGTCCCATCGGGTTCGTCAATGTGGTCCCCCTGCGCCGCAATGCGATCACTGGGCGGTACGAGCGCCTGGTCAGCTTTCGCGTGGAGGTGGAGCAGGTGCAGGGCATGACCAAGCGGGGTGGGGAGCGCGATTATCCCCCCACCTCCAAATTGGCCAGCGGGGAGTGGTATCGGATGACCGTTCCACGCGAAGGGGTCTATCGACTGACCTATGAGCAGCTCGCAGCACGCGGTCTGAGCAGTGAACTGGCCTCCGATCGGCTCAATGTCTATGGAAGTCACTTCGGGCTGTTGCCGTTCACGAACAATGTGGACCGACCGACCGACCTACTGGTGAACGCCATCGAGGTCGTGGATGGAGGGGATGGCACCTTTGGTCCGGGCGATCATCTCCTCTTTTATGCTTCGGGCCCCCATTCCTGGTCGCTCGACAACGGGCGCTTCGTCCATACCTACAATGCCTATTCCGATTCAGCCTCCTATTTCGTTGGCATCGATGTGGAGCCTCCCGTACGCGTAGCAGCCGCGCCGACCACGACCGATGAGGCGACCACTGTGGTGACAAGTTTCAGCGACCGCCAGTTCCACGAGCGCGAACTATCCAATATCCTCAAATCAGGTCGCCTATGGCTGGGCGAGCTCTTCGATCTTACCACCACGTACAATTTCAACTTCAGTACGCCGTTCCTGGTGCCCGGTGCGGAGGCCTCCCTCGTGGTAAGTGTGGTCGGTCGCACTTTTGGTCTCTCCAACAGCAGCAGCTTTTCGGTCTCTTCCTCCGGCGGGCTCCAGCAGACCATCACCGTGCAGGGTGTCTCCCAGGTGAACACCTCGCCCTTGGCACGCGCTGCAAGTGCCACCTACACCTATTCTCCCACCGGCAGTTCCGTGCCCGTGACCCTGTCCTTCACGAAGTTCGATCCGGTCACCTCCGTTGGTTGGCTGAACTATCTGGAGCTCAATTGCCGCCGGGAATTGCGCATGACCGGCGACCAGCTCGCTTTCCGGGACCTGGTCTCGCAGGGGCCCGGGCAGGTGCTCGAATGGGTGCTGGCACAGGCGCAGAGCGTGCACCGCGTATGGGATGTTACCGACCCCCTCCAGCCGCGCAATGTTCCCTTGCAGGAAAGCGGCAACGACCGCAGGTTCCGGGTCAGTGGAGAGGTGCTGCGGGAGTACATCGCCTTCCGCAATGCGAACTATCCGGCACCCACCGTGGTGGCACGGGTCCCGAACCAGGACCTGCACGCCATCAGCAACCCCGTGGACCTGGTCATCGTGTGCCCGCCGGAGTTCGCCTCCCAAGCCGCCCGCCTGGCGGAACGCCGCAGCTCCGAAGGGATGAACGTGGTGCTGGTCTCCCCCCAGCAGATCTACAACGAATTCTCCAGCGGGTCGCGTGATGCCACGGCCATCAAGCGATTCATGCGCATGCTGTACGACCGGGCAGGGAGCGATCCCCTGCTGATGCCACGGCACCTCTTGCTCTTCGGTGATGGGTCGTACAACAACCTGTCCCAGATCGGCAGCAACCAGAACTTCATCCCCACCTACCAGTCCGCAGAGAGCATCGACCCGCGCAGGTGCTATGTTTCCGATGACTATTTCGGCTTGTTGGATCCGACGGAAGGGGAGTCCACGGCCGACCTGCTCGACATCGGGGTGGGGCGTCTGCCGATCTCGTCCCTGGCCCAGGCCACCGAGGTGGTGAACAAACTGTTGAACTACGACCGGTTCCAGCTCACCACCGCCTCAGGCAGTGTCTGCGCCGCCAGTGGTTCGGGCGGGATACCCGATTGGCGGACCCATGTGCTCTTTGCCTCCGATGACCAGGAGGGGGACATCTTCGAAGGGGTGATCCACATGGAGCAGAGCGATCGCCTTGCCCGGCGCATCGAAACGGAGCATCCCCGCTTCAACGTGGACAAGGTGTACATGGACGCCTATCAGCAGGTGGTGACCCCTGGGGGCGAGCGTTATGCCCAAGCGAACAAGGACCTGCGTGACAAGGTGCAGAAAGGTCTGTTGTTGGTGAATTATGTTGGGCACGGGGGGGAAGTGGGCTGGGCGCACGAACGCTTCCTGGACAACGGCACCATCACCGCGTGGTCGAACACGGACGGCCTTCCCCTGTTCGTCACCGCCACCTGCGAATTCACCCGCTGGGACGATCCCGGTCGCACCTCCGCCGGCGAGCTGGTGCTCCTGAACCCCAACGGCGGCGGGATCGGGTTGATGACCACTTCCCGACTGGCCTTCTCCGGGCAGAACTTCAACCTGGCCCAGTCCTTTTATGACCACATCTTCGAAGAGACGGACGACCTGGGGCGCGAGGCACAGCTCGGGGATGTGTTCCGCGAGACGAAGGTGTACATGTCGACCAACTTCGGATCGCAGACGAACCACCGGCATTTCGTGCTGATGGGCGACCCGAGCATGCGCCTTGCCATGCCGCGGGCGAAGATCACCATCACGGAAGTGACGGACACCCTGGGTAACCCGTTGGACACCCTGAAGGCACTGGCCACGGTGCGCATCAAGGGCTTTGTGGACAACGGTTCCGGCCAACCCATGAGCGACTTCAACGGCGTGGTGCTGCCAACGGTGTTCGACAAGGAGGCCGAGCAGTCCACCCTCGCCAATGATGGTGGGAGCCCGTTCGAATTCAAGGCACGCAAAAGCACCATCTACCGGGGCCGTGCAACCGTGAGCCAGGGCCTCTTTGAACTCACCTTCGTAGTGCCGAGCGACATCAACTACCAGGTGGGCACGGGCCGTGTCAGCTGTTATGCGGAGAACGGGTCACTGAACGCCGTTGGGTACAACAACTCGATCCTGGTGGGGGATGCTGCTTCGGACGTGGCAGCGGATAGCCAGGGGCCGGAGATCGATCTGTTCATGAACGACGAGAATTTCGTGAGCGGTGGCATCACCGACCAGACGCCGCTCCTGTTCGCGAAGCTCTTCGACGAGAACGGGATCAACACCGTGGGGACCAGTATCGGGCACGACCTGCTGGCAGTGGTGGACGAGAACACCGAACAGGCCATCGTGCTCAACGACCTGTACGAGGCGGACATCGATACCTACACCAGCGGGCAGGTGCGGTACCGGCTCAGCGACCTTGCAGAAGGGGAGCATACCCTGCGCCTCAAGGCTTGGGATACGCACAACAACTCCGCCGATCGGACCATCGAGTTCGTGGTGACGAGTTCAGCCGAGATCGCCCTGGAACGGGTGCTGAACTATCCGAACCCGTTCACCACGCGCACCTCCTTCTTCTTTGAGCACAACCGTCCCTGCAACACGCTGGATGTGCAGGTGCAGGTCTTCACGGTGAGCGGCCGATTGATCAAGACCTTGAGCCGGCAGCTGGCCTGTGAGGGGTATCGCAGCGAGGGTTTGGAATGGGACGGTCGGGATGACTTTGGCGACGCCATCGGCCGGGGTGTGTATGTGTACCGCTTGAGCGTGGCCACTCCGGAGGGCGAACGGGCGGAAAAGTTCGAGAAACTGGTGATCCTCAGGTAGGCCCACACAATAAAGGCCGCTACGGCCCCGTATATTTGTCCTCCTTTTCCCGAACCTTCCCCCCACCGATGGCCCTGGCCCCTTTCCACCGCCCAATCCTTCTGCTCGGGATGTTGGCAGCAGGCACCGCTGCTCACGCCCAGGTGAACACAGGTTGCATCAATCAGTTGACCGGTCAGGATTGCAGGCAGGGGGTGCTCAACACCATCACCACGGCGGTACCCTTCCTGATGATCTCCGTGGATTCCCGCGCCGGTGGGATGGGCGATGCCGGTGTGGCCGTCAGCCCGGATGCCAATTCCATCCACTGGAACCCTTCGAAGCTCGCTTTTGCGGAGAACGATGGTGAGTTCAGCATGAGCTACAGCCCCTGGCTGCGCAATCTGGTGCCCGACATGAGCCTGGCCTATCTCGCAGGCTACAAACGCCTCTCCAACAAGCGGAGCACCATCGGTGGTTCCCTGCGCTACTTCAACCTGGGCAGCATCCTGTTCACCGATGTGAACGGTTCCACCATCCGTGATTTCAAGCCCGCAGAGTTCGGCGTGGACGTGGCCTTTGCGCAGCAGTTCGGGGAGAACTTCTCCGGTGGTGTGGCCATCCGCTACATCAACAGCAATCTGACCGGCGGCATCAGTGTGCAGGGTGCCAACTCCAAAGCGGGCCAGAGCGTGGCGGCCGATGTGTCGTTCTTCTACCAGAAGAAGGACCTTCAGCTGGGCGACCGCGAGGGCTCCTTCGCTTTAGGCCTGAACGTGTCCAACATCGGCGCCAAGATGTCCTACACCGACGCAGGCACCCAGGACTTCATCCCCATCAACCTGCGTCTGGGTCCCGCCTTCACGCTCGACATGGACGAGTACAACAGCCTCACGTTCGCGTTCGACCTGAACAAGCTGCTGGTGCCCACCCCGCCGGTCTACTATCCGGATAACCGCATCGACCCTCAGACGAATCAGCTCGCTGTTGTCAGTGGACGGAACCCGAACGTGGGGGTCGCACAGGGGATCTTCGGGAGCTTCACTGATGCGCCCGGGGTGGTTGTCATCAATGATGACAGCACCTTCACCGTGGTGGAAGGGACCAAGTGGAAGGAGGAGCTCCGGGAGATCAACATCGGCGGTGGTCTGGAGTACTGGTACGCCAAGCAGTTCGCCTTTCGTGCAGGCTATTTCTACGAGCATTTCACCAAGGGCAACCGTCAGTACTTCACCCTCGGCGCGGGCCTTCGCTACAACATCTTCTCCCTCGACCTGAGCTACCTGATCGCCAACGCGCAGCGCAGCCCGCTGGCGAACACGCTCCGCTTCACGCTGGGCTTCCGCTTCGATGGCAAGGGTGCCAAGAAGAAACCTACGGAATGATGTTCCGCGTAGGGCTCGGCTATGACGTGCACCAACTCGTGGAAGGGCGGGAGTTGTGGCTGGGCGGTGTGCTCATCCCGCATACGGTGGGTGCATTGGGCCACTCTGATGCGGATGTGCTGCTGCATGCCGTGTGCGATGCCCTGCTGGGAGCGGTAGCGCTTGGTGACATTGGTCGCCATTTCCCGGATACCGATGAGCGCTGGAAGGGTGCCGACAGCAAGGTGCTCCTGAAGGCTGTCGTGGACATGCTGGCGGAGCGTGGCTGGAAGGTGGGCAATGTGGACGCCACCCTGGTGCTGGAAAAGCCCAAGATCCTGCCTTTTGTCCCCCGGATGTGTGCGACCATGGCCCCCCTGTTGGGCGTGTCAGAGGATGCCGTCAGCATCAAAGCCACCACGAACGAGCGGATGGGCTTTGTAGGTCGGCAGGAGGGTGTGTGTGCCCACGCCGTGGCCCTGGTGCTGCGTTCCGCCTGACCTCTTCAGTCGTCACCGTCGTCCGCCGCCGGCTCTGTGAAGCTGCCGTGACCTTGTTCATCCTCGAAGAAGTATACGCGCAGTTCTGCGGTGTCCTTCAGGAGATCGATCTTGCCGACCTCCACCCGGCTCACCTTCACCCCCAGCCGGTCGTGCAGGTCCGCATAGAGCGCCTGCCGGTTCTCCGGCTTGATGAGGTCGATCCGCTCATAGATCAACTGCTTCATCGCCTCGTGCCGCGTGAGCCAGAGGTGCTCCAAGGCGTAGGTCATCAGCAGGATCATGCCATCGGTGAAGACCAGCTCCGCGATGCTGACCTTCTTGCTCGCCAGGGAATTGATCACGGCCACCGTGATCACGGCGAACAGGTAGGTCATGTCCTTGATGCTGATCTGTTCGGTGCGGTAGCGCAGCACACCGAAGATGGCGAAGAGGCCGAAGGCGAATCCGATGCTGAGCTTCACGCTGTTCAACAGCACGCACAGGAAGAAGATGAGCACATTGAACAGGAAGTAGGTGAAGAGGTAGTCCTTCTTCCGGTGGATGGGGTAGTAGATGAGCCGGATGAGCACGAAGAGCACCAGCGTGTTCAACCCGAATTTGAAGAGGAGCTCCCACATGTCGTTGTGGAAGACGGGCATGCCGAACAGTTTCATCGTGGAGATACGGGTTCAAAGGTTCGTCCGGAGCGCCGCAGAGCCTCCAGCCGCAGCAGCACTTCCTTGAAGGCGTTGTGTTTCACGGGGCGTTGCAGCATCAGCATGCCCACACAGTATTTGCTCATGCCCGCCGGCCGGATGCCATGGGCGCGCATAAGTCGCACGAAAGGTGCACTCCGGTCCGCGCGCTCCTGCTTCAATTCGGCCACGACGATATCGCCCAAGTGCTCGTTGCGCGCGGGGTCGCTGAAGGTGAGCCCGACATCCATGGTGAGGCGCTCCGGTGCATGCCGGTTCACGAAGGTGTAGCGCGTGAAGTGGTTCCAGAGCGCAGGCTGGAGCACTTCGTTGCGTCCCGTGGCCTGTTGGATGAAGAGGATGTGCTCGGCGCTCAGCACCTCCGGGATGCCTGGCACGCGTATCCGAGCCTTGTCCGTTCGGCCGCCACCGGTCTTGCGCTTCACCTCCAGGAACACCAGGTCGCTGCCGATGTATTCGCGGAAGCGGACCTTGTTGCGGAAGGTGCGCTTGTTGTGGTGGTCCTGGAAATGGCGGTGATCGGCCGTGTCAAAGTAGAGGCTGCGGTAGGCGCTGCCTGCCTTGCCGTTCACGTGGAGCAGTCTGTAATGGGGCAGCATCGCCTCCAGCAGCGCAGGCAGCAGCGAAGCAGCGAACACATACTTGGTGTCCACGCGGTTCTGCAGCTTCACGCTGTCCATCTCCTGGAGGGAGATCGGCTCGAAGCGGGCAAGTTGCTCTACGTGGTCGCTCATGGTGGCTGCAAGGGTGCCGAAGGTAGTGCGGTGCGCGGAATGGGGAGGAGCAGGGGGGCAATGAACGCCGGCGGGGATGGACGTGGGTGCGTCTGCGGGTGGCTACCTTCGCGGCGAACGAAGCCATGGCCAACGAGCGCACCCTCACCTTCAGCTACCTGGAGCATGCCGATATGGCCGCCCTGGATGCTGCCACGCGTTCCCTGGTGGATGCTGCGGCCGACGCCTCCACGCGGGCCTATGCGCCGTATTCCAAGTTCCACGTGGGTGCGGCCCTGCGCCTGAGCGGTGGCAGCGTGGTTACGGGCAACAACCAGGAGAACGCCTCCTTCCCGGCCGGCATCTGCGCGGAACGTACGGCGCTGCACGCGGCATTGTCGCAGGATCCGGCTGCCGTGGTTGTGGAGATGGCCGTCTCCGTGCCTTCGGCGCCAGCCGACCGCCCCGTATCGCCCTGCGGGATCTGTCGGCAGGCCCTCCTGGAACAGGAGCACCGGCAGGGTGCGCCCATCCGCCTCTACCTGGCCTCGGCCGGTGGCAAGGTCATCGAACTGCAGCGGGCGGGCGACCTGCTCCCCCTCTCGTTCGATGCGTCGTTCCTGGGCGCGTAGCGCGCTGAGGCAGCCATCGGGCATTGGTCGATGGAGCGACGTTCACGCGGCACACCGCGGCTATATTTGTGCCCTCCACGCAAGCGCCCCGCATGAGCAGCAAGACCGCACCCGCCAGGAAGTCGACCGCCAAGGCCGCAACCTTCGACAAGGCCACCTACCAACGGTGGTTCAAGGAAATGGTGATGATGCGCCGCTTCGAGGAGAAGTGCGGCCAGCTGTACACCATGCAGAAGTTCGGTGGGTTCTGCCACCTCTACATCGGGCAGGAGGCCGTGCTGGCGGGCATGATCACCGCCATCCGCCCCACCGACCGCATCATCACCGGCTATCGCGACCATTGCCACCCCTTGGTTCTCGGCGAATCGCCCAAGCGCGTGATGGCCGAGCTCTATGGCAAGCTCACCGGCACCAGCAGGGGCAAGGGCGGCAGCATGCACTACTTCGACAAGGAGCGCAACTTGTTCGGCGGCCACGGCATCGTGGGTGGGCAGATCGGCCTGGGTGCCGGCATCGCCTTCGCGGACAAGTACCGCGGCGAGGACCACGCCACCCTGTGCATGTTCGGCGACGGGGCCGCACGCCAGGGCATCCTGCACGAGACCTTCAACATGGCCATGACGTGGAAGCTCCCGGTGATCTTCATCATCGAGAACAACAACTACGCCATGGGCACCAGCGTGGAGCGCACCAGCAACGTGCATGACCTGAGCACGCTGGGTGAGAGCTACGACATGCCCGGCGTGGTGGTGAACGGCATGAGCTGCGAGGCCGTGCACGAGGCCATCGCCAGCGCCTGCGAGCACGTGCGCTCCGGCCAGGGCCCCATCCTGCTGGACATCCGCACCTACCGCTACAAGGGGCACAGCATGAGCGACCCCCAGAAGTACCGCACCAAGGAGGAGGTGGAGGAGTACAAGAAGCAGGACCCCATCGAGCAGGTGCGCGATGTGCTGCTGGCGAACAAGTGGGCCACCGAGGCCGACCTGGAGGCGATCGACGAGGCCATCAAGAAGGAGGTGGAGGAGTCGGTGAAGTTCGCCGAGGAGAGCCCCATGGCCACGGCGGAGGAACTGTACAACGATGTGTACTTCGAGAAGGAGTACCCCTTCATCAAGGACTGATCATTCACCGCAACGACGCAACGGACGCGACGAATGCGCAGCGGAACTGGAAAGCGGGTATCAGCCCCATTGCATGACGCCTGCGAGGCGGTCGTGGTGGCGGCAAATCACTAAGGAACTATGGCCGAGATCGTACGCATGCCGAAGTTGAGCGACACCATGACCGAAGGGGTGGTGAGCGCCTGGCACAAGAAGGTGGGTGACAAGGTGAAGAGCGGCGAAGTGCTCGCCGAGATCGAGACCGACAAGGCCACCATGGAGTTCGAGAGCTTCACTGACGGTGTGCTGCTGCATATCGGTGTGGAGAAGGGCAAGGCCGCCGCGGTCGATAGCGTGCTGGCCGTGCTGGGGAAGGAGGGCGAGGACATCACCGCGCTGCTGGCCGAGGCGGCGACCGCTCAGCCCAAGGCGCAGGAGCAGCCGCAGGAGGCAAAGGCCCCTGCTCCCGCCCCTGTCCCTGCCCCTGCCCCTGCTGCTGCCCCTGCCCCTGCCCCTGCTGCTGCTCCCGCCCCCCGTCCCGTGGCGCAGCCCGCAGCGACCAACGGCCGTGTGCATGCCAGCCCCCTGGCGCGCCGTCTCGCCGAGGAGAAGGGCATCGACATCGCCCGCGTGAAGGGCAGTGGTCCGGAAGGACGCATCACCAAGCGCGACGTGGAAGGCCACACCGGTGGTGGCCTGGCCTGGAGCACCCCGCAGGTGGAGAGCTTCGAAGAGGTGGCCGTGAGCCAGATGCGCAAGACCATCGCCCGCCGCCTGGCCGAGAGCA
>CAYZBO010000092.1:0-12203 GCA_964476665.1 uncultured Chryseobacterium sp. | reverse complement strand
AGCCACGTGGGCTATTTCAACAGTGATCCCGCGGGCACCTTCGCATTCACCTTCGCCCGCTGTGCCGAAGTCGTGCTGGGGGGCTTCGAGAACTGCGGCGACCTGATCACTTCCGTTGCTGAATTGGCTCCCGATGCCCCGCTCTCCCTCGCACCCAACCCCACCAACGGACCGCTGCGCACCCAGCTCACGGAGGCCGCCGTGCTCAGCGTTTACGATGCACAGGGGCGCTTGGTATGGCAACAGGGTGCCGCTCCCGGCGAGGTGCTCCTTCAACTGGACGCATTGCAACCCGGCATGTACCTCCTGCGGAGCGAAGGCCGCACTGTACGCAGCGCCCGCTTCGTGAAGCAGTGAGCAGGTCATGTATGTGGTGATCGTGGGTGCCGGGGCGGCGGGATACTTCGCCGCCATCAGCGTCCGCCAGCATCATCCCACCGCCGTGATCGCGCTGCTGGAGCGGAGCGACAAGGTGCTGGCGAAGGTGCGCATCAGTGGCGGCGGACGGTGCAATGTGACCCATCATTGCCTGGAGCCGCGTCGTCTGGCGCGTCACTATCCGCGCGGAGAAGCCTTCCTGCGACAGGCCTTCAAGCAGTTCGCCGTGGCCGACACCATCGCCTGGTTCGAAGCGGCGGGTGTGCCCTTGAAGGTGGAGCCTGATGGGCGCATGTTCCCCGCTACCGATGACTCTGCCACCGTGGTGGAGGCGCTTACTGCCGCTGCCGATCGGGCCCGCGTGCAGCTGCTGCCGCACAGTCGGGTGAACCGCTTGGAACGTCTGCCGAATGACCGTTGGCTGGTGCATGTGGTGGGGCGCGAACCCTGCCCGGCGGACAAGGTCATCATCACCATGGGCGGCCACCCCAAGTCCGCTGGCTACGCACTGCTTTCCGACCTGGGCCTGCCACTGGTGGAACCCGTGCCCTCACTTTTCACCTTCAACCTGCCCGACGACCCGGTCCGTGACCTGGCCGGCGTGGTGGCACCGGCCGTGCGGGCACGCATTACCGGCACCGACCTGGAAAGCGAGGGGCCCTTGCTCATCACCCATTGGGGTATGAGCGGGCCGGCCATCCTGCGGCTCAGTGCCTGGGGTGCGCGCATCGTACGTTCCTTGGACTACCACTTCACCCTGCAGCTGAATTGGGTCGGTGGTCGACACGAGGGGCTGGTGCAGGAAGCCTTCCAGGAGCAGGTGGCCCATCACCCCAACAAGCAGCTGGCCAACCTGCCGCTCTTCGGACTGCCCCGTCGTTTGTGGGCGCACCTGCTGCACAAGGCCGAGGTCGGTGCCGAACGCACGCCCGCCACGCTGCCCCGCAAGGAACGCAACCGCTTGGTGGACGTGCTCACCAATGACCGTTATACCGTGAACGGCCGCACCACCTTCAAGGAAGAGTTCGTTACGGCCGGTGGCGTGGATCTTGCTTCGGTGGATCCGCGCACGATGCAGAGCCGCCTGATGCCCGGTCTTTTCTTCGCCGGAGAGGTGCTCGACATCGATGGCATCACCGGCGGCTTCAACTTCCAGGCCGCCTGGACCACCGGCTTCATCGCGGGCAGGCTCGGTGAACCGGACCGCCCCTGACATTATCTTTCCCGTTCTCCCAACTGGTGATGAGCGTTCGATGCACCGTTGAATTGCTCACCTTGCGACCCCGATGGCCCCGCATGTGAGGCGGTGGCGACCGATCGAAATGACCCGACCTGTTGTAGACCTTTCCCGCTTTGACAACTCGAAGAGCTTCCACCCCGGTGCGGGGTTGGTGAAGCGCACGCTCTGGTACTTCACCAACGCGCTCTTCTTCCTCAATCCGCTCTTCCCGTTCCGCACGCCAAAGCCGATGCTACTGCGCCTGTTCGGGGCGCGGGTGGGGAAGGGGGTGGTCATTCATCCGGGAGTTAACATCAAGTTCCCATGGAAGCTGTCGATCGGCGACCATAGCTGGATCGGTCAGCGTGCCTGGTTGGACAACCTCGACGACCTCACCATCGGCAGCAATGTCGTGATCAGTCAGGGCGCCATGATCATACAGGGCAGTCACGACTACAAGAAGATCGACTACCCCACCTATACCAGGCCGGTGGTGCTGGAGGATGGCAGCTGGGTGGGGGCGGGCGCCATCGTTACCCTGGGTGTTACGATGAAGAGCCACAGCGTGCTGGCCGCCGGCAGCATGGCCAGCAAGGACCTGGAGCCCTATACCGTCTACCAAGGCAACCCGGCCGTGGCCGTGCGCGAGCGGGTGGTGGGGTAGGGCTGTGGCGTACCGGTGCCGTGTCAGCCGGCCTGCAAGATCCGGTCCAGGTCCCGTGGAACGCATATGACCAGTGCATGGGCTCCACGCAGGGCAGGCCTCATGCGATGTGCTATCTTCGAAATTCACCCAAGCCACTTCACCATGAGCCACATCCTTCGAAGAGCGGTCCTCCCAGCGCTGCTGGTGGTCGGTTCCGTACAAGCCCAGTTCCCCCTGGTCAATACATCCAACATGTCAGTGCGGTCCCTGCATTCGTTGGGCTCCGGCTTGCGGTTGATCACCCTGTTCAATGGCGACGAGGAGGAGCTCACCATCTATGAACTGGACTATTCGGTGCATCGGGTACTTACCATACCAGATGCACCGCCTGGCATGGTCTGGGCGAACATGACCTATGTCACCGAGGACCTGTTCGATACGGATCCGTCCACGATCGAGTTCGCCCTGACAGCCATGCAGGAAAATGGTCCCGGCGATTTCGCTTTGTTCATCTACAGGGAGGACGGTACGGAGCTCTTTCAGCAGGACCCCGGCAGTTTCATAAGTGGCGGCGGCATCGGGGTGAATGCCTCCACGCCCATCTTCACTTCCGGTGGACAGACCTACATGTTGGTGTACACGAACGCGGTGCTGGGTCCTCCCACGAACATTTATGAGCTACCGGGCAGCCTGCCATGCATCGATTGCAGGGGTAACTCGGATCCAACAGGCCTGGTCACAGGCGGTGTCGATGAAGTGGAGAGCTCCTCCGGCATACGCATCTTCCCCAACCCTGCGCAAGAGCATCTCGTTGTTGTCCTGGGTCAGGAACAGCTGGGGCCACGCACCTTGCGACTCTTCGACGGTGGCGGTCATCTCGCACTGGAGCGTACCTTCCTGGCTGCCGAACGCGTGGAGCTTCCGATCGGCCCGCTTGCGGCGGGCACCTATCTATGCCACATCCTGGTGGGCGGGCAGTTGCTCGAAGTATTGCCCGTTGTGTTGGAACGGTGAAATCGGGGAGGGGAGGCGGTGCGTTGTAGGACAACTGTTCGGATACCCCCTGGGTGGGTGCACGGCGCGTGACCAAAAACACCGAAGCCCCGCCATGCGGCAGGGCTCCGGTAGCGGGAACGAAGTTGACCCTAACGGCGGTTCATGTACACCATCACGTAGTAGAGCAGGGTGCCGATGGAACCGATGGCGGCCACCACGTAGGTGCGTGCAGCCCACTTGAGGGCATCGGCGCTCATGGCGAGCTCGCTGCTGGTAACGATGCCGCGGTCCGTCATCCAAGCGAGGGCGCGGTTGCTGGCGTCGTACTCCACCGGCAGGGTGATGATGCTGAACAGCGTGGTGACTGCGAAGAGCACGATGCCGATGAGCAGCAACTGCGGGAAGCTGTTGATCAGCAGGATGCCGCCCAGCAGCACCCATTGCATCCACTGGGAAGCCACGCTCACCACGGGCACCAGCTTGCTGCGCATCTCCAGCCAACTGTAGGCGGTGGCATGCTGCACGGCGTGGCCCACCTCATGCGCAGCCACAGCGGCGGCAGCGGCGTTCCGGGCGTGGTACACCGGCTCGCTCAGGTTCACCGTGCGGTTGGCGGGGTTGTAGTGGTCGGTCAACTGGCCCGGCACGCTGATCACCTTTACGTTGGTGATGCCGTGGTCCCTCAGCATCTGCTCTGCCACTTCACGTCCGCTCATGCCGTTCTGCAGCGGAGTACGCGAGTACTTCTCGAATCGGCTCTTCAACTGTTGGCCCACCAGCCAGCTTACCAGCATGATGAGGCCCGCGATCACATAGGATCCTAACATGGTTCGTTCAGGTTGTTGTGCGCTCCATTGTACAAACGGTTTGCCGTTCCAAGGGTTCGGTCAGAACGTCAGCAGGGGACCGAGATCCCCTGCCGTTGCTGCGCTCCCGGACGTTCATTCACCGGCGGCTTCGGCCTTTTTGATCTCCTGGTCGAGGATCTCGTCAAGCACCTTCAGCTCCTGTTCGCTCATTTTGGCCTCGGTGCGAGCCTGCTTCTTCATGTAGCGGAACATGGCGTTCTTCTTGATCTCGTAAGCCACGTAGACCGTGTAGTCCTTGGTGGTCTCGTTGTAGTAGGTCTCCTCGCCGATCTTGCGCAGGTCGGCCAGTTCGGTGTTCATCACCTCGCGGATCAGGGTCTGGAACTTGTCGGCCACATCGGCGGCGTTGGCGTTCTCGGTCTGTCCCAGGTACTGGTCGGTGACGGCGCGGATGTTGGTGCCAGCTTGCGCGGCCACCTGGTTCTTGGCATCGATATCAGCCTTGCCCCGCGCGATGTTCTGCTTGATGCTCACGCCCTGTCCGGTACCCCGGAACCAGGCCGCGTTGCTCTCGTACTTGTTGCCGCTGAAGGGCTGGGTGACCTTGGTGCCAGCGGGTGAGCTCTTGCTCTTGCAGGCGGGAAGGCTCACGCTCAGGACCAGGGCCGCAGCAGCGATCAGGAGCGGGGAGGTGCGAAGGTTCATCGGATGGGTGGTTCAGTTGACGATGACAAAGAAAACACCGTGCCAGCTTTGGGTGAACGACATCCGCAGAGGCACACGGGCCTTGAACAAGTGACGGGGCATCCATCCGTGTCCCCCCGAAGCCTCGGAAGGTGTGTATCCGGGGGGCAATGCATGCAGCCTCGCTGTGACGGATCGTTAAAGGAACGGTAGCGGTGGCGCTTGTTTTCCTTGCCGCATGACGCATCTTTCGGACAAATTACCGGACATGCGTGCGCTCAAGACCATACTCATCATCGTCTTTGCCGTGTTGATAATCCTTGTCATTCTGGGACTAACAGGACCAGGAGCCTACAGCGTTGAACGGAGCACCACCATGGCAGCCTCTCCAGCTGTGGTGTACGAATACGTCAGCAAGCTTGGACACATGAAGGAGTGGGGGCCTTGGCAGGAGATGGACAAGGACCAGGTGCAGACGATCGAAGGCACTGACGGCACGGTGGGTGCCGTTTGGAGCTGGAAGGGCGATACCGTGGGCACCGGCAGCCAGCGCATCGTGGCCATGGAACCCAACAAGAAGGTGACCTGTGAACTGCACTTCATCGAGCCGTTCGAGTCGAAGAGCATGGTGGACTACGAGCTGGAGCCAAGCGGAGACAGCACCCGCATGGTGTGGCGCATGAGCGGAGAGAACAACTTCATGGGACGCATCATGGGCGTTTTCATGGACATGGATGAGATGATCGGTCCTGATTTCGAGCGTGGGCTTGTGAAACTGAAGACCGTGGTGGAGGCTTCCCATGCTGAGGCAATGGCCGCCGAGGCCGCGCAGACCGTGGACGGCTACCGGATCGAGACCATCGATAACGGTGAACAGGTCTATATCGGCACCCGCAACAAAAAGCTGAAGTGGAGCGCCATGCAACCCTTCTTCGGCGCCCAGTTCGGCGCATCGGCTGCGGCGGTGGCTGCGGCCAAGCTGGAGTTGGCAGGCGCCCCGAGCGCCGTCTATTGGGAATGGAACGAACAGGAACAGACCGCCGACCTGATGGCCGCCATGCCGGTTAATGGCGATGCCGAGACCGAAGTGAAGGGCTTCACCACCCATGTGATCCCCGCTGGCCGCATGCTGAAGGTGGCCTACTACGGCGACTACGATGGCAGCATGAAGGCTCACATGGCATTGGATAAATACATCAAGGACAAGGGGTTGACGCATTACGGCAACGTCATCGAGGAGTACGTCACCGATCCGATGGCGGAACCGGATACCACCAAATGGTTGACGAACATCTACTACCAGGTGAAGTAAGCACCAGCCCAGTGCGCAAAGAGCCCTGGTGGGAGACCTCCGGGGCTTTTTCGTGTTCGATCGTTCACACTTGGTGGCTGTGTCGTGCCGACCGCAGCAGCGGTTGCCGGACCTTCGCTTCATGCAACTGGCCCTAGCCAACTATCGGCTGCGTTTCATCCATCCCTTCGGTACGGCCCACGGCCTGCGTGATGGGACCGATGCCGTCTTCGTGCGTCTTATGGATGAAGAGGTGACCGGGTACGGGGAAGCAACACTGCCTCCATATCTCCCGTATGATCAGTCTTCTGTATATGATGACCTTGTGCGATACTGGAAGTCTGGCAACCGCAGTTCCGGTCACCGGAACGAGCTGTCTCCGGAGGCCGATGGTTTGCTGCCGCCCGCTCGTGCCGCTTTGCAAATGGCCCTTATTGACCTGAGAGCTAAGGAGATGGGGTGTTCTGTTGAAAGTATGTTGATGGCCGGTGGACAGCCGGTTGAGGACACCCGGGCGATGGTGACCTTGGGACATACAGAGGTACAGTACATTGACTTGAAGATCAGCGGGTTGCCGATGACGCCGGTGCTCAAGGTGAAACTTGGTGCGGCCAACGATCTGGCGGTGCTTCAGCACTTGCGGCAAATGGATCGGCGCTTTTTCCTGGACGCGAACCAAGGTTGGACCTCGGTTGCACAGGCGGTGGAAGCTGTGCAGGTCTTGGGCGAAGAGCGGGTCGTTGGGTTGGAGCAGCCGTTCGCCAAGGACCGCTGGGACCTGCACGAAGCGCTGCGTGCGGCGGCGGATGTGCCGGTGTACGCCGATGAGAGCGTACAAGGCCTGGCGGATCTGGAGCGGGCGTCTGGGGTGTTCGACGGGGTGAACCTGAAGTTGATGAAGTCCGGCGGGCTGGACGTGGCACTGGCCATGGCGGAACGTGCGCGGGCATTGGGCCTGCGGGTGATGCTCGGCAGCATGAGCGAGAGTTCGCTGGGCTGCGGCGCGATGCTGGCGCTGCGAAGCCATGCCGAGTTGCTCGACCTGGACGGTCCATGGCTGCTGGCGAACGATCCGTTCCAAGGGTTGCGGCTTGAGGCTGGTGTAATGGGGCTGGACGGAGCGGTCGGGATCGGTGTGGAACGGCGCCCAAGGACCGTTCTTGAGTTTACCGATATTGGCGCATAATTTATATTATGTTAAGTTGTAGTGCGCTGGCGTTCAGCTGGTCAGGCGTACAAACCCAACCCCACTTATATCTGTGATGGTCTCCAACACGGGACATCTCCTTCCCCGTTCCTAAGCCCCTTTGCTCCGCTCACCAGGCTCCTGATCCTGTTCCACATCGGTCCTTTTGATGTTCGATCTGAGCGTCATGCCAACGGCATTAACGACGAAGGCCGGACCTTTCCGGCCCGGCCTTCCGTTCATGCTCATCTTCCCTTACTGACCCAGCTTCGCCTTCATGGCGGCGAACTTGGCCTGATCGTTCGTCTTGGCGTAGAGCTTCATGAGCTGCTGCATGGTCTGCGCGTCCTTCGGATCCAGTTCGTGGGCCTGCTCGAAGTACGGCACGGCCTTCAGGTAGATGTCGTCCGCCTTGGTCTTGCACTTCATGTACTCCGTGTCGCTCTTGATGGCGTTGCACTTCTCATACTCAAAGGCTGCGCGGTTGTTGTACAGCACGCCGATGTTGAAGTAGGCATCAAAGTACTTCGCATCCTTCTCGATGCTTGACTTGTAGGCGGCTTCGGCTTTGTCGTACCACTGGTTCATGGCCGCTTCGTCCTTGGCGTCCGTGGCAACACTGGCCTTTTTGTCGAACAGGCTGCCTTGCACACTATACAGCACGGCGTTGTTGGGATCCTTCTCAATGGCCAGGGCCACGCTCTTCTCCGCCTCCTCCGAGCGATCGGCCGCAAGCAGGTAGCTCATTTCGTCGAGGATGAGGTCCTTGTTGTCCGGAAAGCGCTGGCGGCCTTCCTGCACGCTGGCGATGGCGCCGTTCAGGTCATCGCTCTTACGCTGCAGGCTGGCGATGTAGCGGTACACCTCAGGCTTCACGTAACCGGCGGCCAGGGCTTCCTGGTAGCGCTTTATGGCGTTGGTACCGTCGCCCTTGGACTCGTACGCCAGCGCCGAGTTGAAGATGGCGTTGGTATCGGCCTGTCCGAAGGCCTTGGCGATGCGCTCCGCCACGGCATAGCGGCGGATGGCCTCGTCGTAGTTCTTGGTGCCGAAGGCATCGTTGCCGGCGTTCAGTGATGCACCTTGAAGGGCACCCAGGGCCTTCACGTTCTCCACCTTGTAGTTGCCCTTCACATCCAGCTCATTGGCACGCAGGTAGCTCTCCACGGCGAGGTCGATGGCGTTGGGGTACTTGGCCTTCAGCGCTTCGTCCTCGCCCAGGGCGATGAGGCGGTAGATGTCGCCCCGGTAGCGCCAGGTCTTCTCCACGGCACCGGTCTTTGCGTCGCTGATGGCGGGCTCGATGTACTCAACGGCCTTGTCCAGCTTGCCGTCGTTCATGTAGTTGTAGGCGCTCACCACGTTGGCGTTCTGGGCGAAGAGGCCCAGGGCGCTCGTGGTCAGCGCAGCGGTCAGCAGGTTCTTCATGGGGTACGTTCGATGGGTTGCGTTCATTCTTCCGTGGACGGGGTACTATCAACTTCGGTGCCATTCGTGTCGGCTCCTTCATGACCGTCAGTTCCAGCGTCGCCTGCTGCGTTGTCCTCGTCCTCTGCCAGGGCACCGTCCACCTTGGCCACTGCGGCGATCTGGTCGTTCTTGCGCAGCTCGATCAGGCGCACACCTTGGGTGGCACGGCCCAGCACCCGCATCTGCTCGAGGCCCATGCGGATGGTCATGCCACTGCGGTTGATGATCATCAGCTGATCATCGTCCTTCACGTCCTTGATGGCGATGAGCTCACCGGTCTTGTCGGTGATCTGCAGGGTCTTCACCCCCTTGCCGCCGCGGGTCACCATGCGGTAGGCGTACTCCAGTTCGCCGGTGGTCTCGTTCTTCTCGGCGATGATGGAGCGCTTGCCATAACCCTTGGCGCTCACCACCAGTACTTGGCGGGTCTGCAGTTCGCTCTTGTCAATGGCGATCATGCCGATGACCTCGTTGTCCGCCGCATCACCCAGGTTCATGCCGCGCACACCGCTGGCACCACGGCCCATGGCACGCACGTCGTTCTCATCGAAGTGTACCGCACGTCCTTCGCGACTGGCCAGGATGATGTGGCTGTTGCCCGTGGTGAGCTTGGCCTCCAGGAGTTCATCGCCTTCGCGGATGCCCACGGCGATGATGCCGTTCGAGCGCGGACGGCTGTAGGCTTCCAGGGTGGTCTTCTTGATGATGCCCTTCTTGGTGCAGAGGGTGACAAAATGGCCTTTCAAGTAGTCCTCGTCCTTCAGGTCGGTGACGTTGAGGTAGGCCACCACCTTGTCGTCGCCTTCGATCTGCACCAGGTTCTGGATGGCGCGGCCCTTGCTCTGGCGCGTGCCTTCGGGGATGTCGAACACCCGCATCCAGTAGCAGCGGCCCTTCTGGGTGAAGATGAGCAGGTAGTTGTGGTTGGTGGCCACGAAGAGGTGTTCCAGGAAGTCCTCGTCGCGGGTGGTGCTGCCCTTGCTGCCCACGCCGCCGCGGCTCTGGGTGCGGAACTCACTGAGGCCGGTGCGTTTGATGTAGCCCAGGTGGCTGATGGTGACCACCATGGCATCGTCGGCGATGAGGTCCTCCATGCGCATGTCGCCGCTGGCGGTGAGGATCTGGGTACGGCGCTTGTCACCGTACTTCTCCTTCACCTCGAGGGTCTCGTCGCGCACGATCTGCAGGCGGAGGCCTTCGTCAGCGAGCACGGCGCGCAGGTGGTCGATGAGCTTCATGAGCTCGGCGTACTCCTCCTTGATCTTGTCGCGCTCCAGGCCGGTGAGGCGTTGCAGGCGCATGTCGAGGATGGCGCGGGCCTGGATCTCGCTGAGGCCGAAGGACGTCATGAGGCCTTCGCGGGCGATGTCAGGTGTGGCGCTGGCACGGATCAACGCGATCACGGCGTCGAGGTGGTCCAGGGCGATTAGCAGGCCTTGAAGGATGTGGGCCCGTTCTTCGGCCTTGCGCAGGTCGAACTTGGTGCGGCGCACGATCACGTCGAGGCGGTGGTCCACGAAGTGCTGGATCATGGCCTTGAGGCCCAGCAGCATCGGGCGACCGCCCACCAGCGCGATGTTGTTCACGCTGAAGCTGGTCTGCAGGCCGCTGTACTTGTAGAGCTGGTTGAGCACCACGGTGCCCATGGCCTCGCGCTTCACCTCGTACGCGATGCGGATGCCATTGCGGTCGCTGTAGTCGTTCACATCGCTGATGCCTTCGATGCGCTTGTCGTTGACCAGGTCGGCCACGCCCTTCACGAGCTGCACGGCCTTGTTGGTCTGGTACGGTATCTCGGTGCAGATGATGGTCTCGCGGCCGGTGCGGTCATCCTCCTCGATGTGGCAGGCGGCGCGCAGTACGATGCGGCCACGGCCGGTCTCATAAGCGTCGCGGATGCCTTCCACGCCATAGATGACGCCGCCCGTGGGGAAGTCAGGACCCTTGATGTGCTGCATCAGGCCCTCGGTGTCGATGTCCTTGTTGTCCAGGTAGGCCACGATACCGTCGCACACCTCGCTGAGGTTGTGGGGTGCCATGTTGGTGGCCATGCCCACGGCGATACCCGCTGCACCGTTCACCAGCAGTTGCGGGATCTTGGTGGGCATCACGCTGGGTTCTTCGAGCGAATCGTCGAAGTTGGGGCGCATGTCCACGGTCTCCTTGTCAAGGTCGGCTAGCACCTCCTCGGCGATCTTCTTCAGGCGGGCCTCAGTGTATCGCATGGCCGCCGGGCTGTCACCGTCGATGCTGCCGAAGTTGCCCTGGCCGTCCACCAGCGGATAGCGCAGGCTCCACTCCTGGGCCATGCGTACCATGGCGTCGTACACGCTGCCATCGCCGTGCGGGTGGTACTTTCCGAGCACCTCCCCCACGATACGGGCGCTCTTCTTGTAAGGGCGATTGCTGAGCACGCCGAGGTCCTGCATGCCGTAGAGCACACGGCGGTGCACGGGTTTCAGACCGTCGCGCACATCGGGCAGCGCCCGGCTCACGATCACCGACATCGAATAATCGATGTAGGCGGTGCGCATTTCGTTCTCGATGTTGATCGGAATGATCTTCTCTCCTTCTGCCATGGCTGTCAGTGCGTCAATTGGCCCGGTCCTTGTGGATGGGGCTTCCGAAAAGGGAGCCCGAAAGTAGGCTTTCCGGGTGGTCCGATCGGCCCTGAACTTATCCACAGCCACACACGTTGCTGTGGAAAAATGGGCCGACCGGGAACCGGGGCGCCGCAAGGGCGTTCAATAGCTTGCCCCCGCTCTGCTGACGGCTATCTTCGCAGGACCTCCCGAGCACATCAACCAGAACCCCCACGATCCACTAATGGACGCCAAATTCTCACCCCGGGTGCGCGACGTGATCACCTACAGCCGCGAGGAGGCCTTGCGCCTGGGGCACAACTACATCGGCATCGAGCACCTGCTCCTGGGCCTCATCCGCGAAGGAGAAGGCAATGCCATGAAGATCCTCCACCGGCTTGACGTGGACCTCGATCAACTGCGCCGCCAGGTGGAAAGCGCCATGGAGCCCGCCAGCGCCATGCGCCCGCCCGATAAGGACAAGATCACGCTGATCAAGCAGGCCGAGAAGATGCTGAAGATCACCTTCCTCGAGGCCAAGCTCTTCAAGAGCAACCAGATCGACACCGAACACCTGCTCTTGAGCATGCTCAAGGACGAGGACAACCTCGCCACGAGGACTCTGCACCGCTTTAAGGTGGACTATGTGACCGTGAAGAACGAGCTGGATGCCATTCTGGCCGACGGCGGAATAGGCCCCTCCTCCTATGGCAGCAACAAGCCCAAGGCCCAGGGGCCCCAAGGCACGGAGGACGACGATGACGATAGTGGCAGCTTCGCCGGTGGTGGTGGCGGTGCGCAGCGCAAGTCGGGCGACAGCAAGAGCAAGACCCCGGTGCTCGACAACTTCGGCCGCGACCTCACCAAGATGGCTGAGGAAGGCAAGTTGGACCCCATCGTGGGCCGCGAGAAGGAGATCGAGCGTGTGAGCCAGGTGCTGAG
>CAYZBO010000091.1:0-12260 GCA_964476665.1 uncultured Chryseobacterium sp. | reverse complement strand
CGCCGTTCTCCTTGTTCTCCCAGACCAGCATGTCCTTCTCCTGCGGATCGCCCAGCTTGTGGTAGTAGACCTTCTGGAACTTGCTGGCCGCGCTCAGTTCGGTGCCCTTCGCTGGGGTGGGGTAGCGGCTGTAGAAGAAGCCGTCCTTGTAGAAGGATGCTCCGCTGAACTTGCTCCACTTCAGCAGGTCGGTGGTGGGCTTCAGGGTGGTGAGGTCGTACACCATGATCTCCTGCCAATCGCTGCCGGCCTTCTGCACGCTCACGGCCATGTAGCGGTCGTCGTGGCTGGTGCCGATGGGGCTGTAGGTGGTGGTGCCGGCGGGGTCGAGCGCGTTGGGGTCGATGAAGACCTTGTCCTCGCCATCGAGGCCCTGGCGCACGTAGATCACGCTCTGGTTCTGCAGGCCGCTGTTCTTCCACACGAAGTAGAGCTCGCCCACGCGCATGGGGCCGCCCACCTTGGGGAAGTTGTACAGCTCCTCGTAGCGCTTGGCGAGGCTGTCGCGGAAGGGGATCTTGGCCAGGAATCCGTTGGTGACGGCGTTCTGGGCCTTCACCCATTCGGCGGTCTCGGTGCTGGTGTCGTTCTCCAGCCAGCGGTAGGGGTCGGCGACCCAGGTGCCGTGCAGGCTGTCGCCGGCGGTGCTGTCCTTTCGGGTCTCGGGGTAGGTGATCTTCTCCACGGTGTTGGCAGGTTCCCCACCGCCACAGGCTGTGAGCAGGGCCAGGGGAAGGGCAAAGGAAAGGGGCTTGCGCATGATGGATCGGTGCCTGCAGAGGGTGCCGGCGGCGCGAAGCTAACGGACGGGTGGCGGTCGCCGTCCCCGGGTCGTTGTGATGAACGGGGGCCTCAGGCGCGTTTGCGCTGTTCCTCCACGATGCTGCGGAGCTCGTAGACCGTTCCGGGGCCGGGCACGAGCGACACGGTCGTGTTGAGCTGTCCGGCCAGTGTCTGGATGAGCTCCATACCCAGGCTTTGCGGACGGTCCCAACGGCTGCGGTCGGGTAGTCCCACACCATCGTCGCCGATCCGGAGGCTCAGTCCGTCGCGTTCGTTCCCTCCGAGATGCACCATGATCACGCCCTGCTTGCGGCCCCTGAAGGCATACTTCAGCGAGTTGGAGATCACCTCGTTGATCAGCAGGCCCAACGGGATCAGGGTGTCCACGCTCAGGGTGGGCACGTTGATGCGAATGTCGAGGTCCAGCTTGGTATCGATGGTGTAGGCGTAGCAGAGGTCGCGGGTGAGGTGCGAGAGGTACGTGTTCACATCGATGTTGGCGAGATCCTTGCTCAGGTAGGTCTGCTCGTGCACCAGTGCCATGGCGCTCACCCGGTTCACGCATTCGTTGAACAGTTCGGTCGTACGCGGGTCGTTCACCTGGTCCATCTGGAAGCGGATCAGGCTCTTCACGATCTGGAGGTTGTTCTTCACCCGGTGGTGGATCTCCTTGATCATCACCTCCTTCTCCTCCTTGCTCAGCATGGTTTCGCGGAGTTCGCGGTTGGTGGCTTCCAGGATGCGGTGGGCCTCCTCGATCTCGCGTGAACGGCTGCGGCTCTCCTGGAGCAGCTTGTCTCGTACACTGGTGAGCCAGGCGAGCACCACGGCCATCAGGCAGGCCGCAATGAGCAACACCCGGGCTTCGCTCCAGCGGGCGCTCAGAGTGGCGGAGTGGGCGCTCAATCCATGTTCATGCACGGCACGCGAAGCGCGGTCCAGAGCCTTTTGGGCTTTTTGCAGCATGATCTGGATCACAGCTTCACTGGATCGTAATTCGCTCCACTTGGCCCGCTCGGCCATGATCTGGTCGTGGAGCGAGTCGGCCTGGTGCAGGTAGCGTTCCACGGTCAACGGCATTTCATCCATGCCCGGCGAATCGGCGTAACGCCCGGCCACCTGCTGGACCCGCTCCCGCAAGTCGGCCAGTTCGGGCCCCCATTGGTGTCGGTCCGCGCCAAGGTCCACCCGATGAACCAGCCCGAGCTGGTGGATGCCCTGTCCGATGGCGTTGAGCTCTTCAAGCAGCTTCACCTCGTGGGCGATCCTGCGTTGCAGCTCGGAGGACCGGGAAACAAGGACCGCGCCGTAAGCGATGAAGGTCACGGCCACGATGGTGACCAGCAATGGCCAGTGGCGCCAATGAAAGGAGGGCATGGGGGACATGGTGCGCCCCTTTGAACGATGCCGGGCGTGCAGGGTTGCACTCGCTCATTGTTCACAGGCGACGCAACAGGGACGCTGGAGCCCACCGGCTCATTCTTCCGCGTTCGCCCGGAGACGTGCTTCGAAGGCATTGAGCAGGGCGCGGATCTGCTCCTCACTGGCCTCCTGCAGCTCTGTCTGCAGCTGCATGCCGTTCGCACGGCTCATTCCCCTGATCTTGCGGCCTTCTCCCGTTCCGCGGGTTAGCGGGCCCACGTGCACACCACCCAGGGTCGTGTTCCGATTGCCCGTGTGGGTCAACTCGCTCACCAGTACGCGGCATTCACCGGCGTTCACACGGATGGTCACCTTGTACTGCACCACCCCCATGGTCTCCTCCCGCATGGTGAGCATGGTTGACCGGAAGTTGAAACGGGCGGTGGCGTCGATGGCGCCGGAAGCACGGTCGCTGCTCAGCACCCGCGCCCCCGGTTGTTTGCCGAAGGTCCATGTCCAGGCGTCCATTGCCTTGTCGTGGAGCTGCAGGGTGTTGAGCGCCACGTTCACCGAGCGTGCGAACGTGAGCGCGGCACCGTTGCCATTGCCCGGAGGTTGGGCCACGGCAACGCTCCCGAGGACGACGGCAAGGAGGGTGAGCAGTGAACGCACGACCGCGAAGTTAGGGCGATGCATGGGAGGGTTACCTTCGCAGCCCTATCCAACTTCATACCACATCCACATGCAAGCGAACGGAAGCCGGGCCCTGAAGGTCGGTGTCTTCTACGATGGGAGCTATTTCACCCACGTGAGCAACTACTACAACTACGTGCACTCCCACCGGCGACGTCTGCACATCGGGGGGCTGCACGACTACATCAAGCACATGGTGGCGGAGCGGGAGGGAACGCGTCCCAACCTGTGCCATATCATCGACGCCCACTTCTTTCGCGGCCGGTTCACCGCGCGCGAGGCGAACGAAAAGCCCAACCAGCTTTACTACGATCGGGTGTTCGACGATGTCCTCATGTACAATAACGTGCAGACGCACTATCTGCCAGTGAAGGACATGATGGGCCGCAAACGGGAGAAGGGGGTCGATGTGCTGATGGCGCTGGAGACCTATGAGCTGTGCATGCTCAAGCGCTACGATGTGGTGGCCTTGGTGGCTTCGGATGGCGACCATGTTCCGTTGGTGCGCAAGCTGCATGCCCTGGGCTGCAAGACCATGCTGCTCGGTTGGGACTTCGAGTTCACGGACCAGGAGAGCGGCGAACTGCAGACCACCAAGACCAGCACGGACCTCTGGAACGAGGTGAGCTATCCCCTGCCGATGCATGACCTCATCGAGGAGGGCCTGCGGGATGATGATGAGGTGATCCGGGATGTCTTCGTGGCGCGTGACCCGAACCGTGACGCGGAGCAGGAGGGATACGAGCGTCAGTCCACGGCGACCCTCGTGGACGAGGAGCGCCACCGGAGCACGGTGATGAGCCTGATGAACGGATATGGCTTCATCCGTTATCCGGACAACAACCTGTTCTTCCGCTACGACGACCTGCAAGGATTTACCTTCGATGAATTGGCGATCAACGACGAGCTGGAGTTCAACATTGCCGTGAACCACAAGGGCCAGCGCGTGGCGCGCAACATCACACGCGTCGAGATCTGATCCGTACGATCAAGCCAGGGCCGGTCGGCGGAGCACCAGCGTGAAGGTGGATCCGGCAGCCGGCCCTTCGCTTTGGGCCAGCAGATCGCCGCCCATCGCCCGCGCCCAGTGCCGTGCACGGGCCAGGGTGGAACGCCCTTGTGCCTCGCCGGCGGTCGTGCGCGAGCTCAGCCAGGCATACCGCACGAACACCTGCTCGAGGTCCACCGGGCTGAGCCCCACGCCCGGGTCGGTGATGTGTACGAGCACATTGCTCCCGTCCTCTGCAGCTCGAACCGCGATCGTGGAACCGGATGGGGAGAACTTCGAGGCGTTGGAGAGCAGGGCGCTCAGCAGTTCGAACAAGTGATCGCCGTGGCCAAGTACCTCGAGGGTGTCCTTGACGTGCAGGTCCACCGTCTGTTGCTTGCGATCGAACCGGTGGCGCAGTCCCTGTACAGCCTTCTCAACCAATGGCGCCAACTGAACAACGGTGCAGGGGAGGGTCTGTACGTGTCGGACCACGCCCATGTCATCGAGCAGCTGCTCCACTGCACGCAACGCCTTGAACTGCTGTTGCTCACCGAACTCCAACAGCTCCTGTTGCTCCGGGCTTTGAGCGCTCGCGGTCAGCTGCTGCAGTACCTGGTGCATGCCCGCCAGCCGGTTGCGCAGGTCATGGGCGAACTTGTGCAGGAGTTCAGCTTGAGCACCGTTGCTGAGCAGTTCGTCCGGGCGGGCCATGGTTCAGTTCTGTGCGAAGCGCATCAGTACATCCTCCAGGGAGTCGGAGTTGATGGGCTTCGAGAGGTAATGACAGCCCTTCAACTGTCCGATGGCGGCGATGATCTCGGGCTTGGTGCTGGCGGTGAGGAAGAGGATGGGGATCTCCTCCTTGGCGTGGATCTCCTGGGCGAGTTCCAGGCCGTTCTTCTCGCCTTTCAGGTAGATGTCCATGATGATGATGTCCGGGTGCACTTCGCGAAGGAGCGCTTCCGCTTCCTCGCTGCTGCGGGCGGTGCCGACCACCTCGAAGCCCAGGCCCTCAAGTTGGAGCCGGTAGCCGAAGGAGATGATCGTTTCGTCCTCGATGATGATGACTTTTTTCATGGGTGGGTGGTGGGTTCGAGCGTTCGTCAAATGCGCATGCGATCGCGCAATACCCGTTCGAAGCTATCCACGGAGAGCGCCTTTTCGACGTAGCCGCGGACAGATGCCAGGGAGAGCGCCTTTTCCTGGTCCATGGGACGATTGCTGGAGGAGAACATGAACACGGTGGTGAGGTCGCTCGGTAGGAGCCCTTCCTTTTCACATTGAACGATCAGTTCGAAGCCGTTCATGCGGGGCATGTTGATGTCAACGAACATGAGGTCGGGCAGGTCGACACCGCGACGCAGATGGTCGATGGCCTCCTCCGGGGCGGTGTAGCAGGTGAGCTTGCCGGAGAACCCCGCCTTCTTGAGGACGAGGCGGGTGACGAAGTTGCAGTCGTCCTCATCGTCCACGAGCAGGATGTGCTTGGGATGGGGCAGGTCCGGGGTGTTCAGGTCCATGGTGCCGCTTCTACGGCGGAACGATGGGCCGGGTTGCCGAAGGCTCAGCGTAACTGCTGTTCCAGGCGGGCCACATCATCGGGTGTGCCCAGGAGGTAGAGCGTATCGTCCGTGAGGATGCGCTCGGTGGCCGACGGAGCTGCGATGAACCGTCCATTGCGCCGGATGGCAAGTAATTGGATGCCACAGCGCTCGCGCAGTTGCAGGCTCGCCAGGGTTTGTCCCACCACCTTGTTGTGCCCCAGGGTCACCGTGATGGTCACCAGGTCCATGCCAGCAGCGGAACTGGGCAGTCCGACGGATGCTTTGAGCCGGTTCGTGCCCTCACCGCGGAGCATCCCGTAATGGTCCCTCCGCACCCCTCCGATGAGCTGTTGGATACGGTCCTCGGGCACCAGGTAGCGCCTTAACACACGGTGGAAGATCTGGATGCTCGTCTCGAACTCCTCGGGTATGACATCGTTCGCACCCGCATCGAGCAGTGCACGCATTTCGCGCACGTAGCGCGTGCGGACGATGATGTGAGCTGCGCTTGAAAGGCTTCTGACCGCGACAACGATGTTGCGGGTGACCGTGGCGTCGCTCACGGCCACCACCACCACCCGCGCCCGCTCCACATGCGCACGCTCCAGCAGGTGGGCATTGGCACCATCGCCCACCAGCACATGCAGGCCCAGCTTGCGCGCCTTGTCGGCCAGGTCGGTGTCCGACTCGATCACCACGCAGTTCACACCGTTGTTCACGGCCGAGCTGGCCACGTTCTGGCCGTTCAGTCCGAACCCCACGATGACCAGGTGGTCGCGCAATACACGGGCCTGGGTGCGGTCCTGCTCCTGCCGCACACGCACCAGGCGGTCCAGGCGCTGGGCCGCCTTGCCGGGGACGAAGGAGAGGAAGAAGCGCCGCACGATGCGCTCGGCATACTCCAGCATGAAGGGGGTGGCACCCATGCTGAGAATGGCGACCGAAAGGAACAGCTGGTATTGGTCCTTGGTGAGCAGCCCGTACTCCAGTCCGGGCATGGCCAGGATGAAGCCGAATTCCCCCAGCTGGAAGAGCGACAAGCCGGTCATCATGGCGGTGCGTAGAGGGTAGCGCAGTACCCACACGGCCAGCATCGTGGCAGCGACCTTCAACAGCGTCATGCCGAGGAAGAGCGCGAGGATCAGGAAAGGGGAGGCGAGGAAGCTCCCCAGGTCCACCAGCATGCCGATGCTCACGAAGAAGAAGCTCATGAACAGCTCATGGAAGGGAAGTATGATGCCGGTGGCATGGTAGGCGTGATCCGTCTCGCTGATGATGAGCCCCGCGAAGAACGCACCCAGTGCGAGCGACAGCCCCAAGGCCTGGGTCGCATAGGCCGCTGCGAAGCAGATCACCACGATGGTGATGATGAAAAGTTCGTTGCCTTTGCCCTTCACTGCTTGCTTCAGCAGCCGGGGCACCACGTACCGGCCGCTGACGAACACGGCCACCAGCAGCAGCAGCATCTTGCCCAGCAGGAGCAACAGATCGCCACTGAGGTCGTCGCTCTTGCCGGCGAGCATCGGGGTCACCAGCATCATGGGTACCACGATGATGTCCTGGAAGATGAGAATGGCAGTGGAAGCGCGGCCATGGGCTGCATCCATCCTGCCCTGCTCCTGCAATACGCGCAGCACAATGGCGGTGCTGGACAGGGTGACCAGGAAGCCGATGAAGATGGCGCTCTCGGTGCGTATCCCGAAGAGCCCCAAGGCGAAGGTGATGGCGGCCGTGGTGAGACCGGCCTGTAACAGCCCCCCGATGAACACAGTGCGTCCGAGTGAGGCCAGCTTCTTCAGGCTGAACTCCATGCCGATGACGAAGAGCAGCAGGATGACGCCGATCTCCGCCATGGCTTCCACGCTCTCCACCTCATGCACCCAGCCCAGTCCGTGCGGACCCGCGATGATGCCGGTAACGATGAAGCCCAGGATACCCGGCAGACGGAAGCGCCGGAACAGCAGCAGGATGCCTGCCGCCAGACCAAGGATCACCACAAGTTCACCGAAGAGCGGTGCGTGCATGGCTTACTTCTTGAACACCAACCAGACCGCGATCACCAGCAGTACACCCGCCAGGGCGTGGTTCCAGCGCAGTGTCTCGTTCTTGAAGGCGATCAGGGTGAACAAGGTAAAGACCACCAATGTGATCACCTCCTGCAGCACCTTCAGCTGCACCAGTGTGAAGGGTCCTCCATGTGCCACATGACCCATCCTGTTGGCCGGTACTTGCAGCACATATTCGAAGAATGCCATGCCCCAACTGAGCAGGACGATGCTCATGAGCCCCAGGCTGCGCGACCATTCAAAGTCCTTGAAACGCAGATGCCCGTACCATGCCAGTGTCATGAACACGTTGGAGAGCAGCAACAGACCGATGGTGCCGAGGCCTTTCATGACAGGGTGGTTCTCTGGGCCAAAGATCGCTGCCGGGCGGGCCCTGGTGTTGCGCAGCGGCGCCTGGTCATCGACGGGGTATTGTTGGCACAGCTACCTTGGTGGCATGTTCGAGCATCGCAGGGAAGCACTGCTCTCCCGCTCCCGCTTCATGGTGCGTCAGCTTCGCTACGTGGTTTTCGCGGCGGCGCTGGTCGGGGTGTCGCTCGCGGTGGGCGTGCTGGGGTACATGCACTTCGCAGGATACGGTTTCACCGACGCGTTCCTCAATGCCAGCATGATCCTGGGCGGCATGGGGCCTGTGGGTGAGTTGCCCGGCGATGGCGCGAAGTACTTCGCTTCGTTCTATGCGCTGTACAGCGGCATTGCCCTGTTGGGCACGGTGGCCGTCATCCTCACGCCGCTGGTCCATCGCATGCTGCACGCCCTGCACGCCGAGGTGGGAGAAGGCTGATCGACCGGTCAGGCCTCTTCATCATGTCGGTCATCGATGATCAGCCCTGGGTACGCTTCCACGTGCTGTAACGGGTGGTGATGGGCGGTCGGTCGGCGGGCACTTCGTGCAGGGGCTCGCAGGGGCTGAGCGTGGCGTGGAGTTCGGCGGGAAGTGCCTGGTAGAGGTGTGTGCCTTCGGTCTTCCAGGCGATCATGGCGTCGCTCACCTCCTTGATCGCACGGGCCGGGTTGCCCACGATGAGTTGCCGACGTGGCCACACGCTGTCAGCGGGCAGGAAGGACAGCGCTCCCACGATGCACTCTTCGCCCAGATCCACATTGTCCATCAGTACGGCGTTCATGCCCACGAGGCTGTTGCGGCCCACGTGCGCCCCGTGGATGATGGCACCGTGACCGATGTGGGCGCCTTCCTCCAGGCGTACGGTCACCCCGGGGAACATGTGCACGGTGCAATTCTCCTGCACATTGCAGCCATCGGCCACAATGATCTCCCCCCAGTCGCCGCGCAGGGCCGCACCGGGACCGATGTACACGTTCCGACCGATGATCACGTTGCCGGTCACCGCCGCCTGTGGGTGTACGAAGGCCGAGGGATGGACCACGGGCCTGTAGCCATTGAATGCGTAAAGCATGACGCCAAAGATGCGAAGGAGCCTTGGTGTCCGCGCGACCAGCCGTGTATTCATGTTAACTCTGGGTTAAGATTCGCTTGATAGTGGGGGGCGATCGTCGGGCCGGATACATTTGGCCTCCGTAATCAACACCCATGTCGCTCGAGAGCATCCTGAAGATCTTCAAGCCACGCGACCGCGTGTTCTTCTTCCACTTCGAAGCCTCGGCCGCCAACGTGCTGAAGATGTCGGAGGACCTGATCGCGATCATGAACACCGAGCCCGGCTCCCAACGCACGGCGCTGCTGGAACGCCTGGAGATCGCCGAGCACGCCAACGACGACCTCACGCACACCATCTTCACGGACCTGGCCAGGAACTTCATCACGCCCATCGATCGGGAGGACATCCATTACCTGGCAACCAGCCTCGATGATGTGGCCGATTTCATCCTCGCCTCGGCCAAGAACCTGGAGCTCTTCGGCATCCAGAAACCCGATGAGACCTGCCGCGAACTGGCCCGGCTGGTGAACGAAGGTGCGCGCATCGTACAGATGGCCGTGCAGAGCCTGCGCACCATGCACAAGAGCAGTGCGCACAGTGAATTCGTGGTGCAGATCAACAGCATGGAGAACCAGGCCGACGAAGTTTACGATCGGGCCATCCAGCGCCTGTTCGCTGAGGAGAAGGACCCCATCCAGCTCATCCGCATGCGCGACACCTACTCCACCCTGGAGCTGGCCACCGACAAGTGCGAGGATGTGGGCAACGTGATCGAGTCCATCCTGCTGAAGTACGCCTGAGGCATGACGCTGCTCATCGTCATCATCGCGCTCGCGCTGATCTTCGACTACATCAACGGCTTCCACGACGCCGCCAACTCCATTGCGACCATCGTCAGCACCAAGGTGTTGACGCCTTTCCAGGCAGTGGTCTGGGCTGCGGTCTTCAACTTCGTCGCCTATTTCATTTTCAGCGACCACCACGTGGCCAATACCGTGGCCAAGACGGTGCACGAGGAGTTCATCACCCTGCGCGTCGTGCTCGCGGGTCTGCTGGCGGCCATCACCTGGAACCTGCTCACTTGGTGGTACGGCATCCCCAGCAGCTCCTCCCATACCCTGATCGGCGGCTTCGCCGGCGCGGCATTGGCCGGTGCGGGCTTCGACCTGGGCAGCATCAACCTGGAGAAGATCGGCATCATCGCCCTGTTCATCTTCCTGGCCCCGCTCGTGGGCATGCTCATCTCCATCTTCATCACGCTGGTCACCATCGTACAGCGGCTCTGGCTGCGCGTGGCGATCATCGCGGTAGCCACGGCCATCACCTCCATCTTCGTGCTCAAGAACATGGACCTGCGCATCGCCATGGTGGTCTTCGCCCTGGTGTTCGTGCTCAGCTACATGTGGGACATGACCAAGCTGCCCAGCGCGATGCGTACAGCCAACCTTTACAAGCGCCTGCAGCTGCTCAGTTCCGCCGCCTTCAGTATTGGCCACGGCGGCAACGATGCGCAGAAGGTGATGGGCATCATCATGGTGGCCTTGGTGGCGGGCGGACAGGCCTCGTCGCTCGATGAGATGCCTTACTGGGTGCCACTGGCGTGCTACGGCGCCATCGGTCTGGGAACGCTCAGCGGTGGATGGAAGATCGTCAAGACCATGGGTTCGCGCATCACCAAGGTGACACCACTGGAAGGGGTGTGCGCTGAGAGCGCCGGTGCCATGACCCTCTACATGACGGAGCAGTTGGGCATTCCAGTGAGCACCACGCACACCATCACCGGTGCCATCATCGGGGTTGGCGCCACCAAGCGCTTGAGCGCTGTGCGATGGGGTGTGACATTGCGCCTGCTGTGGGCCTGGGTGCTCACCATTCCGGTAAGTGCGGTGCTGGCTGCGATCGCCTATTGGATCTGCGGTTTCTTCATCGCTTGAACAGGAGCTGAGGCCACCTTGCACTTGGGCTACCTTTGGAGGCCCAGCGAAGGACCATGGCCATCATCCTCAACGACGCCGGCCTGCACCGGCACCTGCTACCGCTCACTTTCACCCGCCCGGTGGGTCAGCTGCGTCCGGGCATCCTCCGCTTGGGTGAGGGCTGGTACGTGCGCAGCGGCATCGCGGTGGGCTACCGCACCGAGCCCTATCTCAGCGCTGCCTTCCCCATCCCCCAAGTGGATGGACCGCACTACGAAGTGGATGGCTCGCTCTACCCCAGTGATGCCCTCGTGGCGGCCGTGCTCGATCTGCGTCCAGGGCAGGTGTTGACAGCTGGTGGCCGTCCGCTGGCCTTTGCGCTGGGCAATGCTGCCGCACCCGCAGAAGCCGATTGGACCCTTCCCCCCGCGCATTTGCAGGCCGTTCCGTTCACCGGAGATGTGCTGCGCTTCGAGCGGCCGTGGCACCTGTTCCAGCATTGCGGACAAGCCATCGCGCAGGATTTCGCCTTGCTCACCGAGGGTCGTCGGTCGCAGCGCCTGAGCGCCTTCAACACCGTGATCGGCGATCCGGACCTCATCTTCCTGGAGGAAGGCGCCGTGGTGGAAGCCAGCATCCTCAACACCAAGGCGGGTCCCATCTATATCGGCAAGGACGCTGAGGTGATGGAGGGCTGCATCATCCGTGGTCCGTTGGTGCTGGGCGACCATGCCCAGTTGAAGATGGGCGCGAAGATCTACGGCCCTTGCGCATTCGGCCCCGAGTGCCGGGTGGGGGGAGAGGTGAACAACAGTGTGCTGCTGGGCTTCAGCAACAAGGGGCACGATGGCTTCCTGGGCAACAGTGTGTTGGGGGAGTGGTGCAACCTGGGAGCCGACACCAACAACAGCAACCTGAAGAACACCTACGGCGGCGTGAAGGCCTACAGCTATGCAGAGGGCACTGTGGTCGATACGGGACTGCAGTTCTGCGGCCTGATCATGGGCGACCATTCCAAGAGCGGCATCAACACCATGTTCAATACGGGCACGGTGGTGGGCGTGGCAGCGAATGTGTTCGGGGGCGGCTTCCCACCGAAGCACATCCCCAGTTTCGCGTGGGGCGGCGCAGAAGGCTTCGAGACCTATGACCTGGAGCGGGCGCTGGGAACGGCCCGGCGGGTGATGGGGCGGCGCAATGTGCCTTTGGATGCGTTGGATGAGGCCGTATTACGAGCGGTGTTCGATCGGTCGCGTACGACGGTCTGACCATCTGTCAGGCTTCCACATCCGGCATGGTACTTGGCAAGGAGGCTCATCCTGCCACTTCCGTGCGGTCCTTCCGCAGGCCTGCCAGCAGCGGTATCTTTGTAACTGTCATCCTGACCCATTCTGTCGATGAACGACATCATCCATACGAGCGAACTCTTCAGCAGCGACCAGATCGAGAGCGAGACCGAGCTCATCCCCTTGATCACGGCCGAGGACGAGGAGCAGATGAACGCG
>CAYZBO010000090.1:5890-12329 GCA_964476665.1 uncultured Chryseobacterium sp. | reverse complement strand
AGCCGGAGTTGTTGTCCTGCACGTTGTTCGCACCGCCCACGATCCACTCGGCGCTAACGGCCGGGTTGGCGCTGGTCACCACGTACTGGCCGTTGATCCAGTCGAGCTTGTCGCAGCTGGTGTACACCAGGCCCTGGTTGCTGATGGGCAGGCAGAAGCCCTGGCCACCGCTGATGGCGCTCACATCGCCATCGAACACACCGTCGAAGTTGTTGCGGTTGTCGATGATGCGTTGGTTGCTGCCGCTGGTGCGCAGGATGTAACCGCCCACGAAGCTGCCGCTCACCATGCCATCGCCGAAGGCATCGAGCACGCGCATGCGGTAGCAGCCATCAGGCAGGCAGCAGAAGTCGGTCACCGTGGCGTTCGGCGGGAAGGTGCCACCACCGGCACAGGCCGGCGTGTTGAACCCATCCGGGATGATCTCCCAGGTGGTCTCATCGCTGAACTGGTCCGTCTGGAACTCCAGGGTGAGGCCGTTGTCGTTGCAGATCGGCTGGTTGTCGCCGCAGGTCACCTCCAACTCGAAGGTGTATTCCGTGGTGGCACCGAAGGCGAACACGTAGATGTAGTACGTGGTGCCCAGCGTGCTGTTCCAGCTCACGAAGCTCTGAACGCCGCAGCCGTCATCGTTGCCGCCCACGCAGGTGAAGGCACCGCAGCCACCCGTGTACACCGCGATCTTGGTGTCGGCCGTGGTGCTTCCGCACACGCCTGCCGACATGCCGCCGCCCCAGCCCTGTACCGTGTACCACACGCCGGGAGAGGTGTTGGAGGAGGTGCCGCAGTTGTCCAGCGGGCTGTCCGCACCATTGGCGCTCACCGTGGTGCCGCTGATGCTGCTGTTGCAGCCGGGCAGTGCGATGGCGTTGGCGCAGTCATCGTTCGCAGGGGGCTGCGGCGCGATGCTCAGCTCCAGGGTGTAGTCGCCGAAGTCGGCACCGCTGTAGCCATCCACCACGAAGTAGTAGGTGTTGCCGGCGGTGACGCTCAGGTTGCTGATGCTGGAGATGAAGGCGCTGGCGAACAGGGGAGGGTTCGCGCAGGCGTCGTCATTGCAGGCGATGGCCGCACTGTTGCAATCGTTCAGGAACACGTACAGCTTGGTGTCGTATTCCGTTGTACCCAGGCAGAGCGAGGCGTTGATCACCTCGTTGCTGGTGGGGGTGTAGCTGTACACCACGTCGCGTCCACCGGTGACATTGAAGGGGCACACCGCGTTGTAGTTGTCCGCGAACAGGCCCGTGGAACCGCTCACCGTGGCAGGCACGGAGGGGATCACGAAGGCCGTGGCGCAGTCGTCGCCCGGAATGGCGGGGGGCGGTTCGGTCACGCACAGGTCGAAGGTGGGGGTGGTCTGCACCGCGCTCGACCAGGACCAGAGGCGCACGAAGTAGGTGGCGCCCACGGTCAGGCCGTTCACGCTGAGCTCTTCGATACCGGTCGAGAAGTTGTTGTCTGCGCAGCCCAGGTTCGCACCGTTGCACGCACCGCTCCGCACCTCAAGTACGGCGTCGAAGTCCGCGTCGAGGGTGACGGTGTGGCTGGTGTTGGTGGCCACGAAGCTGTACCAGATGTCGTCATCCGCAGTACCGCCGCACACACCGCCCGGGATGCTCTGTGTCAGGCCGGCCACACTGCCCGCCGTGGGGGTGCAGCTGCTGCCCACCGTGAGGGGGAGGGCGATGTTGCAGTTGTCGCCAGGCTGGAACACGAAGGGTGCTACGGTCACCGTGTAATCCACGCAGTTGGGCAAGGGGCGCGAGTCGATGATCAGGAAGTAGGTTCCGGCCGCGAGGTTCACGATGCCCGTTGCCGTACCGTTCGCCACCGTGGTCACCGCGTTGGCCACGCACGATGCGGCCGTGCTGCAGTTGCCGCTCGACTTGAGGAACCAACCGGCGAAGGAGTAACCACCGCTGAGCTGCATGCTGATCTGGTAGTCACCCGCGGAAGGGATGTTCAGCTGGTACACGAAATCCTCGCCACCACCGTAGTTGGCGCCCAGTCCGCACTGTGTGCCGATCAGGTTGTTGCCCTTGCCACAGGTGGTGTTGGTCTGCGTGTAGGGGAAGCTGTTCACCACGAGCGGGAGCGCGCAGGAGCTTCCCGGAGGCGGGCAGGCGAGACCCGGCTGGAAGTTGCCCAGGTTCCGGTTGCAGGCGCCGTCGAACTCATGCGCGAGCACCACGTTCACCACGCTGCCGATCGCGAATGGACCGATGTTCACCACGTCGAAGTCGACCAGGCCGGGCACGGTGGTGGGGGCACCGCCGTCAACGGTGTACACCAGGTCGGTGCTGGCGCCGTCACCGGTGAAGAGCACCTCCACGTCCAGCGAGAAGCTGTAGGTGCCGCAATCCACGTTCGGGGTCACCGAACCATCCGGGTCCACGCAGCCTGCCGTGCATTCCACCTCGAACACCCAGGTGCTCTGGCCACCGTCCGCGCAGCTGTTGCTCGGGTCGGTGTCGATCTCGATGAAGATCGATTCGCCGATGGCCGAGGTGCCCGTGAGCCCGTTGAGGTTGCTCACCGTGCTGGAAGCGAGCAGCGTGCCGCTGTTGTCCACACCGCTGTAGATGCGGATGATGTCGTTCACGTCGATCGTGCCGTTCACGAAGGTCACCGTCACGGACTCACCTGCGTTGGGCGGGTTGAATGTCCAGGTACGGGGATCGTTGTTCGTGTAGCAGTGGGTGTAGGTTTGCGTGGAACCGCACACCACATCCACAGGGCAGTTGCTGAAGTACGAACCGAGGTCCGCCGTGCAGCCGCTGCCACCATTGGAAACCGACACGGTCACTTCGGCACCGGGGGTGAAGGGCCCCAAATTGGTGATGCCAAGACCGGCAGCAGCGACAGGCGTTTGGGGAACGCCGTTCACGCTGTAGGCGATGTCCACGGAAGCGGCACCACCCAGGTCGGTCACGTCAACGGCCACGCCGAATTCGTTGGATCCGCAGTTGTCGTTGACCGCAGCGCTGGCCACCACCGGGGTGCTGGTGCAGTTCAGGGTGAGGCTGAAGGCGCCCTCGTCCGTGGCGCCGAAGCCAAGCACGTAGATGTAATAGGTCTCGTTCACATCGGCGTTCCAGTTGGCAACGCTCAGCCCTGCGATCGGACCGCAACCATCATCGTCGGTGGTCACGCACACCAGGCTGCCGCAGCTGCCGCTGTACACGGCGAGCTTCGAATCCCAGCTGATGGCGGTGGAGCACAGCGAGGCTGATACCGGGCCGCAGAGGCCGCTGGCCACGTACCACACACCACCGGAGGTGTTGTTCAGGAAGCCATTGCACACGGTGGCGGGTGCGCCGGTGTTCGTCGCATCCACGGTGGTCCCGCTGAGCACATCACCGCACGCGATCGGCGTGGCATCCACGCAAAGGTCATTGGCAGGCGGGGGCGGACAGGCAGGGCCGGCGGTCACATTGATACCGTAGGGTCCAGAGGCTCCAGCCTGGTTCATCACCGCGATGTAATAGGTGCCGGCGGGGATGGTGTTGTAGGGCACGTTCACACTGCCATTGGGGCAGGTGGGGCCCGGCGTACCGGTCCAGGGGATGAACCCGGTGGAGGGGCAGCCCGTGAAGAGGTTCACGAAGGCGTTGGTACGTGCCGGGGTGCTGCCGCAGTAGTCGACGTTCAGACTGGTCACGCAGCCCGTGAGGGTGAAGGCCTCCCAGGAGACCAGTGCACCGAAGCCTTCGCTATCCGTGGCGCCGAAGTTGTTGCCCGTGATCAGAATGGTACCACCGGGCGCCACGCTCGGGAAGGTGGTGATCGCACTGCAATCGTCGAACGGCGGGCGCGTGTAGAAGGTGATGCCCGGCGAGTTGGTGCTGTAGCCCTCGTTGCTGCCCGTGCAATCGGTGCGCACGAACACACGGTATTGGGTGGGGTGTACCAGACCGGGGATCGTCACACTGTTGCCGGTGATGCCGGTGAGGACCGTGCTGGTGCCTTCAGGCCCCTGCGCCGCGCCGGTGCCGGGGGTGGTGAAGGTGGTGGCCGGGCCGTACTCCACAATGAACGTACCGGTGCCGGACCAACTCACGTCCGCATCGGTTCCGCTCAAGCCGACAGCGGCCACGCTCGTGGGGGGCAGACAGGTGGGGATGGGCTCCACCACGATGTTGTCCACGTACACGTTGTTGCCGAAGCCGGAGACACCACGGAAACGCACCATGTTGGTACCGGTGGGTACGTTGTAGGTGCGGGTGGCCCACTGGCCTGCGGTGGGTGTGAAAGCACCCGCCTGGGGCGGTGCCGTGCTGGCGTCGCCACCGGAGTTGTTGCTCATGGCGGCCAGGGTGGTCCAGCTGGAGCCTCCGTTGGTGGAGGCTTCCACGTTCAGGATGTCCGAATCGACGGTCACGCCACCATCACCTGAATAAGCGGCACCGGCCACATCGAAGCGGATCTGGTGGTCGGCTCCCACTGCGGTGAACGTGGGGCTCGTGATGGTGAGCACGGTGCCCGTGCCGGCGTTGTAGTAGTCCCACTGGGCTGCTCCCTGTCCGGCCGCACCATAGGCGTTGACCGTGCTGCGCAGGAGGGTGGCAGCAGCCGTGGCGCTCCAGCAATTGGAGGGGAACGTCACCGGCGCGAAATCGACCGGGAAGGGTGCTGCCATGGGCACCGCGATCGGGTTGCTGGTGGCATTGGTGGGGCTGCCTCCGCCTGCGGGGCAATCCACCGTGCAGCGGTAGGAGGTGGGGCCGGCCTGGGTCACCACCTGCGTGGGCGCATTGGTGCCGAAGACGGTCCAGCCGCCGCCGTTATCCAGCTCCCAGACATAGCTGGCACCATTGCCAGCGGCGTTCTGGAGGCTGAGGGTGAAGCTCTGCCCACTGCACGCACCGCTGACGCTGGCCAGTGTGTTGCCGGGCGTTGGGGTACCGCTGCAGGTGGGCACGAACATGAACCGTGCGGCCGCACGGAAGGCGCTCGTGGCGAGCGTCGTCGAGCCGTCCACGGGAGCGCTCGATCCATTGTAACGGCGCGAGGTCAATGCGGTGACACCTGCGGTAGCGTTACCGCGCGCGCTGTTGAATGTGTTGGCCGTGTGGATCACGTTGTCCCCGCGCACCACCAGCATGGCCAGGTTGCCGCTGGCCTGGGTGTACGCGAAAGGTGTGGTGAGGTCCACGCCGGCGAACCCAACGGCGTTCCAAGTGATGGATCCACTGTAGACCAGCGTTTTACCGGCCGTGGTGAACGTACCCCCGGCAAAGGTGGTGTTGGGCGTGGTGTACAGGTAGATGGACACCGCGTTGTACGTGTTCAACGCCGCTGGTGTCAGCAACAAGTTGTTCGACAGCTCGATGCGGTTGATCGTGAAGTCCTGACCGATCTCTGTTGCGAGGTACACATGCTCGCTGGCATGGTGGCCGGTATTGCCCATCGGGGCAAAGCCCGTGGTGCCTTGGCCGGCATAGGCCGAGCCATCAATGGTCACTGTCACCTGAGCGAACAGGCCAGCTGTACATAGCGTGGCCAGGCTGAGGGCCGCCTGGCGCCAATAGGTGCGGCGCGTTCGGGTCCCTGGTCGTTGTTCGGTTCCGTTCATGAGGGTTGAGTTTTGGTGGTCACTGCGGTCACCCCTGGGCTTGGGTGTACCGTTGTTCCGAGGTCCGTCACGGGCGGAGGGAGCATCGGGCGAAGGGCGCCGGAACAAGGTGTCGGACCCTTCTGTATATGTGGATTTCAAGCGTTCTGGTCGATATCGATCTGTCCTGTTCGGTCCTTTGGACGCTCCGAAACTATTGGGCTGAGCCATGAAAGGCAAGGGGTTGGCACACTTATTTATCGTGGAGGCAACCATTCGGTCGGGCTCACGTCTTACAGCGTCCGATCCGGTCCGCATCGATCGGAAGTCATCCCGCACGCGTCCGGACCTTTACTTTGGCCGAATGCCCCGTACCGTGCAACGTCCGTCGCTCCTGTTGGCCCTCACACCGCTGGTCGTCCTGGTGCTGTTGCTGGCGCTCAATGTGCTGGTCTTCGGCGACAGCGGCCTGGAAGGGCCCAACCAGTTGGCACTGCTGGCCTCCGCCGCAGTGGCCGCGATCATCGGCCAGCGGCAGGGGCATTCCATCGGGGTGTTGCTCGAACATGCCTACGACAGCATCCGCACGGCGATGGGTGCGATCCTCATCCTGCTCATGATCGGTGCGCTCGCGGCCACCTGGCTGCTGGCCGGTATCGTTCCCGCCATGATCCACCATGGCCTGCTGATCATCGCGCCGGGCTACTTCCTGCTTGCGGCCGCTGTGGCGAGCGCCTTGGTATCCCTCGCCACCGGCAGTTCCTGGAGCACGGCCGCCACGGTGGGCATCGCCCTCATGGGCATCGGCAGTGCGCTCGGTATCCCGGCGGGGTGGGTGGCAGGTGCGGTGATCAGTGGGGCCTATTTCGGAGATAAGATGAGCCC
>CAYZBO010000090.1:0-5790 GCA_964476665.1 uncultured Chryseobacterium sp. | reverse complement strand
CGCTGACCGGGCAACCTGCCGATGCCTGCCTGCGTAGAACGGGGCATGCACAGACATTGGTCACTGCTGTCCTTGTTCCTGACGGGCTTCCGCCTCGTTGCACAAGACCCCGTCACGGAGCTCGTGCAGGATGAGCATCACATCGCCGGTGAAATGGGGGAGGACCCCGATCCCGGGCTCCATGCCTATGACCGGCTCAACCCGTTGATGGGAGGTGACTCGCTGCGTCGCTGCTCGGGTTCGCCCTGCAACGGCTGGGTGGACGATCACTATGCGGATGGCGTCCTGAAACATCGCGGCAGCTATGTGCAGGGGCGTCTCCAGATGTACCGTAACTACCATCCGGGCGGTGCACTGGAACGGGAGTTCCGTCCCACTGACAACATCCGTGGGACGATGCGCACCTATCACCCGAACGGCAACCTGCGCTCCATGGAGAAGTACCTCGATGGGTCGGTGATCGTTTATGAGGACTATTACACCAACGGGCAGTTGCGCTACGCCGAGGAGCGCGATCGCAAGCAGGGCTATTTCATCCGCATGGACCTGTTCTCATCCACCGGTCAACCCCTGAGCTTGTTCCAACTGGTGGACCGCAAGGCCTTGGAGTTCGAGGTGAAGGAATTCCATCCGGGAGGTGCGCTCAAAAGCCTGGGGCGTTCGAAGTACGATCCCGCACGGGGCGAAGCGGTGCATATCGGCACGTGGAAATACTTCGCTGAGGACGGCTCGCTCAACCGGGAGGAGGTCCTTCAGGACGGCCGCGTCGTGTCGGTGCGCTGAGCGCCGACGCGCGATGCGGGCTTGTAGCGCATCACTTCGATCCGCTCATCGCACAAGGCGAATTCCTGCTTCTGGGCATTGCTCGCCACCACGAGCGTCCTGCCCTCCACATGCGCCGCGAGGAGTTGCATGTACCATTGCACGCCATCCGCATCCAGGTTGCTCGTGGGTTCATCCAGCAGCAGCAGCGGAGTGTCGCTGAGGATGGCCAAAGCCAGCTTCGCCCGTTGTTTCATGCCGCTGCTGTAGTGGATCAAGGGCTTGTCCAATGCATGCTCCAGTCTGGCGGATCGCGCTACGGCAACTGGGTCCATGCCCTGGCGCAGGGGCTTCACCCGTCGGTGCAGGTCGATCAGCTGCCGCAGGCTGAGCTCCTCGTAGAGCCCGAGGTACGGCGCGGCGATGCTCACCAGGCGATAGACCTCGCCATCAGCCACCTCCGTGGCGGCAAGCCGATGGACCACCCTTCCTTCCGTGGGCAGTATGGCTCCCGCGATGAGCTGGAGCAGCGTGCTCTTGCCGCTTCCGTTCGGACCGAGCAGCACGGTGCGGCTTCCAGCAGTGAGCGTATGGTCCAAACCTTGCAGGACCACCTCGCGACCGTAGGACTTCATGACGGAGCGGAGGCTCACTTCCATCCGTGCGTGCGTTGAGTCGGCCCCATGTGTTCCTGTTGTCCCGCTCGTTCAGCTGGACCTCTCATTCCGCCAAGCCCCGCATGATGCCTTTCGGGCTGTTGCGGATGAAGTCGAGGATCTGCCCGCGCTCGGGGCTTCGGGGCAGGGTCTGTTCCACGTTCTGCACGGCGCGGTCCACGTTGCTGTTGCGCACGAAGATCTCGCGGTAGATGTCCTCGATGCGGGCCACGGCGGCATCATCGTATCCACGGCGGCGCAGGCCCACCACGTTCACGCCCACATAGCTGAGGGGCTCGCGCGCGGCCTTCACGAAGGGCGGCACGTTCTTCCGCACCAGGCTGGCGCCGGCGATGAAGCTGTGCGCGCCGATGTGGATGAACTGCTGCACGGCCACGTTGCCCTCCAGGATGGCCCAGTCGTCGATGGTGACGTGGCCGGCGAGGTTCACGCTGTTGGCGATGACGATGTTGTTCCCCAGGATGCAGTCGTGCGCCAGGTGCACGTAGGCCATCAGCAGGCAGTTGTCGCCCACGGCGGTCTTCATGCGGTCCGCCGTGCCGCGGTTGATGGTGACGCACTCGCGGATGGTGGTGTTGTCGCCCACTTCGGCCGTGGTGTACTCACCGGCGAACTTCAGGTCCTGCGGGATGGCGCCGATCACCGCGCCGGGGAAGATGCGGCAGTTGCGGCCCACGCGCGTGCCGTCCATCAGCACGGCATTGGGACCGATCCAGGTGCCTTCACCCACCACCACGTCGGCGTAGATGGAGGCGAAGGGTTCCACCACGACGTTCGCGCCCAGCTTGGCGTCAGGGTGCACGTAGGCGAGAGGGGAGATGCTCATCGGGGTGCGGGTTCAGGCGGTGGCCTTGGCGGGCTCGGGGGTCTTGTCCTTCACGATCTGTGCCATCATCTCGGCCTCCACGGCCAGCTGGCCGCCCACGTAGCCACGCCCCTGCATGTGCACCAGCCCGCGGCGGATGGGGGTGAGCAGCTCCAGGTGGAACACGATGGTGTCGCCCGGGATCACCTTGCGGCGGTAGCGGATGCCATCGGTCTTCAGGAAGTAGGTGGTGTAGTTCTCCGGGTCGGGCACCTGGCTCAGGGCGAAGATGCCGCCCACCTGGGCCATGGCCTCCACCTGCAGCACGCCGGGCATCACCGGGTTGCCGGGGAAGTGGCCGGTGAACTGCGGCTCGTTCATCGTCACGTTCTTGATGCCGATGATGCTCTTGGCGTCCATGTGCAGCACCTTGTCCACCAGCAGGAAGGGGTAGCGGTGCGGCAGCATCTTCTCGATCTGCTGGATGTCGAACACCGGTTCCTTGTTCAGGTCGATGTGGAGCGCGGGGTGCTTCTCCTCCTCGCGGATGCGCTCCTTCAGGCGCTTGGCGAAGCTGGTGTTGCCGAAGTGACCCGGGCGCGCGGCCAGGATGTGGCCCTTGATGGGGCGGCCCACCAGCGCCAGGTCGCCCACGATGTCCAGCAGCTTGTGGCGCGCAGGTTCGTTGAAGAACTTGAGGTCGGTGGTGTTCAGCACGCCGTTGCGGCGGATCTCCACCTCCTGGTAGGGGCGGCCCAGCGCCTCGGCCAGGGACTCGAGGTCCTCCTGCGTGGTGCCTTCGCGGTCCTCCATCACAATGGCGTTGTCCAGGTCGCCGCCCTTGATCAGGCCGGCCTTGGCCAGCTGCTCCAGTTCGCGCAGGAAGACGAACGTGCGGCAGGGCGCGATCTCGTCCTTGAACTCCTCCACGCGGTACATGCTGGCGTGCTGGGTGCCGAGCACGGGGCTGTTGTAGTCCACCATCACCGTAACGCGGAACTCGCCGCCGGGGGTGGGTACGGCCAGCATCTCGGTGCCGCGCTCCTGCGTCTCGAACCACATCGGTTCCTTCAGCACATACCAATTCCGGGGGGCGTCCTGTTCCTCCAGGCCCACGGCCTCGATGGCCTCCACGAAGGGCATGGCACTGCCGTTCATGATGGGCACCTCGGGACCGGAGAGCTGCAGCAGGCAGTTGTCCACGCCCAGTGCGTAGAGGGCGCTGAGGACGTGCTCGGTGGTGTTCACCACCACATCGCCCTTGCCCAGGGTGGTGCCGCGGGCGGTGCTCACCACCAGTTCGGCATCGGCCTCGATAATGGGCTGGTCCGGCAGGTCCACCCGCTGGAACTTGTAGCCATGGCCTACGGGGGCCGGCAGCAGGGTGAGGGTGACGGGAACGCCGCTGTGCAGGCCAACGCCCTTGAGGGTCGCGGCCGCGCGGAGGGTGTGCTGCTTGTCGCTCATGCCGTGTGCACCAAGGCTCATCGTTCGGCGCCGGTGCCCGGCGAAGGTAGGGCGATGCCGCGTACCGGCGTGGGAGCGCGGTCAGCCCTGCTGGCGGGCCTTCAGCGCGGCCAGTTCCTTCTCCAGCTGGTCCACCCGCTTCTGCAGGTCGGGCAGGCGGCGGAAGATGACCGAGCTGCGGTCGTACTGGCCCTTGGGGAAGGCGGGCGAGCCCTGCACCATGGCCCCATCGGACAAGTTGCTGCCGATGCCGCTCTGGGCCGCGATGCGCACCCGGTCGCCGATGTGCAGGTGCCCGGCGATGCCCACCTGGCCACCGATCTGGTTGTGGTCGCCCACCTTGGTGCTGCCCGCGATGCCGGTCTGCGACACGATCACGTTGTGCCGGCCGATCTCCGCGTTGTGGCCCACCTGGATCAGGTTGTCCAGCTTGGTGCCCTGGCGGATGATGGTGTGGCCGATGGTGGCGCGGTCGATGGTGGTGTTGGCGCCCACCTCCACCTGGTCCTCCAGGATCACGTTGCCCACCTGCGGCATCTTCTCGTAGACCCCTTCGGCATTGGGCACGAAGCCGAAGCCGTCGGCCCCGATAACCGCCCCGCTGTGGATCACGCACTGCGCGCCGATCACGGTCTGGTGGTAGATCTTCACCCCGGCATGGATGCGGGTGCCCTTGCCCACCACCACGCGTTCGCCGATGAAGGTGTTGGGGAAGACCTTCACGCCATCCTCCAGCACCACCCCTTCGCTGATGTAGCTGAAGGCGCCGATGTAGACGCCCTTGCCCACTTTGGCCGAAGGGCTCACGAAGCTGGGCTGTTCGATGCCCTTCTTCTCGTACTGCAGCTGGTAGTTGCGCTCCAGCAGCTGGGTGAAGGCCATGCGCGGATCGGCCACCCGGATCAGCGTGAGGCTCTTGGGGATGGGGCGGTGCGCCTCGAAGCCCTTCTCCACGATGGCGATGGTGGCCTTCGTGGTGTAGATGTGCTCGGTGTACTTGGGGTTGGCCAGGAAGGTGAGGGTGCCGTTGCGGGCCTCCTCGATCTTGGCCAGATCGTTCACCATCACCTGCGGATCCCCATCCACTTCACCGTGGAGGAGCTCGGCGATCTGTGCGGCACTGAATTGCATGGGCGATGACCGTGCGGATCAGTGGGTGATGGGGACCGCCACGCGCACCTGGTCCCACGTCAGTGTCAATGCGGCGGGTTCACCTTCCACTGCGATGGTGAACTGCTCCACCGGTGGGGCCACCGGCATGGCGGAGGCCTTCACCTGAGCCACGTCGGCCAGTGGGTCGCGCTGAGCCTCGCCATCGAAGTTCACGCCCCAACCGTACATGCGGCTGTTGAGGATGACCGACCATTCCTGTTCACCGGGGATCGTCCACAAGGTGTACGTACCTGCCTTCACCGGACGGTCGCCGAACACGATGTCCTTGTTGATGGTGAACGTGGTGGCCTCGTTGGCCCCCGTGCGCCACACCTTGCCATAGGGCACCAGGGTTCCGAAGATGGCACGACCTTTCTTGAAGGGCCGGCTGTAGGTTACCTCGACGGTGAGGTCGTTCAGGAAGTAGGTCACGGTCTCCTCCGGACTGGCCTTCTTGGTCTGGGCCTTCATGAATTGGAAACCAACGAACGCCAGCACGGCGAGCAATGCAATGCTGAGCAGGGACCATCGGAGGATCTTGGGCATGGAACGGTAAGTTGCGACGAAGGTACTTCGGTGCGTGGAACTAGGCGGAGCGGTGCACCACCATGCTGCTGGCCTGCGCGGTGGGCGTCACCACCAGGTCGTTGATGCACACATGCGGCGGCAGCGTGGCGGAGAACCACACCAGGTTGGCGATGTCCTCGCCGCGCAGCGGGGTCAGGCCCTGGTAGGGAGCCTTGGCCTTCTGCTCATCGCCGTGGAAGCGCACGATGCTGAACTCGGTCTCGGCCAGCCCCGGGGCGATCTGCGTCACCTTGATGCCGTGGGGCAGCAGGTCCTGGCGCATGCCCTTGGTCAGCGCGTCCACTGCGTGCTTGCTGGCGCAGTACACGTTGCCCTTGGGGTACACCTCCTTGCCGGCGG
>CAYZBO010000089.1:0-12379 GCA_964476665.1 uncultured Chryseobacterium sp. | reverse complement strand
ACACAGCCATGAGCGGATTGATCGGAAAGAAGATCGGCATGACCAGCCTGTTCGACACGGACGGGACCTTGGTGGCGTGCACGGTGATCGAGGCGGAGCCCAATGTGGTGACGCAGTTGAAGACCGTGGAGAAGGACGGCTACGAAGCGGTGCAGTTGGCCGCCGGTGAGCGCCGTGTGAAGAACACCCCTGCGGCTGCCGCAGGTCACTACAAGAAGGCGGGCACCACCCCCAAGGTGAAGGCACACGAGTTCAAGGAGTTCGAGCAGGAACTGAAGCTTGGCGAGACCATCGGTGTCGATCTCTTCGAGGAAGGGAGCTTCGTGACGGTGACGGGCCAAAGCAAGGGCAAGGGCTTCCAAGGTGTGGTGAAGCGTCACGGTTTCAGCGGTGTGGGTGAAGCCACCCACGGTCAGCACGACCGCAGCCGCGCACCTGGTTCCCTGGGTGGAAGCTCGTACCCCAGCCGTGTGTTCAAAGGCCTGCGCATGGCCGGCCGCACGGGTGGCAACAAAGTGACCACCGAGAACCTCAAGGTGGTGAAGGTGGACAGTGGCAAGAACCTGTTGCTGTTGCGCGGTACCGTTCCCGGTGCCAAGGGCAGCTACGTGATCATCTGGAAGTAAGATGGAACTGGAGATCTACGGAAAGGACGGCAAGTCCACCGGCAAAAAGGCCAAGCTGAACGACGCGGTATTCGCGATCGAGAAGCCGAACGACCACGCCATCTGGCTGGATGTGAAACAGCACCTGGCCAACAAGCGTCAGGGCACCGCGAAGACCCTCGAGAAGAGCGAGGTCTCCGGCTCCACCCGCAAACTGCATCGCCAGAAGGGCACTGGTGGCAGCCGTAAAGGCTCCATCAAGAGCCCGCTGTTCAAGGGCGGAGCGCGTGTGTTCGGTCCCCAGCCGCGCGACTACCACTTCAAGCTGAACAAGAAGGTGAAGGACCTGGCCCGCCGCAGCGCCCTCACCTACAAGGTGAAGGACGGTGCCGTGAAGGTGCTGGACGAGGTGAGCATGAAGGCTCCCCGCACCAAGGAGTTCGCAGCGTTGCTGAGCGCCTTCGAGCTGGGCAGCCGTCGCAGCCTGGTGGTGGTGCCGAGCAAGGACGACAACGTGCTGCTGAGCGTGCGCAACATCCGCTGTGCGCGGGTGGTGGTGGCCAGCGAAGTGAGCACCTACGACATCATGAACGCCCACGGCGTGCTGATCGTGAAGGACGCGATCCCCGCCCTGGAGAACACCCTGAGCAAGTAAGCCATGAGCCAGATCATCATCCGTCCGATCATCACTGAGAAGATGACGGCCCAGGGCGAGAAGGAAGGCCGCTACGGCTTCGTTGTCGCCAAGACGAGCAATAAGGTGCAGATCAAGCAGGCGGTGGAGAAGGAGTACAGCGTCACCGTGACCGGTGTGCGTACCATGATCTGCCGGGGCAAGAACCGCACGCGTTACACCAAGACGAACATCCTGAAAGGACGCACCCCGAGCTTCAAGAAGGCCATCGTGACGGTGAAGAGCGGTGAAGTGATCGACCTCTACAGCAGCATCTAAGCCATGGGCATCCGTAAACTCAACCCCGTCACCCCGGGTACCCGCCACCGGGTCATCACCGACTTCGACGGTGTGTCGACCAACAAGCCGCTGAAGTCACTGACCAGTGGTACCACCAAGAGCGGTGGTCGTAACAACCAGGGCAAGATGACCATGCGCTACATCGGCGGTGGTCATAAGCAGCGCTACCGTGTGATCGACACCAAGCGCGACAAGTTCGGGATCCCGGCGGTGGTGAAGACCATCGAGTACGATCCGAACCGCAGCGCGCGCATCGCCCTGTTGAACTACGCAGATGGCGAGAAGCGCTACATCCTGGCCCCGAACGGTCTCCAGGTGGGCCAGACGATCGTCAGCGGCCGCAGCGGTGTGGCGCCCGAAGTGGGCAACACCCTGCCGCTGAGCGAGATCCCCGTGGGTACCATCATCCACAACATCGAACTGCAGCCCGGACAGGGCGGCAGCATCGCCCGCAGCGCCGGCACCTTTGCGCAGCTCAGCGCCCGCGAAGGCCGCTACGCAACGGTGAAGATGCCGAGCGGCGAGGTGCGCATGATCCTGGTGACCTGCCTGGCCACCGTGGGAACCGTGGGCAACGCCGAGCACATGCTGCAGAAGAGCGGCAAGGCCGGTCGCAGCCGCTGGCAGGGCCGTCGTCCCCGCACCCGTGCGGTGGCCATGAACCCGGTCGATCACCCGATGGGTGGTGGTGAAGGTCGCGCGAGCGGCGGTCACCCGCGCAGCCGCAAGGGTCTGCTGGCCAAGGGCAAGAAGACCCGTGCACCGAAGAACCGGTCCAACAAGTTCATCATCGAACGCATCAACGCCAAGAAGGGCGCCTGATCCCCGCATAGCACATGAGCCGTTCACTCAAGAAACCGCCGTTCATCCACTACAAGCTCGCCAAGCGGGTGGGTGACGCGCACACCTCGGGCAAGAAGAACGTGATCAAGACCTGGTCGCGCGCAAGCACCATCAGCCCTGATTTCGTAGGCCTGACGATCGCCGTACACAACGGCAACAAGTTCATCCCCGTGTACGTGACCGAGAACATGGTGGGGCACAAGCTGGGCGAATTCGCGCCCACCCGCACCTATCGCGGCCACTCTGGTAACAAGAAGAACTAAGCACGACCATGGGACAGCGTAAGAAACTCGCAGCGGACGCCCGCAAGGAGGCCATGAAGACGGTGGCCATCGCGAAGCTGCACAACGTGCCGACCTCGCCGCGCCGCATGCGTCAGGTGGCCGATCTGATCCGTGGCGAGAAGGTGGAGAAGGCGCTGGGCATCCTGCGCTTCAGCACCCGCCACAGCAGCCGCGACCTGGAGAAGTTGCTGATGAGCGCCGTGGCCAACTGGGAAGCCAAGAACGAAGGTCGCAAGGCCGACGAGGCGGACCTGGTGGTGAAGAGCGTGCAGGTGAACGAGGGCCGCAGCCTGAAGCGCATGCTTCCAGCACCCCAGGGCCGGGCCTACCGCATGCGCAAGCGCAGCAACCACGTGAGCCTCATCGTCGATACCGCCAACTAAGAGCCAAGAGACAGACCCCCATGGGACAGAAAGTACATCCGATCGGCTACCGCCTTGGCTTCGTCAAGGGTTGGGACAGCAACTGGTACGGCGGCAAGAACTACACCGAGAAGTTGGTGGAGGATGAGCAGATCCGCGCGTACCTCATGGCCCGCCTGAAGAAGGCGAGCGTGAGCCGGATCATCATCGAGCGCACCCTGAAGCTGGTGACCGTCACCATCAACACCGCCCGCCCCGGCGTGATCATCGGCAAGGGTGGTGCTGAAGTGGACAAGCTGCGCGAGGAGCTCAAGAAGCTCACCGGCAAGGACGTGCAGATCAACATCTTCGAGATCAAGCGTCCGGAGCTGGATGCGCGCCTGGTGGCCGACAGCATCGCCCGCCAGCTTGAAGGCCGCATCAGCTTCCGCCGTGCCATGAAGATGGCCGTTGCCAGCAGCATGCGCATGGGCGCAGAAGGCATCAAGCTCACCGTGAGCGGCCGTGTGAACGGCGCCGAGATCGCCCGCACCGAGAGCTACCGCGAGGGCCGTGTGCCCCTGCACACCCTGCGCGCCGACATCGATTTCGCCATCACCGAGGCGCATACCAAGATGGGTCGCATCGGCATCAAGTGTTGGATCATGCGCGGTGAGGTGTACGGCAAGAAGGACCTGAGCCCCAACCAGGGCCAGCTGAAGACCGCCGGTGGCCCTGGAGGCCGTCCGATGGGCGATCGTCCGGAGCGTCGTGGCAATGACCGCCGCGGCCCGGGAGGTGACCGTCGTGGTCCTGGAGGAGGCGATCGCCGCGGTGGTGGTCGTGGTGGTAACCGCAGTAACAACTAAGAGCCATGTTGCAACCGAAGCGTAGCAAGCGCCGCAATATGCACAAGGGCCGCATGAAAGGCGTGGCCCAGCGCGGACATCGAGTATCGTTGGGATCCTTCGGCCTCAAGGCGATGGACAGCGTATGGCTCACAGGCCGTCAGATCGAAGCAGCCCGTATCGCCTTGACCCGCTTCATGAAGCGTGAAGGTCAGGTGTGGATCAAGGTCTTCCCGGACAAGCCCGTGACCAGCAAGCCGGCCGAGGTGCGTATGGGTAAGGGCAAGGGTTCGTTGGACCATTGGGTGGCCGTGTGCCATGCCGGCCGCATCATCTTCGAGGTGGACGGTGTACCAACGGAGACGGCCAAGGAGGCCCTGCGCCTGGCAGCTCAGAAACTGCCGATCAAGACCAAGTTCGTGACCCGTGAGGACTACGACGGCCAATAAGAGGGAGCCATGAAAAAGAAAGGAACCGAACTGAAGGACCTGACGGTACCCGAGTTGCAGGACAAGCTGCAGGAGGAGCGCTCTGCGCTGACCAAGCTGCGCTTCAACCACACGGTGAGCCCTGTTGAAAGTCCGATCCAACTGCGGGTGAAGCGCAAGGAAGTGGCCCGCATCCTGACCGAGCTTCGCAAGCGCGAGCTCACCAATACGAAGAGCAAATGAGCACGACCGCGACCCCGGTGGAACGCAACCTGCGCAAAGAGCGTGTGGGAGTGGTGACCAGCGACAAGATGAACAAGAGCGTGGTGGTCCTGGTGGAGCGCCGCGTGATGCACCCGAAGTACGGGAAGTTCGTGAAGATGTCCAGCAAGTTCATGGCGCACGACGAGAAGGAGGAAGCCCATATCGGCGACACCGTGCGCATCATGGAGACCCGTCCGCTGAGCAAGCAGAAGCGCTGGCGGGTGGTGGAGATCGTGGAACGTGCCAAGTAAAGAACAGACACAGCGATGATCCAACAGGAATCCCGGCTCAACGTGGCCGACAACAGCGGCGCCAAGGAGGTGCTGTGCATCCGGGTGCTGGGAGGCACCGCCCGCCGCTATGCCCGCATCGGTGACACGATCGTGGTGAGCGTGAAGGACGCCATGCCCAACGGCAGTGCCAAGAAGGGCACGGTGCACAAGGCGGTGGTGGTGCGCACGAAGAAGGAGGTGCGCCGCAAGGATGGCAGCTACATCCGCTTCGACGACAACGCCGTGGTGATCCTCGACGCTGCCGGCGAGATGAAGGGCACGCGCATTTTCGGTCCCGTGGCGAAGGAGCTGCGCGAGAAGAAATTCATGAAGATCATCTCCCTGGCACCCGAGGTGCTCTAATGCGGACGACGATGAAGAAGACGCACATCAAGAAGGGCGACATGGTGAAGGTGCTCGCCGGTGAGGACCGCGCCAAACAGGGCCGCGTACTGGAGGTCGACCGCACACGCTCGGTCGCCTTCGTGGAGGGCCTCAACATGAACAAGAAGCACAGCAAGCCCACCACGGCCAACCCACAGGGCGGCATCGTGGACAAGGAGGGCCCCATCCACATCAGCAACCTGATGCTGATCGACGCGAAGACCGGCGTGCCGGGTCGCGTGGGCCGGGTGGCCGGCAAGGACGGCCGTCTGGAGCGAGTTGTGAAGACCAAGAAAAAGGCTGCCAAGTGATGAGCTACGTACCCCGGCTTCGCGCCAAATACAACGACGAGGTGGTCCCGGCCCTCCAAAAGGAGTTCGGTTACAAGAGCCCCATGCAGGTGCCCCGCCTGGTGAAGATCAGCCTCAACCAAGGTCTTGGAAGCGCCGTGGGCGACAAGAAGATCGTGGAGAACGCCGTGGTGGAGATGAGCTCCATCGCCGGCCAGAAGGCCGTGCCCACCGTGTCCAAGAAGGACATCAGCAACTTCAAACTGCGCAAAGGCATGCCCATCGGTGCGCGTGTCACCCTGCGCAGCGACCGGATGTACGAGTTCCTCGATCGCCTGATCGCGGTGAGCCTGCCCCGTACCCGTGACTTCCGTGGCGTGAAGCCCGGTGGCTTTGATGGCAAGGGCAACTTCACCTTCGGTGTGAAGGAGCAGATCATCTTTCCGGAGATCGACATTGACAAGGTGAGCAAGATCCAGGGCATGGACATCACCTTCGTGACCACGGCGAAGACCGATGCGGAGGCAAAAGCCCTGCTGACCGCCTTCGGCTTCCCATTCGCAGACAAGAAATAACGACAGACCAGAAGTTACCATGGCCAAGGAATCCATGAAAGCGCGTGAGCGCAAACGGGCCCGGATGGTGGAGAAGTTCGCTGAGAAGCGGGCTGCCCTGAAAGCCGCCGGTGAGTGGGATAAGCTCCAGCAGCTGCCCGCCAACAGCAGCTACGTGCGCAAGCACAACCGGTGCCAGCTCACGGGCCGTCCCCGCGGATACATGCGCGTGTTCGGCATCTCCCGCAACATGTTCCGTCAGATGGCGCTCGAGGGCAAGATCCCCGGGGTGACCAAGAGCAGCTGGTAAGACAACGACGCTACGACCATGACCACCGATCCCATCGCCGATTACCTGACCCGTCTGCGCAACGCCATCCTGGCGCGCAAGAAGGTCGTGGAGGTGCCCGCGAGCAACCTGAAGAAGGACATCACGCGCATCCTGTATGACAAGGGCTACATCCTGTCCTGGAAGACCGAGGACGACGGCAAGCAGGGCGTCATCAAGATCGCTCTGAAGTACAACCCGCGCACCCGGGAGAACGCCATCAGGGAACTGGTGCGCGTGAGCTCGCCCGGCCTGCGCAAGTACGCCCATGCGGAGGACCTCCCCCGCGTGCTCAACGGCCTTGGCGTGGCCATCATCTCCACCAGCAAGGGTGTGGTCACCGATAAGGAGGCGCGCGTGCTGAACGTGGGTGGTGAGGTATTGTGCTATGTGAGCTAAGACCGAGGACCATGAGCCGCATTGGAAAAGCACCGATCAGTCTGCCCAAAGGGGTGGAGATCACCGTCAGCGACAAGAACCTGGTGACCGTGAAGGGTCCCAAGGGCACCTTGGAGCAGCGTGTGGACCCGGACATGAGCCTGAAGCAGGACGCCGGTGTTCTCACTGTGGAGCGCCCCAGCGACGCCAAGCCGCACCGCGCGAAACACGGCCTTTATCGTGCCCTGATCGCCAACATGGTGAAGGGTGTGAGCGAGGGTTTCGTCATCGAGCAGGAGCTGGTGGGTGTGGGTTACCGCGCCACCACCAAGGGCCAGCAGTTGCAGCTGGCACTGGGCTACTCGCACGCCATCGTGCTCGATCTTCCCAAGGAGATCAAAGTGAGCGCTGCCCAGGAAAAGGGTAAGAACCCCATCATCCGCCTGGAGAGCGCGGACAAACAACTGATCGGCCAGGTGGCCGCCAAGCTGCGTTCGTTGCGCAAGCCGGAGCCTTACAAAGGCAAGGGTGTTCGCTTCGTGGGTGAGCTGGTGCGTCGCAAAGCTGGTAAAGCCGCAGGCAAATAAGAACGACCATGGCATTCGATAGGATCGCACGCCGACTGAAGATCAAGACCCGGGTACGGAAGAAGGTGCATGGCACCCCCGCCCGTCCCCGTCTGTCGATCTACCGCAGCAATGTGGGCATGTACGCCCAGATCATCGACGACGAGGCCGGCCGCACGCTGGTGAGCGCCTCTTCGCTGAAGGACAAGAAGGCCAACGGTGTTCCCAAGCTGGAACAGGCCAAGCTGGTGGGGCAGGCCATCGCCGAGAAGGCGAAGGCGGCCGGCATCGAGCTGGTGGTCTTCGACCGCAACGGATACCTGTACCATGGCCGGGTGAAAGCACTGGCCGAAGCCGCCCGTGAAGCAGGCCTCAACTTCTGATCACACCGACACACATGTCTGAGACGAATACCAAGAAGGTCAAGAGCAGCGACCTCGAGCTGAAGGACAAGCTCGTTGCCCTGAACCGCGTGACCAAGGTGACCAAGGGTGGTCGCACCTTCACCTTCGCCGCCATCGTGGTGGTGGGCAATGAGAAAGGTGTGGTGGGCCACGGCCTGGGCAAGGCCAAGGAGGTGCAGGAGGCCATCGCCAAGGGCATCGACGACGCCAAGAAGAACCTTGTGAAGGTGCCAGTGCTGAAAGGGACCATTCCCCACAGCCAGGAAGGCAAGTTCGCCGGCGCCCAGGTGTTCCTGAAACCCGCCGCACACGGTACGGGGGTGATCGCCGGTGGTGCGATGCGCGCCGTGCTCGAGAGCGTCGGTGTCACCGATGTGCTCGCCAAGAGCAAGGGTAGCAGCAACCCGCACAACGTGGTGAAGGCCACGATCCAAGCCCTCACCAGCCTGCGCGACGCCAATGAGGTGAGCCGCCAGCGTGGTGTGGAGATGAAGAAAGTGTTCAACGGATAAGCAGTGAGCGTTCCCAGTCGGAGCGAAGAGACCATGAGCAAGCTGATCATCACCCAGACCCGCAGCCAGATCAAGTGCCCCAAGCGGCAGAAGGACACCCTGAAGGCCTTGGGCCTGGGTCGCATCGGCAAGCGTGCCGAAGTGGAAGGCACCCCGCAGATCCTGGGCATGGTGGAGAAGGTCCACCACCTGGTGACCGTGACCAAGGCCTGAGACAGAACGAACAAGAACGATCCAAAGACCGCGTCGCGTTAGCGGCGAACAGCAATGGACCTGAGCAAACTCAAACCGGCCGAAGGGGCCACCAAGAAGGAGAAACGTATCGGTCGCGGCCAGGGAAGTGGTCGTGGAGGTACCTCCACCAAGGGCCACAAGGGCCAGAAGGCCATCTCGGGCTACAACCGCAAGCGCGGCTTCGAGGGTGGCCAGATGCCCATGGCACGCCGCCTGCCCAAGTTCGGCTTCACCAACCCCACCCGCGTGGAGTACAAGGGCATCAACCTCGATACCCTGCAGACCCTGGCGGAAGCCAAGGGCCTCAAGGCCATCGATCCGGCGGTGCTCTATGAGAACGGCCTCATCGCCCGCAACGACAAGCTCAAGGTGCTGGGTCGTGGCGAGCTGAAGGGTGCCATCACCGTCACCGCGCATGCGTTCAGCGCCACCGCCAAGGCGGCCATCGAGGCCAAGGGCGGCACTGTAACGACCATTGCAAGCGTAGCTGAGAAGGCATGAAGAACCTGATCGACACGATCAAGAACATCTGGCGCATCGAGGAGCTGCGGAACCGCATCCTCATCACGCTCGGATTGCTGCTGGTGTACCGTATCGGCAGCTTCATCGTGCTGCCCGGAGTGGACAGCAACATGATGGCGGCCAGTAGTGCGGGCGGCGGAGGTATCGTGGAGATCCTCTCCATCTTCACCGGCGGTGCCTTCACCCGGGCGTCCATCTTTGCACTGGGCATCATGCCGTACATCTCCGCATCGATCATCATCCAGCTGGCCGGCATCGCCATCCCGCGGGTGCAGAAGATGCAGCAGGAGGAGAGCGGTCGGCGCAAGATCAACCAGTACACGCGCTACCTCACCATCCTCATCTGCGTGTTCCAGGCCCCCGGCTACATCTACGCCACCATCGAGCCTGAAGCACGCCCTGACAGCCAGTTCTGGATGTTCACCAGCATCGTCATCCTCAGCGCATCCACGCTGTTCGTGATGTGGCTGGGCGAGCGCATCACCGAGCGAGGTCTGGGCAATGGCATCTCGTTGATCATCATGATCGGCATCCTCGCCCAACTGCCGCAGAGCTTCGCGCAGGAGGTGGTGGGCCGCATGGGTCCAGGTGGCGGCGGTCTGGTGCTGTTGCTGGTGGAAGTGGTGCTGTGGGTGCTCATTATCGCCGGCTGCATCCTGTTGGTCCAGGGCACGCGGCGCATCCCTGTGCAGTTCGCCAAGCGGGTGCAGGGTAACAAGCAGTACGGCGGTGTGCGTAACTACATCCCCTTGAAGGTGAACGCGGCCGGTGTAATGCCGATCATCTTCGCACAGGCCATCGTGCTGGTGCCGATGTATGTTGCACAGGCCTTCGAGGAGCCTCCCACCTGGTTGGTGAGCATCGCCAACAGTCAGGGATTCTTCTACAACTTCACGTTGTTCCTGCTGGTGGTGGCATTCACGTACTTCTACACGGCCATCACGGTGAACCCCAATCAGCTGGCTGACGACATGAAGCGGAACGGAGGATTCATCCCGGGCGTGAAGCCGGGCAAGGCCACCGCTGGACACATCGACGACCTGCTGTCGCGCATCACGCTTCCCGGAGCCATCTTCCTGGGCATCGTGGCCATCCTGCCTGCGTTCGCTGGTATGATGGGCATCAAGCAGGGCTTCGCCCAGTTCTTTGGAGGGACCTCGTTGTTGATCATGGTGGGCGTGTTGTTGGACACGCTGCAGCAGATCGAAAGCCATCTGTTGATGCGCCATTACGACGGTCTGATGAAGACCGGACGCATCAAGGGTCGGAGCGGAGGAGCGGCGTACGGCATGGCCGGATAGGAGCATGGGGAAGCCCGTGGTCCATCTGAGCGATGACGACATCGCAGTGTTGAAGGAGAGTTCTTTGCTTGTTGGAAGGACCTTGGCCGAAGTGGCCAGGCACATTGCACCGGGGGTGACCACGGAGGCGCTGGACCGGATGGCGGAGACGTTCATCCGTGACAACGGCGGTGTGCCGGGCTTCAAAGGCCTGTACGGATGCCCCAGCACCCTCCTCATCAGTGTGAACGAAGAGGTGGTGCACGGCCTGCCCGGCAAGCGGGTGCTTAAGGAGGGTGACGTGGCCAGCGTGGATTGCGGCGTGCTGATGAACGGTCTCTACGGCGACAGCGCTTACACCTTCATGGTGGGCGAGGTGGCGGCGGAGGTGAAGCAGCTGCTGCAGGTGACGTTGGAATGCCTGGAGCTGGGTGTGGCCCAAGCGGTGACGAACAACCGCACAGGCGACATCGGGCACGCGATCCAGCAGCACGCCGAAGCCCATGGCTATGGCGTGGTGCGCGAACTGGTGGGGCATGGCGTGGGGCGCAAGCTGCACGAGGCCCCGGAAGTGCCCAACTACGGGCGTCGCGGGCACGGCAGCAAGTTGCAGCAGGGCATGGTGCTCGCCATCGAACCCATGATCAACATGGGGAGCAAGGAGGTGAAGCAGCTGGGCGATGGCTGGACCGTGGTAACGCGGGACGGCAAGCCGAGCGCTCACTTCGAGCACAACGTGGCGGTGCGCCCAGGCAAAGCAGAGGTCCTTTCAACGTTCAGCTACATCGAGGATGTGCTGAAGGAACGTGGAATGGCATTGGAAAAGCGGAGCGCGGTGCGCTCCTGAAGGAACGGAAGAACGAACGAACACGGAACGCGCAGGAAGGCATGAGCAAGACAGGAACGATAGAGCAGGACGGCGTCATCAAGGAGGCGCTCAGCAATGCCATGTTCCGCGTTGAGCTGGAGAACGGACACGTCATCATCGCGCACATCAGCGGCAAGATGCGGATGCACTACATCCGGATCCTGCCGGGCGACAAAGTGAAGGTGGAGATGAGCCCGTACGACCTGAGCAAAGGACGGATCACCTTCCGATACAAAAGCTAAGAAGAACCCAGGAAACCATGAAGGTCAGGGCCTCCCTCAAACCGCGCTCCGCGGACTGCAAGATCGTCCGTCGCAAAGGGCGTCTGTACATCATCAACAAGAAGAACCCGAAGTTCAAGCAGCGTCAAGGCTGATAAACGAACGAGCATGGCACGTATCGCAGGTATCGACCTACCCAAGAGCAAGCGGGGCTGCATCGGCCTCACCTACATCTACGGCATCGGCCGCAGCACCGCCCTGGAGATCCTCCAGGCAACGGATGTGGACCCTGACACAAAGGTGGAGGATTGGACCGATGACGAGCAGGCGCGCATCCGCCAGTACATCAACGAGCAGGTGAAGACCGAAGGTGCGCTGCGCAGCGAAGTGCAGCTGAGCATCAAGCGTCTGATGGACATCGGCTCGTACCGTGGCCTGCGTCATCGCGCCGGTCTGCCGGTGCGCGGCCAGCGCACGCGTACCAACAGCCGCACCCGTAAGGGCAAGCGTAAGACGGTGGCCAACAAGAAGAAAGCGACCAAGTAGGGGCGCATCATAATGCGCCCTGCTTGGGCGATGATGGTCATTTCCCCGACCAATAGAGAACGACAATGGCAAAGCAAGATCAGAAGAGCGGCAAGAAGAAGAAGAAGAACGTGGTGGTGGAAGCCTATGGACAGGCCCACATCCATGCCACGTTCAACAACCTCATCGTATCGCTGACCAACAACAAGGGCGAGGTGATCTCCTGGTCCTCCAGCGGCAAGCAGGGCTTCCGCGGGAGCAAGAAGAACACCCCGTACGCCGGTCAGGTGAGCGCCGAGGAGGCCGCGATGCATGTCATCCCCGACGACGAGCTGTGACTCGGGTTCGGAGCTGACGAGCCCGGCGGGGGCTGCTCGCCGGGGTTCGCGGTTCGGCCGGATGCGGTTGGATGGGGCGATGCGTCACCGCGTCGCCTCCCCACCCGTCCGGCCTCC
>CAYZBO010000088.1:4213-12380 GCA_964476665.1 uncultured Chryseobacterium sp. | reverse complement strand
GCGAAGTCGGCCACGTTCACCGGCCGGCTGAAGATGTCGCTGCTCATGTCGCAGATCAGCGGCGCCGCGCTCTTCGGGAATTGCTTGTACTGCGTTCCGAAGATGGTGTTGTTGCTGGTGAAGTGGAAGTAGTCCACATCGGCCGGCACGTCGAAGCCCTTGGGGATGTAGCTGAAGTTCTTGTCCTCGCTACTGGCCACCACCACGGTGTCGCCGATCAGCTTGCTCTCCTTGATGGCGCGGGTGGCCCACTCGCCGGTGTTGACGTAGGCGCTCTTCCCACCCATCTTCATGTAGTTCAGCGGCACCATGTGGAAGCCGAGGCTGGCCCCGCCCCCCAGGAACACCACTTGGTAGTGCTCGGGTGCACCCAGCAGTTCCTTCACAAGGCCCTGGGCCTTGGCCATCACCGCCTCGAAGGGCTTGCTGCGGTGGCTGATCTCCAGGATGCTGAGGCCGCTGCCCTCGAAGTCGAGCACGGCCTGTGCGGCCTGTTCAAAGACCTCCTGCGGCAGGATGCAGGGGCCGGCGCTGTAGTTGTGGACCTTCTTGGCGGTGGCAACGTTCATGGCACTGTTGATCGGTGCCGCGAAGGTACGAGGTGTGGCGCGGGTGGGGGGCGCTGCGCCACCATTCGTTCACGATCCGGCGTGGGATCCCAGAGGCGCCGTTCAACGCTCCCGGCCCGGACGCACACTACTGCGCGGAGCACGCAGGTCCACCTGTTCACCCAACCACCATTCGCCCCGGTGCCAGAAGTAGGCGTCGTGCGTCATGTCGGGTCCATAGAACGCCCACTGCCCCTTCATGTCGGGCCGGGTGGGGGAGAGGTGGTCCATCACAATGGCCTCCAGGTCGGTGTCGTAGCGGAGGGTCATGGTGCTTTGGAAGGAGAATCCGAACACGCGGCGCATGGGCTTGATGCGGCCCTTGCCGAAGACCGGCGCACCGAAGCGGGGCCTGCCACCCTTGAAGTGCAGCACCTCGATGACCTTGCGTGTCTCGCTGCGGTCGTATCCCTTCCACCCCAACAGGGTATAGAGCATGCGGCCACCCTTCTTCACCGGCACCACAGCGTAGTACAAGGCACCGTACCATTTGTCGGCCGCAAGCTCGGGCACTTCCGGCGAGGGGATGCGCTCCGTGGCATCGTTCAACTCCTGTACCACGGCCCCGCGTGGTCCACGGTGCAACAGCAAGCCGTGGTAGCGATGGCTGCCGTCGGTCCTGGGCAGGTTCCAGGTGAAGAGGCGGAAGGTGCCGTCCGGTGCATCCACGCGCGTCAGGGGCACCGCGCTGAGGTCCGCAGTGAACGCATCGGCTTCCAACAGGCGCGTGCGCAACGCGTTGCTGATCAGTTCGCTGAGGCTGTCCTGCACGGCTGCCGGTGCGTCCTGGATGCTGGTAAGGTGTGCGCGCACCTTGGTGGCCAGCTCGTCAGGACCAGCGGACAAGAGCAGTGGCAGGAAGACAACGGCAAGGGAATAGGTACGCATGTTCACCATGGCTGCCTGTAGAACGTGCAACCCGCGTACCAACGTGTGTTCCCTTCAGAGGTGCATGAACTCCTTCTTCGCCATCAACTGCTCCTTGGTCTCGCGGTGGTCGGGGTCGTCCACACAGCAGTCCACGGGACACACAGCGGCACACTGCGGCTCATCGTGGAAGCCGGTGCATTCGGTGCACTTGTCGGTCACGATGTAGTAGGTGTCCATGGCCACGGGCTGGTTGGCGGCGTCCGCGTCGTAGCTGTTGCCCATGGGGGTGGTCTGCATGCCCTTCAGGGAGGTACCGTCGCTCAAGCGCCATTCGCTGCCACCTTCATAGATGGCATTGTTCGGACACTCCGGTTCACATGCACCACAGTTGATGCATTCGTCGGTGATCATGATGGCCATGGCGCGCGGGTCTACTTTTGCGCCCGGCACGGAACAGCTCCGCCCGAGCGGCGCAAAGATAGCTTCCGGCACCACTACGCACATGACAGCACCCTTCACCCTCCCGCTCCACGAACGCATGGCCGCCTTGGTGCAACTGGGCCGGGTGATGAGCGCAGTGGCCGAAGGACCGGTCTGGCCTGGGCATGGTGTCGGGCTCAACGAGGCCGAGTACCAAGCCTTGGACCGCGTGGTGCGCAGCGCCCAGCAGCACAACGGATGGTCCACCGAAGAGAACGTACGGCATGCCTTCGGCGCGTGGGGACGCTCACTACAGGAGGAGCCGATCCGCCATTGGTTGGCTGCCTATCCTGCGTTGCTCACCGCACGCGATCCGGTGCGGACCGTGGGCGCCATCCTTGCCGGCAACGTGCCCTTGGTGGGCTTGCACGATGTGCTCTGCATCTGGCTCAGTGGCCACAATGCGCGCGTGAAGACCTCGGCCCAGGAACCGGAGCTGCTGCCACACCTCATCGGCATCCTGGAGCAGTTCGCGCCACAGAGCGCCGGCCAGGTGGTGTTCATGCCCGGGAAGCTGGGCCCCGTGGATGCGGTGATCGCCACCGGATCCAACAACACGGCGCGCTATTTCGAGCACTACTTCGGTCACCTGCCGCGCATCGTTCGCCAGAGCCGGGTGAGCGTGGCCGTGCTGGATGGAACGGAAAGCGAACAACAACTGCAGGCCCTGGGAGAGGATGTGTTCCGCTACTTCGGGCTGGGCTGCCGCAACGTGTCGAAGGCGTTCGTGCCGCAGGACTTCCACCTGGACCGGCTCTTCGAGGCCTTGTATGCCTGGCATCCCATCGCGCAGCACAACAAGTACGGCAACAACTACGAGTACACCCGTGCTTTGTGGCTGCTGGACGGTGTCACCTTCCTGGACAACGGCTTCCTGTTGCTGAAGGAGGATGAACAGATGGCCAGTCCGGTGGCTACGCTCTTCTACGAACGCTACGCAGACCCGGCCGCACTGGCGGAACGACTGGCGGCGCATCAGCACCAGCTCCAATGCGTGGTGTCACAGCGGGATGTGCCCTTCGGTACCGCGCAGCACCCTGCCTTGGCGGACTATGCCGATGGGGTCGACACGTTGCAGTTCCTCGTGGGGTTGAAGTGAGGGCTCGAAGAGCGTGGGTCACGGACAATACTCGTAACAGCCCAGGTCGAAGCCGTTCCCATCGCAGTTGCGGTTGTTGCCCACCAGGTCGGTCAGGGACGCTGTCGGACTGGGAAGCCCCCTGTTCCGCGCGAAGGCCCCGGAGCTCAGCCTGAAGTCGCGGCTCGCGGCGTCCACGAAGCCTGGGTCGGTGTTGCGCCAGACGGTGGCCACGTCGAAGTAGTTCGCGTCGCTCGTAGATACATCGGTCCGCAGGATCATGCGCTCGAAACGTACGGTCGGTGGTGCCAGCGCGTTGAACCCCAGCTCGAACTCCCGCTCGATGTTGCCGTGGATGATCCCGTTCCGGAAGTTGCTGTCCTCGATGGGGCGCACCTGCACCGTGCCGAAGGCGTCCTGGTAGGCATTGGTCAGGTAGAACGCCGGCGTCTGACGCACCTCGTAGTTCCAGAAGTTGGCCACGGTGGTATGCCAGAAGTCGTATCGCCCGCCGCCGGTAAGTGCCACGCTGTACTGGCCGCAATCGCCGACAAGGAGGTTGTAGCTGGTGATGCGGTAGTTGCGGCTGAGCAGGCCGGCGGCGCTGCAGTTGCGGATGCGCACGTTGTCCAGCACCAGGGTGTTCTCGCTGGTGGGCAGATCGGGGATCAGGGGCCAGGTCTCGCATTGGATGCCCACCAGGGCGTTCTTCACCAACACGTTGCGAAGCACGTTCTGCGTGCCGGGCGCTCCTTCATTGATCCAGATGCGGTCCCACTGGCCGGGCAGTTCAGCGTACAGTTCTTCGCGCCGGTCTCCCTGGAAGACGATGGGGTTGTTGATGGTGCCGTTCATGGTCACCTGCCCGCCCCGGTACACCCACAGCCCTCCGCCATTGTGCACGTACACCCGCACCCCTTCCTCGATGATGAGCGCGTTGCAGCTGTCCACCACCGCATAGCCGTAGATGACGTAGGGCTTGTCGTTCGTCCAGATCGCGGTCTGCCCGCAGATCTGGTTGCCGTTCTCGTCGAAGCCGCCCACCACATAGCTGAAGGGTGGCAGGCCGTTGAGGAAGTTGTCGGGACGGATGAAGTGCGCATCCTGCCCCCAAGCCTCCAGCAGCACCTTCTGCTCGGTCCCGTTCGTAGTGAAGACCACGTGGTCAGTGAGCACGAAGGGGGTGTTGACACCGCCCGGTCCCAAGGTCGCTTCCACGAACACGAACACGCTGTCGCCGCCCAGGATCTCCACGCCGCTGAAGCTGTTGCCGGGTACGCCGTCCACATTGATGCGGTAGGGGGAGGGGCCACCGCCCTCGAGCGCGATGTCCACCCGTACGGCACGGTTGTTCGGGTTGCGGGCTGTGAAGCGCTTGGTGACCGTGCCCACGGTGGTGAAGACCGTGTCGAAGAGGATGGAATCCTGACTGAATTCCAAGGAGATACCGCCCTCGTCGGTGAACAGGTCCTCCTTGCGGCAGCCGGGGCCGAAGAGCAGCACGAGCAACAGGAGCGGGAGCAGGGTTCTCAAGGCGTGCAAAGATGGGCCGCAGCGGCCAACATCCTACGCAGGAACGGCCCGATCATTGTGCGGCTGTTCACAAGTGGCGGGGCACCGTTGGTGGAACCGGATCTTTCCCTTACTTTTGCGGCCCATAACGGAAGGTCTGTCATGAAGAAGGATATCCACCCCTCCAACTACCGTACGGTCGTGTTCAAGGACATGTCCAACGAATACATGTTCCTCGGCAAGAGCTGCGCGAACACGAAGGACACCATGACCTGGGAGGATGGCAATGAGTACCCGCTGGTGAAGCTGGACATCAGCCACACCTCGCACCCTTTCTACACGGGTAAGATGATGCTTGTGGACACCGCCGGTCGCGTGGACAAGTTCAACAAGCGTTTCGCCCGTCACCAGGAGAAGAAAGGCTGAACGGTCCACCCGTTCGTCTGGAGTTCGTGAGCCCCGGGGTAGCCCCCCGGGGTTTCGCGTTGGTGCCGGAGCCGTTGTCCCCTCGCAGCGCCGATGGTCGGTGGAAAAGGCTCCCCGCCCTCCAACGACAAGGACCCTGACGCTGCGCGCCAGGGCCCTTGTATGATGGCCGGCCCCAATGGCGTCAGCTCACCTTGTAGGCGTCGCCCATGTGCTGCCCCGCGCGGATCAGCTCCAATGCCTTGGCAACACGGCGCTTGCGGGCCTCCTCCTGCCTGCAATCACACACCCATTCCACGAACTCCTGACGGGCCTCCTCGCTCAAGGCCTCCCATTGCCCGCGCGCGGCGGCATCCTTCTCCAGCACGGCGGCGAACTCCTCCGGCAGGGTGGCAGTCCCCTTGCTGCGGGCCTCGGTCCGGGCTGGACGGTTCAGCTTCAACGCCTGCTTCAACAGGTCCATGAAGGCCTTCTCGTTGATGGTATCACCCTCCTCCAGCTTGTATTTGCGCACCTCGCGGGCGGCGTCCTTCTCGCTCAGCTTGAAGAGACCATGGTCGTTCTTCAGTTGATCGCCCTTGTGGAACCAGACGCTCACACAGGTCTTCAGCGGATGGAGGCTCACCACCACACCGTGGCGCTCGAAGTGGGGCGCATTGCTGCGCCAGGTCTCTTCGATCTCGCCGTCCGCAGCATGGATGAGCTGGCGCAGCCGTACCAACAGCTTGCGTTGCCATTCGGGTTGCCCGGCGATGAAGAGGTTGATCTGTTCCTGGACGTGCATGGGAGAAGTCGTCAGAGAGGGCGAAGCTAATACCTCGATGGTGGCAATGTTACGCCAGGGTGAACTCCTTCAACAACGTTCCAGCACCACCGCATACCCCTGGCCCACTCCGATGCACATGGTACACAGCGCATAGCGCCTGCCGGTGCGCTGCAGTTCCAGGGAGGCGGTCTGCAGCAGGCGCGCACCGCTCATGCCCAGCGGGTGGCCCAGGGCAATGGCGCCACCGTTGGGGTTGATGCGCGGGTCGTCATCGGCCACACCAAGACTTCGCGTACAGCTGAGCACCTGGGCGGCGAAGGCCTCGTTCAGCTCCAGGATGTCCATTTCCTGCAACCGCAGTCCGGCGCGCTTCAGGGCCAGGTGGGTCGCGTTCACCGGACCGATGCCCATGATGCGGGGCTCCACACCCACAACAGCACTGCTCACGATGCGGCTGAGGGGCTTCAACCCATGGTCGCGCACCGCGTTGTCGCCTGCCACCAATACGGCGGCCGCCCCATCGTTCAGGCCGCTGGCATTGCCCGCTGTGACCGAGCCGTTCTTGCGGAAGGCGGGCTTCAGGCCGGCCAACCCTTCCAGGGTCGTGCGCGGCTTGATGAACTCGTCCTGCGCGAACACCAGCGGGTCGCCCTTGCGTTGCGGGATGCTCACAGGCGCGATCTCCTCAGCGAGCCGTCCGCTGGCTTGTGCAGCGGCAGCCTTCTCCTGGCTCCACAGTGCGAAGCGGTCCTGGTCCTCGCGGGTGATGGCCTGTTCGCGCGGCAGGTCCAGGAGATTCTCAGCGGTCTCGCCCATGGCGTCCACCCCATAGCGCTCCTTCATCAGCGGGTTCACGAAGCGCCAGCCGAAGCTGGAGTCGAAGAGCTGGGCATCGCGTCCGAACGGAGTGCTGGTCTTGCTCATCACCCAGGGACCGCGCGTCATGTGCTCCACACCGCCGGCGATGAAGAGGTCCCCGTTGTTGGCGGCGATGGCACGGCCGGCCTGCACCACGGCGCTCATGCCTGATGCGCACAGCCGGTTCACGGTCTCGCCAGGAACGGTCACGGGCAGCCCGGCCAGCAGCAAGGCCATGCGGGCCACGTTGCGGTTGTCCTCGCCGGCCTGGTTGGCGCAGCCCAGGATCACATCGTCAATGGCGGCCCGGTCCAGCTCCGGGTGGCGCTCCAGCAAGGCAGCGATCACATGCGCAGCAAGGTCGTCGGCACGCACAGGTGACAAGGTTCCGGTGAAGCTGCCGATGGGACTGCGAACGGCGTCGATGATGTAAGCGGCGGAAATGCTCATGGGGTGGTGCGGTCTTCTTCGGGGAACCAAGGCTTGCCGGTGCGGAAGACGGTCCCCTTGAACAGCGCGACGGTCGCGCCGTGCTGGTCGGTAACGGTGATGTGATAGATGCCGATGCTGCGCGACAGGCTCATCTCCTGGCTGGTGGCCGTGAGCACATCGCCTTCGCGTACCGCCTTGGTATGACTGATGGAGGTCTCCACGCTCACGCTCTGGATACCGTGGCTGTTGGCGGCGAACGCCAGACAACTGTCGGACAGGGCATAGGTGATGCCGCCATGTGCGATGGCGAAGCCGTTGAGGTGTTCGCCCCGTACCATCATGCGCAGTACGCAGCGACCGGGTTCCACCAGCACACGCTCCATGCCCATCCATTGACTGAACGGGTCATTGTCGAACATGCGGGCCACCACGCGTTGGGCCAGATCGGACATGGGGGCGAAGGTATTGGGTGGAGCGAAAGTCGTTCGTCGGTGTTCGGTGTTCGCTGTTCGTCACCCGACCACGTGCTTCTAGGGTAGGTCCGGGTCGCTGACAAGGTCAGGACCGCCAGGTTCGCTTACGGTATAGCGCTTCCCCATGGATAACAAGTACCGTATGTAGCCATTCACGGTCTGGATAGCACGAATAATGAGTTCGCAAATTTCCTCATGGGTCTTCTGGTCTATGTACCCTTCATCAAGTGCATCCCAGAGATGGTTCTTGGTTTCGTACAACGAACCACGAGCGATCCTACAGAAACGAACGTTATCCTTCTCGTAGAACCTGCCAAATCCTTCAGCCAGTTGGCTTCCAGGGGAACGAGAAGAACGGATGATCTGGTCCGTAAGGCGGTATTTCTCGTCATCGGGCCACGTACGGACCAATTCCCGCACCCTCAGTTTTACCGCTCTGCTGTTCTTCCACGCATCTAGGTCTTCGAACGACGTGACCTTGCCATTGAACGGGAGCTCGCTCATCGTATTGAGTGTTGGTAAGCACCGAAACTATGATATCGCTCCACACAATAAACCATCGAACACCGAATATCGAATATCGAACACCGAACACCGAACACCGAACATCGAACATCGAACATCGAACATCGAACATCGAACATCGAACATCGAACATCGAACA
>CAYZBO010000088.1:0-4113 GCA_964476665.1 uncultured Chryseobacterium sp. | reverse complement strand
TCGACCGCCCCTCAGAACAACTCCTTCGGCATTGCTCCTTCGTGCTCCAACAGCCATTTCTTGCGCCACAGACCACCCACATAGCCGGTGAGCAGTCCATCGGTGGCGATCACCCGGTGGCAGGGTACGATGATGGGGATGGGATTGGAGCCACAGGCATTTCCCACCGTGCGACCCATGGCCCGGCCACCGATGGCGGTACCGATCGCCTGATAGCTCCTGGTCTTTCCATAAGGGATGTCCACAAGCGCGTCCCAAACGAGCTTTTGGAAACGCGTTCCCAGCTGCTGCACGGGCAGGTCGAACCGCTTCATGGTACCGGCGAAGTAGGCCTTGAGCTGCCGTTCGGCCTCCTTCAGCACGGCAGGCGGCTTGGTGGAGCGCACGGGCAGTGCATCGAAGGAGAGCCGGGTGATGAGGGCGCCATCGCTCTCCACCCAGAGCTTGCCGATGGGGCTGTTGACCACCACCACGTGGAACGGCGCGAAGAGAGTGGGGGCATTGCTGCGTGTGCGTGCCATGCGCTGCGCTGGATATCTTCGGACAAAATAAGCATGATGGCCTGGTTCACCGCAGACTACAATGCCTTCTTCAAGGACCTTGCACGCAACAACAACAAGGAGTGGTTCGATGCCAACAAGGCCCGCTACACCCGCAGCGTGAAGGAGCCGTTCGAGGCGTTCGTAGGTGACCTGATCGCGGCGGTGGCCAAGGTGGACAAGGGCGTGCAGATCACCCCGAAGGAGGCCATTTTCCGCTTGCACCGTGATGTGCGCTTCAGCAAGGACAGGACGCCTTACAAAACGCGCATGTCCGCCATCGTCTCACGGGCCGGTCGCCACGACCATTCCGCAGCGGGCATCTACCTGGAACTGGGGCCTGAGAACGTGGGCATCTATGGCGGCCAGTACATGCCCGAGCGGGAGGCCGTGCAGCTGATCCGCGAGCATATCGCAACGCATGGAAAGGAGTTCCGCAAGCTTTACCAGGCCAAGCCGTTCCAGCAACTCTTCGGCGAGATCCAAGGGGAGCGGAACAAGGTGTTGCCGGCTGAGTTCAAGGCGTTGGTGAAGGACGAGCCGTACATCGCCAACAAACAATTCTATTACATGGCCGAGCTGCCGCCTTCGCTGGTCACCTCGCCCAAGCTGCTCTCCACAGTGATGGAGCACTACAAGGCCATGCGGCCGCTGAACCAGTTCTTCGCGCAGGCCTTGGGCAAGGTGGGCTAGAAGCCATCTCAAAATGATCCTTCGGGCTGTGCCAGGGCCTTTTGCAGCCATCCTTCGTTGCTCAACCCATACAGAGCGTCCAGCTATGCGCGGGCCTGCCTGGCCGGCAGGCAGGTTTCGCGCCTCGGTTGGCCGCAAAACTCCTCCGGCTCGCTGCCAAAAACTATTTTGAGACGGCTTCTAGTGCCGGGAAGGCCCGGTGGCAGATGTGTGGAACGAAGAAGGGCGACCACTCGCGCGGCCGCCCCTCCTTTCACCAAACGATTCCCCTTACAGCGCCTTGGCGGTGAGGGTGATGTCGAGCTCAATGTTGTCGTTGAGGATCATGTCCTTGGCGCCGGTGCTCCACGCCACGCCATACTTCTGACGGTCGAAGGTGAGCTTACCGCTGGCGGTGGCCACACCGTTCTCCTCGGTCACGGTCACATCGGTGACCTTCTCCTCGTTGGTCTTGCCGCGCACGGTCAGGTTGCCGTAGGCGGTGTTGCCGTCCACACGAAGGATCTCGAAGTTGGCGGTGGGGAAGCTGTCTACCGCGAAGAAATCGGCGGACTGCAGGTGGCCGATCAACATGGCCTTGGTCCCCTGCTTGCTGCCATCAGGTGCATAGGCGCTGTCCAGCGGAGCCATGCTCTTCAGGTCCACCGTAAAGCTGCCGGCGAGGATCTGGGGACCCTTCATGGCCAGCTTGCCTTCGGTGAGGTTCACGGTGCCATAGTGGCTCTTCACACCAAGCATGGTGCCGGTCCACTTCACAGTGCTGTTGGCAGCGTCCACCATGTAGGTCTTCTCCATGGCGGCGAGGGCGGCCAGGCTGTCAGCGGTGGCTTTTTCCTTGGCGGCGGCGGTCTCAGCCTCGCTCGGGCCACAGGCTACAATGGAAAGTACTGCGAACGCAGCAACGGAGAGGGAAAGGGCTTTCATGGTCGTACTAGAGGAGTTGTGTTGGGCCGCAAAGGTAAACAAAAACTTTCCATGGAAACAAAAACGATCGTCGAGTTTTGAACGATCGGTCTGCGACACACACGCTCAACGGGCGGCCATCCTTCGCAACTGGGGAGAGGGGCGGTAGCGGTCCTCCCCATACTCCGCTTGCAGTTGCTCCAGCACACCCAGCCAATAGGCCGCGCCCTTTTCCTCCGCCCAGACCAACAGGCCCTTGGGGTAGTTCACACCCTTGGTCATGGCCAGGTCGATGTCGGTGGCGCTGGCCACCTGCCAGAAGAGCGCATCAGCCGCCTCGTTGATGAGCATGGCCAGGATGCGTTCCACGATCACTTGAGAAACCTCCGCAGGGTCTCCCGACGAAGGAGGGGACCCTGCGGTCTTGACACGTAACGCAGGGTCCTCAGCGAGAGACGAAACCTCCGCAGGGTCTCCTGAGGCACGAAGGGACCCTGCGTGACCAAGTGATCCCGCAGGGTCCTCTGAGAGAGACCCTGCGGAGGTCCGAGACGATGCGATGATCGCCCCGTTGGCATCATAGCTGTAGTAACCACGCCCGCTCTTACGCCCCAACCTGCCGCTCTCCACCTGACGTTGCTGCGTAAAGCTCGGCTTGTACCGTTGGTCGTAGAAGAAGGCCTCCCACACGGTCTTCGTCACCGTGAAGTTGATGTCGTTGCCGATCAGGTCCATCAGCTCGAAGGGCCCCATCTTGAAGCCCGCGCTCTTCATGGCCGCATCAATGGTGGACATGTCAGCGATGCCCTCTTCGTAGATGCGGATGGCCTCGCCATAGAACGGCCGTGCCACGCGGTTCACGATGAAGCCGGGCGTGTCCTTGCACACCACGGGCACCTTGCCCCAGGCTTTCATCAGGGTCGTCATACGCGGGGCGAGTGCTTCATCTGTTGCCAGGCCGGGCACTACTTCCACCAAGGGCAGTAGGGGGGCGGGGTTGAAGAAGTGCAGGCCCACCATGCGTTCCGGGTGCTTCAGGCCTCCGGCGATGGCGGTGACCGATAGGGAAGAGGTATTCGTGGCCAGCACGGCATCTGCGGTCAAGATGCCTTCGAGCTCTGCGAAGAGCTTCTTCTTGATGCCGAGGTCCTCGATGATGGCTTCGATGACGAGCCCGCTGTCCTTGAGCTCCTTGAGGTCGCTGGCCGGGGTGATGCGACCGTGGATGCCATCGGCTTGTTCAGCCGTGAGCCTGCCCTTCTCCACCAGCTTGTCCAGCGTCTTCCGCAGACCGGCCAGCGCCTTGTCCACGGCCTCGCGGCGGGTATCGAACAGCACCACCGCATGCCCGGCTTGTGCGGCCACCTGGGCAATGCCGCTGCCCATTGTTCCTGCGCCGATCACGGCGACGGTCATCGAACTATCCATGCATGGTCCGCCGAAGCTGGTGCGAAGGCGTGGGCGCGAAGATCGAATACAGATCAGATGATCAGACGATCAGATGATGAGATGATCAGAACATGGCGTTCGGCACGGTCTCTTGGCGCACTTATCCGTGTTCTCCCGAGGCCTCTGGACGTGTGTACCTGCCGGCCGGTAGGCAGGTCCGTGGTGCAATGCACGGTGGGTCGACGCTACGGGTGCTTTTATGCGATCTACTCTCCGCGGTACACCGGCTTCCGCTTCTCCAGGAACGCCTTCACCCCCTCGTTGTAATCGTGGCTGCGGCCGGCGATGCTCTGCAGCTCGTTCTCGTGGTCGAGCTGGGTGTCGAGGCTGGTGTTCTGCGAACGGTTCAGGGCCTCCTTGGTGAGGGCGATGGCCTTGGTGGGCATCTGGGCCAGCTTGGTGGCCAGGCTCATGGCCTCGTTCATCAGCTCGCTGTCGGGCACGGCCTTCCAGATCATGCCCTGGGCTTCGGCTTCCTTGGCGCTCACCTTGGGCGCCAGGATCATCTGCCCGAAGGCGCGCTGCATGC
>CAYZBO010000087.1:0-12878 GCA_964476665.1 uncultured Chryseobacterium sp. | reverse complement strand
AAGACACGGCGCACGGGTTGGCCTTCATAAGTGCTGCACGTACCACTGCACAGGAACTTGCCATCGGGCTGCTGCTCGATCTCGTAGATCACCCCGTTGCAGTAGCGGTGGGTCTTGGTGGTATCCAAGTGCCCGGTGTTGGTGAACCAGATCAGGTTGTAAATGCCCACAAAGCCCCGCGCCGTGTCGTACAGGCTGTGCGCACCGCTCATCAGAATGCTGCCGTCGGGGTAGACGTGGTAGTCGCCGCCTTGGAGAGCACTGTACAAGGGCTGCGTACTCATAGTAATGAAGTCATAGTCGATCTCCCCGTTCAAGTACAACCTCCGCACCTCCTGGCCAACGCCAACATATAGTTGGTCACCCCATTGCTTGATCTCTCCCCCTCCTGCTCCATTGGTGGCGAAATTCAAGTCCCTAGTGCCATCTGGCAGGAAGCGCATCATGTTCTTGAAATTCAGATCATTTCCGAATTTCATTTTCCCCGAGGCCAGAAGACTTCCATCATCCAATGGAAGAATGCTGCTTACAAACCATGTGTTAAAGTCGCACTCGAAGGTCACATCCAATGACAGTGGTGCTTGAGCGACCAACATCATGTGAAGCATCGCTCCTGTCGCCAGAGCGACCATTCGTTTCGCGAGCGTCCGCATCACTGTACGATCAATCGATCGGTCTTCAGTGCCCCTGCATCCGTGATGCATTCCACTGTGTAGGTGCCCTTGGCCAGCTGACGCGTGTCAAGTACCACCTGGCCTTGCCTGCCTGCAAAACGCACGGTGAGCAGTACTCTCCCAGCGATGTCTTTCACGAGGATCCTTCCGTTCGTAGGCTCATCCAGCAGGAAGAAGGTCAATGTTGTCCAGGTTTGTGCCGGATTCGGTGCCAGCGTGATCATGTTCTCCGCTTGAGAATGCGTGGGCTTCGGAGGCACTCGCAGACGTTTATCACCTCCTACCTCGCCACCTGTCCGTGGCGGCCTGCAATGACTGTAGTACATACACAGTAAATTGCTGATCCAGTTCGCAGCACGGTCATATTGCCCATCGCTTAGCGCTTTCAACTGGTTCACTTCGGCGGTGGTCAGTTCATGTGCAGCCCGTCCCGCATTATCCGCGTTCTGAAGCAAAGTGATGTAATCCAGCATCCGGAAGCGCTCCAGCTGCTCCGGGCTGCGCAGGTCGTGCTCCTGTGGGATGCTGCTGACTACATTGTAAGCTGCGCTGTAGTTGCCTTGGCAGTCGCGCGCTGTGGTGAGAGGCAAGCTGGTCATGATACTGAAGTTACACCGATCCCTCACTCCACCACCACCCTTGCCTGCCACCGCCGCCCATCGCGCGCCTCCACCAGCAGCAGGTACGTACCCGCCTCTGCATTGGCGCTCAGGTGCTGTTGTTCGGCACCAGCACGTAACGTGTAGTGCTGCACCACCCGCCCGCTGGCATCCAGGAGCCGGGCCTGTGCTTCCCCAAGACCCGTCGGCAGCACTACGTTGAAGGTGCCATCGTTCGGGTTGGGGAATAGGGGCAGCGTGCGCACACCCGCCACCTCTGCCACACCCACCGTGCTCAGCACATAGGTCACCGTCACCGTGCAGCCGTTGGCGTCGGTCACCGTCAGGGTGTAGGTGCCGTCCGCTGGAGCGATGAGGAAGGGCTGGTCGCCGCCGATGGGCTGGCCGTTGCTGCTCCAGGCGTAGGAGGTGAACACGTTGGGCACGAAGAGGGTGAGGCCATCACGCTCGATGGTGACGGTGGGGCATACCACGGCGGTGTCGCTGGTGGCGCTACAGCCCTGCGCGCTGATGGCCTCCACCCACCAGAGGCCGGCGCTGTCAGGTACAAGGCAGGGGCCGTTGGCATCGGGCACGGTGTCGCCATCGTGGAACCACAGGTAGTTCACCAGGTCATCGGGGGTGGTACAGAGGGTGCCGGTAGCTGAGTCCGCCAGCAGGGTCATCTCCGGCACAGCGAACACAATGACCGTGTCGGTATCACTGAAGCTCTGTTGCACCTGCAGCCCGATGCGCAGGTTGCCCGTGGTGCCGCCCGTCACGTTGAAGAAGACGGTGCCACTGCTGCCCGCGGGCAGGTTGTAGGTGCCCAGCAGGTCGTCCGGGCTGATGGGGTCCTCATCGTAGAAGCTGATGGAGTAGGGGGGCGCACTGAGCACCAGGCCCAGCCCGGCCCACGTGGCCGTGGTGCTGTTGTCCACCACGCTGCTGGTGTAGGTGTTGCCGCTGCCGTCGGTGAGCACGAAGTAGGGGTCAGGGTCGCCGATGCAGCCGCCGAAGGGCACCTCGGGCTCCTCCACATCGCCGCACCAGTTGCCGTTCACGCCCGTGAGCACCAGGGTGTCCAGCACCAAGGCACTGAGGGTGGTCTGCAGGTTGATGACGTGGATGCCGGGGGTGCTGTAGGTCTGGGGGGGTGGGATGGCGGCGGTGCTGGTGCTGCCGTTGCCCAGGTCCCAGAGGTGGGTGGTGATCAGCGGGCTGCCATCGATGAGGGCCTCGAAGCTGGTGGTAACGCTGCCGCAGCCGGCGGTGGGGCCGTAGGTGAAGCTGCTGTTGCCACCGCTGCCGGGCAGCACGTTCAGCAGCAGGCTGAAGGTCTGGGGCACATCCAGGTTGAAGCCACCGGCCTCCACCGAAGCGAGCACCGCAATGGTGATGGGGAAGGTGCCGGGTGCCAATGGGGTGCCGCAGACCCGCGCGCAGCCGTAGGCGTTCTGCTGGGGGAAGTACACACTGCCGGGGGCGTTGGTCTCGAAGCTGAGCCCGAAGGGCAGGCCCTGCACGCCGGTGACGGTCATCTGCAGGAAGTTGACGGTGATGCCACTGCCTGCATCGGTGAAGGTGGGGGGCAGCCAGAAGGTGAGGTCGGCCTGGTAGGCTTCACCGGCGGTGGCGTCGGGCGGGGCGCTGGGGCAGAGCGTGGGGAAGGCGGGTTCCGACACGCAACTGAGGTCGGGGTTGCAGCCGGGGCACTGCGCACGCAGGCCGTGGAGCAGGAGCAGGAAAGGCAGCAGCAACAGGGCGCGCAGCGAAGAGGACATGCGAGGGTGGCGGTGCGTTGGGGCAACGTCCGTAGGCCAAGATAGCGGACGGTCGCGTTATCCCAAGCGGCTCTAGGGGGTCACCAGCAAAGGCCAGCTCGCGCGGAACCCATCGCCCTGCAAGCGCAGCACATGCACGCCCGCGGCCAGGCCACGGAGGTCGAGGTGCAGCGGTTCGCCTGCGCGCAGGTCGGCCAGGTTGCGCCGCATCCATACCCGCCCTTGCGCGTCCGTTCCCACCAGCACGGCGTTGGGCCCGGGGGCGCGGTCCCACACCAGGGTCACCGCATCGGTGGCTGGTTGGGGCTGCATGCGGGGGCGGCCCCACGGCAGCTCGCGCACACCCACGCCCGGCAGTTCGCCCGTGAGGGTCGCCACGCAGCCCTGCGCGTTCACCACGGTCACGCTCCAGGCCCCGTTGAGGGCTGGCACACAGGAGTCCGTGGCGGCAAAGGGCGCACCGTTCAGGCTCCAGCTCACGCTGAGCGGGTCGGCGACGTCCACGCACAGGGTGTTGCCGTCCGTATCCAGCACCAGTGCAGGTTGGAACGGTGGTAGCACCACGATGCTGTCCTGGTGGTCGAAGGACTGCACGGTGACGAGCGCCACTTCGAGGCTGCCCTGCGTGGCACCTTGGGCAAAGGGATACACACCCGCGGCGTCGGCCGTGATGGTGAAGACACCAAGGGTGTCATCCCCATCGAAGAAGGGGTCCTTGTCGATGAGGGTGAGCTGATAGGGGGGCGCGCTGAGCAGCACCTCCAATTCGTTCCACGTGGTGCTGAACGCATCGTTGTCGATGGGGGCGGTGTAGGTATTGCCGGCCGCGTCGTTCCAGGTGAAGAACAGGTCGGGCGCGCCGATGCATTGGCCCAGCAGGAGCGGCTCCTCGACATCGCCGCACCAGTCGGTGTTCACGCTGTTCACGGTGAGGCGCTCCAGGCGGAGTGCGCGCAGCTCGGTGTGCAGGTCCACCACGGTGGTGCCAGTGTCGTTCAGGGTCAGCTGCAGTTGTTGTCCGCTGGCGGTGCCGCCCGGAAAGGTCCATGCGTAAGCCGGTTGCAGCCCGGCCCCGGTGATCAGGGCCTGCAGGTCCACGGTGAGCGGCGCGCAGCCTCCGAGGGGGCTGAAGGAGAAGCCGCTGTTGCCGCCGGTGCCGGGCATCACGGTGAGGCTGAAGCCCAGGCTCTGGGGCACGGTGAGCGCCACGGTGCCCAGCAGCACATCGGCATCCACGCTGACCGAGGCGGTGAAGGTGCCGGGTGACAAGGGCGTGCCGCACACCCGCACGCAACCATGTGGGGCCACTTGCGGGTAATAGACCTGGTCAGGGGAGTCGGTCTCGTAGCTCAGGCCCAGCGGCACACCGGTCACGCTGGTCACGCGCACCTCCTGCACGCTCACCGAGAAGCCGGTATTGGGGTCGGTGAAGACCGGCGGTATCCAGAAGGTGAGCTGTTCGTCGTAGGGCACGCCCACCTGTCCCTGGGGCGCTATCTCGGGGCACACCGTGGGGAAGGGCGGATCCGCCAGGCAGGTAGTGTCGGGTGTGCAGGGGCCGCATTGGGCGGCAAGCCGACCCGCCAGCAGCAGGGCCGACCAGGGGAGGATGCTGCGCAGGGGTTCCATGGTCCACCAAGGTACGACATCGGGGAGGGGGTGTGCGGGTTGGTGTGATGGCCGGTGGAGCGGTACCTTTGCCGCCCCATGGCCAAAAAGGACGCACCCATCGACCTCTCCACCCTGGAGTTGAACGACGAATCCGATGCGCGGCAGTTCGTGCTGCGCGTGGACGGACAGCGCGCACGCGTGGAGTATGACCGTGATGGAGACCGCATCTTCCTCACCAGCATCGATGTACCCAAGGACCTGGAGCAGCACGGGGTGCGCGGTGCCCTCATGGAGAAGGTCCTCACCCACGTGGAGGACAAGGGTTGGAAGCTGGTGCCCACCAACCCGGCCATCAAGGAGTACCTGCGCGCCAATACGGCCTGGCAGCGACTGCTGCTGAAGGGTGTGCAGCTGCGCTGAGCCCGCGTCACGCAGCCCCCGCTTACCTTCGCGCCCCCGGCGCGTGAGGCGCCTGTCCCTGTTCCCCCGAACCCGCACCGCGCATGTCCGTCCGCGTCCGTTTCGCCCCCAGCCCCACCGGCCCCCTGCACATGGGCGGTGTGCGCACGGCCCTCTACAACTACCTCTTCGCCCGCAAGCACGGCGGCCAGTTCCTGCTGCGCATCGAGGATACCGACCAGGCCCGCTTCGTGCCCGGTGCGGAGGAGTACATCCGCGAGGCCTTGGACTGGTGCGGCCTCACCCCCGATGAGAGCCCCTGGACCGGCGGGCCCGATGGCCCCTACCGCCAGAGCGAGCGCAAGGCCCTGTACAAGCAGTACGCCGATCAGCTCATCGCGGCCGACAAGGCCTACTACGCCTTCGACACGCCCGAGGAGCTCGAGGCCATGCGCGAGCGCCTGAAGGCCGCCGGATCGGCCTCGCCTGCTTACAACGCCATCACGCGTGAGCACATGAAGAACAGCCTCACCCTGAGCGCCAGCGATGTGCAGGAGCGGCTGGCCCGGGGCGATGAGCATGTGATCCGCCTGAAGGTGCCGCGCCACCAGGAGGTGCGCTTCGAGGACCTCATCCGCGGCTGGGTGGTGGTGCAGAGCGCCAACATCGACGACAAGGTCCTCTTCAAGAGCGATGGCATGCCCACCTACCACCTGGCCAACATCGTGGACGACCACCTCATGCGCATCACCCACGTGATCCGCGGCGAGGAGTGGCTGCCCAGTGCGCCGCTGCACGTGCTGCTCTACGAGGCCTTCGGTTGGGAGCGCCCCGCCTTCGCCCACCTGCCGCTGATCCTGAAGCCCGATGGCAACGGCAAGCTCAGCAAGCGCGATGGCGACCGCCTGGGTTTCCCGGTGTTCCCCCTCAACTGGACCGACCCCACCAGCGGCGAGAAGAGCAGCGGCTACCGGGAGCGGGGCTACTACGCGGACGCCTTCGTGAACATGCTCGCCCTGCTGGGCTGGAACCCCGGCGGCGACCTGGAGCTCATGACCCGCGACCAGCTCATCGCGCACTTCGACCTGGAGCGTGTGCACAAGGGCGGCGCCCGCTTCGATCCGGACAAGACCAAGTGGTTCAACCAGCAGTACCTGCGCATGCAGCCCGATGCCGTCCTGGGCGGCCAGTTGCTGGCCCTGCTGCAGGAGCGCGGCATCAGCACCACGGTGGAGCGTGCCACGGCGGCCGCCACGCTGCTCAAGGAGCGGGCCACCTTCCCGGAGGACATGCTCGAGGGTGCCTACCTCTTCACCAGTGGTTCGCCCCTGGCAGGCAATGCCGGTGCCGAAGAAGAGCTGCGCAAGCGCTGGAAGCCCGAAGCAGCGCCGGCCCTGGCGGACTACATCGCCCGGCTCGGGGGTGTGGCCAGCTGGGATGCAGCTGCTTTGGAACGCTCCTTCAATGATGTTCTGCAGCAACATTCCATGAAAGTGGGGCAGTTGATGCCGCTTTACCGCCTCTTTGTGGCGGGCCGCATGCAGGGTCCGGGCATGTTCGAGGTGAGCGTGCTGCTGGGCCGGGAGGAGGTTGCGCTGCGCCTGCAGGCCGGTCTCGATCACTGCCGCGCATGGGCCTGATGGAGGTCAACGGCATCCGGGTGTTCGCCTACCACGGCTGCCTGGCGGAGGAGGCGCGCATCGGCGGGCACTTCCGCGTGGATGTGAGCGTGCAGGGCGACATGGAGCGTGCCGAGCTGCACGACCGCCTGGCCGATGCGGTGGATTATGGCCGCGTGACCGCCATTGTGCAGGAGCAGATGGCCGTTCGTGCCGACCTCATCGAGCATGTGGCACGGCGCATCTGGGAGGCCCTGCGCCATGAGTGGGACCCGGCGTTCCGTTGGCGGGTGCGGGTGGTGAAGGAGCGCCCGCCCATCAACGGTGATGTGGCGGAGAGCGCGTACACGGTGGAGGGCTGAAGGCCCGGCCCATCCGGTGCCATGCCCCCCCTTGTTCAACCGGGACTGAACGTGCATGGACGGCAATGAACTCCGTCCCGCATGCGCATGATGTGGTCCTGGTACGAGGAATCCGCTTGCAGCCCCGCTCGCCGAGGGCCAACGGCCCGACCTCATGCCCGCCCATGGCAACGCCAGGGGCCATTGCTCTCCGGCGTGGATAAGGGGAGGGCTGAAGGCCCAGCCTCATCCCACACCCCTCGCACCCCCCACGCATCACGATCGCCCGATCCTCCTATCTTCGCAGCCCCCAACAGGGTCGCGTGGCCGAGTGGCTAGGCACAGCTCTGCAAAAGCTGCTACTGCGGTTCGAATCCGCACGCGACCTCAGCGAACGCTCCGGACCTCCGGGGCGTTCGTGCATCTGGGGCGGGACGATGGCAGCCTTTCGTGGCCCATCTTTGTATCCACGCTCGTGCGCGCCATACCGATCGCCCGCTCGCTGCGTTGTAAGCACCGTCAGTCACCCGTCCATGAAGCACTTCCGACCCCTGCTCGCACTTGCCACCCTCCTGCTGCTCCACCGTGCCCAGGCGCAGAGCGAGGTGGCCATCGGGGAGTGGCAGGACCATTTCCCCTATCGCCAGTGTGTGGCCGTGGTGCAGGGCGGTGGCAGGGTCTACGCGGCCACGGAGAACAGCCTCTTCAGCTACGACCCGGCCAGCGGCGAGACCGAGAAGCTCTCCAAGGTGAACGTGCTCAGTGACGTGGGCATCCGTGGCCTGGCGTGGAACGAGCCGTTGTCGATGCTGGTGGTACACTACAGCAACGGCAACCTCGACCTCATCCAGGGGCGCACGGCCACCAACCTGGGCGATATCAAACGCAGCAACCTGCTCGGCGACAAGGCGGTGAACGCCGTCATCTTCGACGACACCCGCGCCTACCTGGCCTGTGGCTTCGGCATCGTGGTGGTGGACCTTGCCCGCAAGGAGGTGCGTGACACGTGGCGCATCGGCCCCAACGGGTCCCAGGTGCAGGTGCGCGACATCGCGTTCCACAACGATTCCATCTACGCGGCTACCTCCACCGGGCTGTTCGTGGCATCGCGCAACGAGCCCAACCTGGCGGCCTTCACCAACTGGCGCCTTCGGACGGACATGGGCGGCAACGTCGCAGAAGGCCCCTTTGATGAGCTCGCCTCCTTCCAGGGAAGGCTGCTGCTCAATTACAAGAGCGCACAAGGCACCCGCGACACCCTGCTCATCCTGTCCCCCGAGAACACCTGGCAGCGCTTCGCTCCCTTCTTTGACCGGGCCAACACTTCGGTGGACGTGAGCCGCGATGGCCAGTACGTGCTGGTGGCGCACGGCAACAACCTGGACGTTTACGGCGCCAACCTCTTCGACGAAGCGCCCGGCTCCCTGTTCTATGTGGACTGGTACCCGGACCTCAACGCGCCGGCCCGCCCGGCGCAGGTGGCCGGCACCCTGGGCGATCTCTGGATCGCCGATGGTGGCTGGGGCCTGGTGCGCTTCACCAACGGTCGGCAGCTGCCCGCCTTCCCCAATGGACCCAAGCGGGCCAACACGTGGTCGCTGGCCAGCGGACAGGGTGTGGTGCTCGTGGCCTCCGGCGCCATGGCCGGCAATTACACCAACGAATTCCTCAAGGAAGGCGTGCACATGCGGCGCAACGGTGAATGGACCACCGTGGACGGCACCACCAGTGCGTTGCTGCTCAATGGCGCCAATAGCTACGGAGCCGAGGTGAACGACATCGTGGCCGTGGCCGTGGACCCCAACGACCCCGACCTCACCTGGTACGGCAGCTGGGACGATGGCCTCATCGAAGTACGCAACGGCGTGCCCACCACCATCTACAACGCCGACAACAGCGCGCTTGGGCTGGACATCCTCGGCTTCGAAGGGCGCTGCAACGTGGGCGGCATGGACCATGATGCCGCCGGCAACCTCTGGATGACCAACCCCTGGTCCGCCGCGCCGATCTGTGTGCGCACCCGGAGCGGCTCGTGGTACGCCTTCTCTCCAGGGACGCTCCTGGCCGGCAACCTGCTCATGACCAACATCCTGGCAGCCAGCAACGGCTACAAATGGATCGTGCGCCCGCGCGGCAACTCCATGTTCGTCTTCGACGATGGCGGCACCCTGGACAACACCAGCGACGACCGCTACAAGCTCCTCACCAATGTGGAGGGTGCAGGCGGTCTGCCGGCGCCGGACGTGTACTGCGTGGCCGAGGACAAGGAACAGCAGATCTGGGTGGGTACCAGCAAGGGCGTCGCTGTCTTCTACACGCCCGATGCGGTCTTCAACAGCAGCGGCTTCGATGCCCAGCAGATCCTCCTGGAGCAGGACGGCAACTTCCAGTACCTGCTGGAGACCGAGGCGGTGAGCGCGATCGAAGTGGACGGCGCCAACCGCAAGTGGATCGGCACCCAGACCGGAGGCGTGTTCCTTGTGAGCCCCGATGGCCGCACCCAGCTCCGCCATTTCACCATGGACAACAGTCCGCTGCCGAGCAACACCATCTACGCCATCACGATCGAGGCCATCAGCGGGGAGGTGTTCGTGGCCACGGACCGGGGCATCGTCAGCTTCCGCAGCGATGCCACCGAGGGCGGTGATATCAACGAATGCGCCACGGTCTTTCCCAACCCCGTGCAGCCCGGCTACAGCGGCCCGGTGGCCATCAGCGGACTGATGCGCGACAGCGAGGTGAAGGTGGCCGACATCGCCGGCAACCTCGTGTACCGCACCACCAGCCTCGGCGGACAGGCCCTGTGGCCCGGCACAGACATGGAGGGCAACAAGGTCAGCACCGGGGTCTACATGGTGTTCGTGGCCGATCAGTTCGGCACCAGCAAGTGCAACACCAAGGTGTTGGTGGTGCGCTGAGCCGCCACTACCCCCATGCTCACCACCACCCGTGCCCTGGTGCTGCGCACCATCCGCCATGCGGACCACCGCCTCATCCTGAAGGCCTTCACCGAGCAGTACGGCCTGCGCTCCTACGTGGTGCGCGTGGCCCGAAAGGGGGGCATTTCCGAAGCCGCCCTCCAGGCCCTCACCCGGGTGGAGCTGGTGGCCGATGAACGCAGCGACCGCGATCTACTGGTGCTGCGCGACCTGCGGGTGGAACGGCCTTACGTGCGCATCCCCTTCGATCCGGTGCGCGCCGCCGTGGCCCTCTTCGTGCAGGAGGTGCTGGTGAAGCTCCTGCGCGGCGAAGCGGCCGACCCCCAGCTCTACGGCTTCCTGGAGGAGGCCGTGGAACAGCTCGATAGCCGCGACGACCTGGCCCACTTCCCCCTGCAGTTCCTCCTGCAGCTCAGCGGCGAGCTCGGCTTCATGCCCGAACCTCCGATGCCCGGCGAGGACCGCTTCGACCTCAAGGAAGGGCACTTCACCAGCGGCGCCCCCCAGCACGGCCAGACCCTGCCCCCCGCCCTCAGCGCAGCCCTCGCCACCCTGCTGCCCCTGCCCCTGCACCAGGCCCCCGCACACCCCCTCCCCAGCCCCCTCCGCCGCGACCTGCTGGACCACCTGCTGCTCTACTACCGCCTCCACATCGATGGCCTCGGCGAGCTGCGTTCGCCCGGGGTGTTGCAGCAGGTGCTGGCGTAGCTGCGCGGGTCGTCGACCCGCGCAGCTACGCGAGTACCTTCGCCCCCATGTTCCCCCGCGCCGCCGCCATCACCCCGTTGCTGGCCCTGATCGCCGCAGGCTGCCAGAACAGCCCCCAGCCCATGTCCACCGACACCGCCCTGCAGCCCCCCGTGGCCGCCGAGAAGCCCTTCACCCTCACCGCCCACGGCCACACCCGCACGGACGAGTACCACTGGATGCGCCTCACCGAGGCCCAGCGCAACGCCGCCCAGCCCGATGCCCACACCGCCGAGGTGGTGGCCTACCTCGAGGCCGAGAACCGCTACACCGAGGCCACCCTCGCCCCCGTGAAGGACCTCCGCAACACCCTCTTCCAGGAGATGAAGGGCCGCTTGAAGGAGGACGACCTCAGCGTGCCCTACCGCGAGAACGGCTATTGGTACCACTACCGCTACGAGGAGGGTAAGGAGTACCCCATCCACGTGCGCCGGGCGGACAAGGCCGGTGCCCCGGAACAGGACTTCCTCAACGAGAACGAGCTCGCCCAAGGCCACCCCTACTTCGACCTGGGCGACTTCGAGGTGGCGCCCGACAACCGCATCGTGGGCTACAGCGTGGACAAGGTGGGCCGCCGGCAGTACGAGCTGCGCTTCCGCGACCTGGCCACCGGCACTGACCTGCCCGATGTCATCACCAACACCGCCGGGGGCTGCGCCTTCGCCGACCCCGCCACTGTGTTCTACGCCCGCAAGGACAGCACCCTGCGCAGCTACCGCATCTACCGCCACCGCCTGGGCACCGATCCCGCCAGCGACGTGGTGGTCTTCGAGGAGCGCGACCCCGCCTTCAGCTGCGATGTGTACCGCAGCCGCAGCGACCGCTTCGTGATGATCACCACCGAAAGCACCCTCAGCAGCGAACACCTCTTCCTGCCCGTGGACGAGCCCCTGGGCACCTTCCAGGTGTTCCTGCCCCGCGAGGAGGAGCACGAGCACAGCGCAATGCACGTGCCCGCCCACAACGGCCAGCCCGGCCACTGGTACATCCTCACCAACTGGAAGGCCACCAACTTCCGCCTCATGCGCTGTGCCGAAGGCAGCACCCGCGACAAGCGCAGCTGGCAGGAGGTCATCGCCCACCGCGACAGCGTGCTGCTGGAGGATGTGGACACCTTCCGCGACCACCTGGTGATCAGCGAACGCCGCGAGGGCCTCTCGCACCTGCGCGTCCGCACCCTCAGCACCGGCGCCGAGCAGGAGATCCCCTTCAACGACCCCGCCTACGTGGCCTACACCGGCACCAACCCCGAGTGGGACACCGACACCCTGCGCTACGGCTACACCAGCCTCACCACGCCCAACAGCGTGTACGAGTGCGACCTCAACACCCTGCAGCGCACCCTGCTCAAGCAGCAGGAGGTGGTGGGCGGCTTCAGCCCCGAGCAGTACGCCAGCGAGCGCATCTGGGCACCGGCCCGCGATGGCGTGCGCATCCCCGTGAGCATCGTGTACCGCAAGGGCACCCCGCGCACCGGCACCGCCCCACTGCTCCTCTACGGCTACGGCAGCTACGGCAACAGCACCGAGCCCACCTTCAGCAGCGCGCGCCTCAGCCTGCTTGACCGCGGCTTCATCTTCGCCATCGCCCACATCCGCGGCGGCGAGGAGATGGGGCGCGAATGGTACGAGACCGGCAAGATGGAGCACAAGATGAACACCTTCACGGACTTCATCGATGTGGCCGACCATCTGGACAAGGAGCGTTACGCCGACCCCAAGCGCCTGTTCTGCTACGGCGGCAGCGCAGGTGGTCTGCTGGTGGGCGCCGTGGTGAACATGCGCCCCGACCGCTGGAAGGCCGCGGTGGCCGCCGTGCCCTTCGTGGACGTGGTCACCACCATGCTCGATGAGAGCATCCCCCTCACCACCGGCGAGTTCGACGAGTGGGGCGACCCCAAGGAGAAGGAGGCCTACGACCGCATGCTGGCCTATTCGCCCTACGATAACGTGAAGCGCCAGGCCTACCCCGCGCTGCTGGTCACCACCGGCTTCCACGACAGCCAGGTGCAGTACTGGGAACCCGCCAAGTGGGTGGCCCGCCTGCGCAAGAACCACCAAGGCCCTGCGCCCATCCTGCTGCACACCAACATGGATGCCGGCCACGGCGGCGCCTCAGGCCGCTTCGAGGTGCTCAAGGAAGTGGCGCTGAACTACGCCTTCCTG
>CAYZBO010000086.1:0-13285 GCA_964476665.1 uncultured Chryseobacterium sp. | reverse complement strand
AGCCGCCCCAGCTCACGGCGATGAGGAAGCGCCGCAGCCCGTCGCAGAAGCGTTCCACCGCAGCCTCGTCGGGTGCGTTCAGCTCGATGCTCATCAGTCCGGCCACACGCTTCATCTGGCGCGTTGCGAGCGCATGTTGCGGATGGCTCTCCAGACCCGGCCAGTACACCCGCTTCACCTTGGGATGTGCCTCCAGGAAGCGGGCCACACGCGCTGCGCTATCCGCACTTCGGTTCACACGGAGTTCCAGCGTCCGCAGGCCGCGTAGCAGCAACCAGGCATCGTGGGGTGAGGGCACCGCGCCCAGGGTCATGAACTCCCGGCTCATCACCTGCCGGATGTGCGCGGCGCTGCCCGCCAGCACACCCGCCACCACATCGCTGTGGCCATTGAGGTACTTCGTGCCACTGTGCACCACCAGATCGATGCCCATGTCGATGGGGTTCTGGAACAGCGGACTGCTGAAGCTGTTGTCGCACAAGGTGATGATGCCGTGCTCCTTCGCGATCGCCGCAACGGCCGCCAGGTCCTGCAGCTCGAAGGTGAGCGAGTTGGGGCTTTCAGTGATGAAGAACGTGGTGTTCGGCGTGATGGCGCGGCGGTAGTTCTCCGCATCGGTGCCATCCACGAAGGTGTGCGTCACCTGGAAGCGCTCCAGCAGTTCCACTAGCAGCTTCTTCGTCCAGCTGTAGGGCTTCTCCACACATACGATGTGATCACCGGCCTTCACGAAGCTCATCACAGCTGCGGCGATGGCGGCACTGCCACTGCTGAAGACGAGGGCATCCTCGGCATGCTCCAGTGCCGCGAGCTTCTGGCGCAGCATGCCCACGGTGGGATTGAAGCCGCGCGTGTAGAGCGGACGTTCCATCTCCTGCTGCACGGTGGCGCGCATCGCAGCCACAGTGGGGTAGGTGAAGTTGCCGCTCTGCACGATGGGTGGAACGACCGCGTCGTAGCCGCGTTCCCGGTCTTCGCCGAGGTGGGTGAGGATGTGGGAAAGGTCCATGCTGCGAAGGTGGAGGTCCAATGGAGTGAACGCTGCGTGCGGTCAGGGCATCTGTGGTTCCCGCTTGAAGAACACGAACCCGTTCTTTCGCCCTACTTCCTGCAAGGTGCGGATGGCCGCCACTTCTTCCGCTGCGGTGATCTTGCATACCACGTAGATCGGCCGGTCGATGTCGCCGTACAGCAGCCACTCCTCGTTGTGCGCACGCGGGTCGGTCACTGGGGGTTTGCTGGTGTAGAACAGGTGCGCGTAGCTCTTGTAGTTCTTCGTGATCACGTAGCAGCGTTCGCCCTGTCGTGCCTCGAAGAAGTCGATGGCCGCCCGCTGCGAATAGCCTTCGATGCGGTTGATGAAGAAGAAGAGGGTGGTGGTGACGAACAGCGCCCCACCGCCGAACACCACCAGCAGTGCTTCGCGATAGCGCAGGCGTCCGTGCAACCAATGCCCGGAGAGCAGCGCGCCCAGCAGCAGCAAGCCTGCCAGTGCTTCAGCGCCGGTCCATACCACGGCCGCGTCGAGGTTGGCCTGCGCGAAGGGGTCCTGGGCGAGGAGCGGCTTGAGCCGTTCGATGTGCATGCCGAGGAAGGGTGCCGCAATGAAAATGCCTGCTATCAGGGAGCCGAGGCCCCCGAGCAGGAAGCGGCTCCAACCGAAGGCATCGCGCTTCTTCCAGATGCGCTCCAATTGCAGCGCCGCGAGGTAGGTGAGCGGGAAGTAGGCCAGGCTGCTGTAGTGGACGATCTTGGTCTTCACCAGGCTGAAGAGGATGAGCACCACCCAGAAGAGGATCACCATCCAGCGACGATGGTCGTTGTGGCCCGCATCACCGCTGCGCGTGGGCCGTAGCAACTCCTGCAGGGCGAACACGGAGGCCGGAAAGCACCCGAGCAGCAGCACCACGAAGTGATAACCGAAGAAGCCGCCATGACCCGCATCCTCGGTGGTGAGCATGGCCACCTGGCGCCAGAAGAAGGCCACCATGAACTCCGGCCCGTTCCGCATCAGATCATACAGGCCCCAGGTGGCGATGGTGAGCACGGTGGCCCCACTGATGATGGCGATGCGCCGCCAGCGCAGGATGGTGCGGAAGCGCGCCATGGCCCAGTACACGCCGAGCACCAGCGCGGGTATGAGCACGCCCACCGGGCCTTTGGTAAGCACGGCAAGCCCCAGGAAGAGACCTGCCAGCCAGGCGTGCGTGTCGCGCCGGCCGTTCACCGCCTCGGGGTGGCGCGTGGGATCGCGTTGCACAAGGGTGATGAGCGCGTGCAGCCCCAGGAAGATGAACAGGTTGAACCAGGGATCGATGATGCCGCTGCGGAAATATAGGTGGGGAAGGATGGAGCCCACATAGGCCAACGCCCACATCATGCCGAATACCCGGCCCCGCAGTTGGTCGCCGATGCGGAAGAGCAGCAACAGGGTGAGCACACCGTTGATCGCGTTGGGCAGACGCGCAGCGAACTCGCCCACGCCGAAGGCCTTCATGCTCAGTGCCTGGAGCCAGATGAAGAGCGGAGGCTTCTCATGGAAGGGCCGGTAGTCGATCTGCGGCCGGGACCAGTCGCCCGTGGCCAGCATCTCCCGTGCGATCTCCGCGAAGTTGATCTCGTCCCAGTCGAACAGATGAACGGTTCCCAGACCCGGCACGAAGAGCAGCGCCGCCGCAGCGATGATGAGGAACTGGATCTGGCCGCGTGAGGGGAGCATGGCGGTTCAGCGGCGATCGCCCAACAATGACCAGCCCACCAGGCCGGTGCGCGCCAGGAAGTAGCGGAAGCTGACGTTCAACACGCCGAAGCCGTAGGTCATGCTGCGGCTGAAGTTGATGCTGCTGGCCTCGTCGAAGTACTTGGTGGGACAGGTGATCTCGGCGATCTCAAAGCCCTTCCAGAAGATCTGTCCGATCATCTGGTTGTCGAAGACGAAATCATCGGAGCACTGATGGTACGGACAGGCATCCAATACGCTGCGGTGGAAGGCGCGGTAGCCGGTGTGGTATTCGCTGAGCTTCTGGCCCATCAACAGGTTCTGCGTGAGGGTGAGCACGCGGTTGGCCACGTACTTGTAGAGGGGCATGCCGCCCTTCAGCGCGCCGCCACCCAGGATGCGCGAGCCGAACACCACGGGGTATACGCCGTTGCCGATCAAGGTGATCATGCTCGCCAGCAGCTTCGGTGTGTATTGATAATCAGGATGGAGCATCACCACGATGTCCGCCCCCAGTTCCTTGGCCTTGTCGTAGCAGCTCTTCTGATTGCCGCCGTAGCCTTTGTTCACGTCGTGGACCACCACGTGCCGGATGCCCAGCTGGCGAGCCACTTCCACGGTGTTGTCCGGGCTTTTGTCATCCACCAGGACCACATCATCCACCAGGTCGAAGGGGATCTCCTCGTAGGTCTGCTTCAACGTGAGGGCGGCCCGGTAGGCGGGCAGCACCACGATCACCTTCTGGCCTTGGTACATGTTGCAAAGATGGGCCACGGCGGCCAAGCCTCTTCACCGGCCACGCTCGGCTATGCTCACAATGTACACACCGCTCAGCACCAATGCGATCATCCCCAGCTCCCGCAGCCCGATGACCTCGCCGTCCAGCAGTCCCCAGCCGATGGCCACCACCGGCATCAGGTAGGTGACCGAGGAGGCGCGCAGGGCCGAGGTGTGTTGCAACAGCATGTTCCACAGCACCAGGGCCAGCGCTGAGCTCATCACCGCCAGCAGCACCACGAAGCCCAGTGCCTTCCCGGCGCCCGGCACATGGGTCAGCGTATCGTCCAGGCCGCTGCCGGCCGCCAGCAGCAGCGCCACGGGGCCCACGAAGGTGAGGGCCAGCGCAGCGGTGGCGATGGGTGGCAGGCTGTACAGGTGGCGCTTCACGATGTTGCCACTGAGGCCATAGCAGACGGTGCCCAGCACGGGCAGCAGCGCGTAGGCGTTCACTTCCAGCGGGCCGCCATCGCGTGCCACCAGGATCAACCCGGCGGCACCCAGCAGACCCAGGAGGATGCCCATCACATGGATGCCGCGCACGCGGGTTCCGAAGAGCAGCAATCCGGCCAACAGGGTCATCAAGGGTGTCAGGCTGTTCAACATGCCCGAAAGGGAACTGTCGATGCGGCTCTGTGCCGTGGCGAACAGGAACGCCGGGATGCCATTGCCCAACAGACCGGCGCCCAACAGCGGCCAGAAGTGGCTGCGCAGGTAGGCGTTATGCCGCAGCAGGAACGGGGAAAGCGCCAGCCAGGCCACCCCCAGCCGCACGGTGGCCAACTGCCAGGGGCTCAACATCGGCACGCCATCAGCATAGAGGCCGCGCTTCATCAGGATGAAGGAACTGCCCCAGATCAGCGCCAGGGTGATGAGCAGGGGCCAGACCAGGGAGGAGGGGCGCTGGGGCGACATCCGGGGCGCGAAGCTATTCCGATCCGGATCGACGTACTTTTGTAACCTGAACATCGTTACTGCGTCATACGTTCATCCATTCAACCAGACCGTGCGATGAAATATCTACTGCCCCTTTCGTTCTCCATCGCCCTGCTCGCAGGTTCGTGCAGTGGTACCACCACCACCGAAGCCATTACGGACGCGGCTGCGCAGGCTGCCGCTGCGGGGATCGAACGAGTGGTCACGGACCAGGTGATCAATACGGGCACCCCCGTGACCACTGCCGACCTCGCCATCGATGGCATGAGCTGTGAGATGATGTGCGGGGGCTCCATCAAGAAGGCGCTGGCCAAGCTGCCGGGGATCAGCGGCACGGAGATCGCCTTCGTGGAGGGTGATGAACGTGACCATGCCATCGTTACCTATGACCCCGCCCAGGTGAGCGATGCCCAGATGATCGAGGCCATCCAGGCCTTGCACGATGGTCAGTATCAGGTGAAGGCCGTGCACATCACCCGCCAGGTGCTGGCCTCCGGCTCTGAAGGTGCCACCTCCGCCCCGGCCGGTGATGCCGCTTCTGTGCAGGTCTACCTGCCGCGCCCCGCCGTGCTGCCCAGTCTCGTGGCACTGCTCTCGCAGATCTTGCGGAGCTGATACCGCATCACGCGACGATCCATGGAACGGGGCCCCAGCGGCCCCGTTCTTCGTTCCAGGTGCGAACCCTGAGGCCCCTGCGCTGTTGGTACTTTTGCGACCGTTCATGGACCGAAGCATTCCCCTCGACCTGCGCCCCGTCGTTCGCTGGCTCATCACCGGCCTTGTCCTGATCGCCTGCATGGTGATCATCGGTGGCATCACCCGCCTTACAGGCAGCGGCCTCAGCATCACCGAGTGGAAGCCCATCATGGGAGCGCTGCCGCCGTTGAACGACCAGCAGTGGCAGGAGGCCTTCGACAAATACAAACAGATCCCCGAATACACCCTGAAGAACCAGCACATGGACATGGATGGGTTCAAGGGGATCTTCTTCTGGGAATACCTCCACCGCAACTGGGGCCGCCTGATGGGCCTGGTGTTCATCGGGCCCTTCGCGCTCTTTCTGCGCCGTGGGCTGCTGCGCGGTTGGTTGCGCACCCGTACCCTCGCCATCCTCATCGGGGGTGGCACGGTGGGCGCGCTGGGCTGGTTCATGGTGGCCAGCGGTCTTCAGGACAACCCCGATGTATCCCACTACCGCCTCGCGATCCACCTCACGGCGGCCTTCACCGTGTTCTCATTGGTGTTGTGGACCGTGCTCGACATACGCCTGGGGCGGCGCGCCTTTGCCGGTGATGGGACCGCAGTGGCCAGGCAGGCGCGCTGGCTGCTGGCGTTGGTGCTGGTGCAGATCGTGTGGGGAGCCTTCACCGCCGGGCTCGACGCGGGCCGGATCTACAACACCTGGCCGCTGATGAACGGAAGCTTCATGCCGGAGAACGTGACGGCGTTCGGCGATTGGTGGTTCGATCTGTCACACCACCGCGATGGGGTGCAGTTCGTACACCGCAACCTGGCCTGGTTGGTGGCGGCGGCCGTGGTGGCCTTCGCGTTCGTGCATCGCGCAACCCCCGCCCTGGCCGGTATGTGGCAATTGTTGGTCGGTCTGGTGGTCCTTCAGTTCGTTCTGGGGGTGTTCACCATCCTCACCCAGGTGAACATCGCACTAGGGGTGGCACATCAGTTCGGTGCCCTCCTGTTATTGGCCGCTGTCCTGGCCGTTGTGCAGCGCAGTGGCAGACCGCTCAGCGCCACTGCAGGGTAGTCGCCAGGTGCTTCATGTCGGCACGCACCCGATCGGTCACCGGGGCCAGGGAGTCCGCGTTGGGCGGAGTATCGAAGTAGAGCGCACCGTAGAGGAAATTGGTGGTGCTGTCGGTGAGGTAGAACACGAAAGGGCTGGCCACATCGCCCTCCACGCTGAACATCGTGCCGAACACCCGGTCCTCCGGCCGGACCACACGCTCTGAGCGGATCCCGCCCGCCTTGCTCTGGTGCGTGTTCTTGAAGGCGTGTGCATCCTCGATCAGCTGCGGAAGGTCATCGCCCACCGGCGACCATGTGAGGTGCACCGTACCGCGCAAGGAGGGGTAACGGATGTCGTACCACTGTGCTTCGCCACGCGCCCCGCGGCCAGCGATGCGCGCGGCGGCAGGCACCTCCAGTGCCATCACGGCACTGTCCGTCCAGGTGCTGAAGGCGGGCTCTGGAAGGTCGATGCGGAAGTAGCCGCGCGGCCTAGGGACCGGGTCGGCCGCACAGGCCCCCAACAGAAGCAATAAGGCGGGGAGCTTAACTCGTGCTCTCATCGCGCATGATCAATTTCACACGCCGGACGCGCTTGTTGTCCGAAGCTTCCACCACGAAGCTGTAGTTCTGAAGGTCCACGCGCTCACCTTTCTTGGGGATACGCCCGGTAAGCTCCAGGATGAAGCCACCCAGTGTGCCACTGTCGCCCTTGTTGTCCTCGAACAGCTTGCCATCCACCGCCAACACGCGATACACGTCGGGGAGCGGTGTCTTGCCCTCGAACACCCACGTGTGATCGTCGAGCTTGCTGTAGAGCAGGTCCTCGTCGTCGTATTCGTCGGTGATGTCACCCACGATCTCTTCAATGATGTCCTCCAAGGTGATGATGCCGCTGGTCCCTCCATACTCATCGACCACCACGGCGAGGTGCACCTTTTCGCTCTGGAACTCCTTCAGGAGGTCGTCGAGCTTCTTGCCCTCCGGCACGAAGTACGGTATGCGCAACAGGCTGTGCCAGTCGAACTCGGCCTTGCCGATATGGGGAAGCACGTCCTTGATGTAGAGCACTCCCACCACACGGTCCAGCGTTCCCTCGTAGACCGGGACGCGCGAAAAGCCTGACTCCACGATGCTGGCCAGCAGTTCCTTGAACGTGAGCTCCCGGTCGAAGCCGATCACTTCGGTCCGGGGGCGCATCACCTGGCGCACCTCGAAATTGCCGAACTTCACGATGCCGCGCAGGATGCGTTGTTCCTCAACGGTGGTGCTGGCATCCTGGGTAAGCTCCAGCGCGTGACCGAGGGCATCCACGGAGATGTTCTGTGTGCGTTTGGTGTAGCGCTTCTCGATGAAGGTGGTGCTGCGGACAAGGGTCTCGCTCAAGGGCTTGAAGAGCGTGCGCAACACCAGGAGCGGGCCTGCCATGCCCTGTGCCACCCGCATGGGTGCGGTTGTCGCATATACCTTGGGCAACACTTCGCCCAGCAGCAATATCACAAAGGTTACCGCGAGCACCTGCACCGCGAAGACCAGGTAGGTGGGCATCCGTGCAAAGTCCAGCAGGTTGTTCACGGCGAACGTGCTGAGAATGACGATGCCGACATTGACGAAGTTGTTGGCGATGAGTATCGTCGCCAGCAGGCGTCTGGGTTTGGCGAGCAGGTCGAGCACCCGCTGGCCGCTGCTTCCACCACGCTCCTTCAGGTCGCGCAGTTGCGTGGGGTTCAGCGAGAAGAGCGCCACCTCACTGGCGCTCATGGCAGCTGAGGCAACGAGCAGCAGGGCGATGATGGCGAGCACAAGACCGGTGGCGGTATCCAGCGGGCGCAGGTACAGCGCGATCGTGAGGAGATATGCGGACGGAGGCTCCACGGCAGGCGGATTGGATGCAGGCAGGCCGCTTTAGAAAGGCAGGTCGTCCACTTCGTCGAGGGGGTCGGCCGTCACCGGTGCATTGGCCATGGGCTGTGAAGCCGGCCACTGGGCGCCCATCGAGGCGCCCGAAGCAGCGCCACCTTCCGCCGCGTTGGCACGGTCCAGCATGGTCATCTCCTCGGCATGCACCTCCGTTGTATAGCGCGTGTTGCCCTCCTTGTCCTGCCATTGGCGGGTGCGCAGCTTGCCTTCCACATACACCTTGCTACCCTTGCGCAGGTAACGATCGGTGATCTCGGCCAATCCGCGCCAGGCCACGATGTTGTGCCACTCGGTCTGTTCCCGGCGCTCACCGGTCTGGCGGTCCTTGTAGGTCTCGCTGGTGGCGATGCGGAAGTTGGCCACTTTGGCATCGCTGGATACCTGTCGCACTTCGGGGTCGGCGCCGAGGTTGCCGATCAGGATCACTTTGTTCACTCCGGCCATGGTCGTCTGCTGCAAAGAATGGATGGAGGGCGAAGATAACCCACATCGGGCCTTTGGGGCGTGCCGTGCTGGAGTATCGCACCCGGTCCCTACACCAAGCGGCCGTTCCCATCCGCCGCCGCCGTGAGGTAGCGTTCCAACAGGCGGGGTAAGGCCAAACGCTCCAGGGTCTGCCGGTCCACCGCCTGCCAGCGGCTCGGTGGTGAAAGGTCCCGTGGCGCTTGCAGCCGCCAGAACCGGGCGATCAGGTGCTGGTGGCTGAGCACATGCTTCACCGGGCCGAGCTGTTCCAGCAAGGTCCACTGACCTCCCTCGGGCCCGACGGGAAGCTGCGCGACCAGCTTATGGAAGCTGCGCGGTCCCAGTGCGGCCTCCGTCTCCAGCAGCGGAAGCTCCCACAGGCCCTGCCAGATGTCGCCTGCCCCGCGTTGTTGCATGTACAAACCATTCCCGACCTCCACGTGCAGGTAGTTGAAGTGCCGTTCGCGCACTTTCACCCGACCGGCCTTCACCGGGAGTGCATCGATGCGGTCCTCTGCCGAGGCCCGGCAGCGCCCGGCCAGCGGACACACGTTGCAGCGGGGTCGCAGCGGCTTGCACACGGTGGCACCCAGCTCCATCACTGCCTGGTTGTGGTCGCCGGGTGCCGAAGGGTCGATCAACCGGCCGGCCAGGGCGCGGAACTCCTTGCGGCCCGCCGTGCTGTCGATGGGTGTGGCGATGCCGAAGACCCGCGCCAGCACCCGGTGAACGTTGCCATCCACCACGGCCTCGGGCTGGTGGAAGCAGATGCTGGCGATGGCTGCCGCAGTGTAGTCGCCCACGCCCCTCAACTGTATCAGCTCGGCGTAGGTGCGGGGGAAGAGGCCGCCGTGGCGCTCCACCACCTGTCGGGCGGCGGTGAGCAGGTTGCGGGCCCGGCTGTAATAACCAAGCCCCTGCCACAGGCGAAGTACCTCGTCCTCCGAGGCGGCGGCCAGTTCCTCCACCCGGGGGAACCGTTCCATGAAGCGTTGCCAATAGGCGGTGCCTTGGTCCACGCGTGTTTGCTGCAGGATCACTTCGCTGAGCCACACGGCGTAGGGGTCGTTGGTGCGGCGCCAGGGGAGTGGGCGCTGGTGGTCGCGGTACCAGGGCACCAGGGCGTGGGTGAACCAAGCGGTTGACATACAGGCGCAAAGATCGGTTGCGTGATCCATTGGAACGGCTATCTTTGCGGCCCCAAATCAGAGACAGGGAATGACGAAGGCAGAACTGGTCAGCATGATCGCCAAGCGCACCGGAGTGGAGCGCCAGGTGGTGCTGACGACCGTGGAGGCGTTCATGGAGGAGGTGAAGAACAGCCTGGAGAAGGGAACGGATGTGCACCTGCGTGGATTTGGCAGCTTCATTGTGAAGCACCGGGCCCAGAAGACCGGTCGCATCCTGGCGAAGAACACCACCATCATCATTCCCGCTCACGATGTGCCCGCCTTCAAGCCGGCCGATGTGTTCGTGGACAAGGTGAAGAACCGCCCCAAAGGCGGACAGTAATGGGACTCAAGCGGCCGCAGCTCCTTGCCCTGTTGGGGGCGCTCGTGGTCGTCGTTCTTTTGGTAGTGGCACCCCGGATACCTTCCGGGAAGCAGGCGGCCGAGGTGAAGGCCATGAGCCCTGCCGAGGTGAAGATGGCCGAGGCCATCGCGCTCGTTCAAGGCCAGGACCCCATGCGGGGCATCATGATGCTCCGTGAGGTCCTGGAAGAGGACCCCAACAATACAGAGGCCCACTGGCATCTCGGCCTGTTCTCCATTCAGAGCGGGCAGTACGAGAAGGCCTTGGACCGCTTTCAGAAGGTGCGCGAACTTGACGCGGAGGGATTCCCTGACGTCTGGTTCTATCTCGGGCGCACCTATGCGACCCTGGACAGCACCGAACAAGCGATCGAGTGCCTCCGGAAATACAGGACTTTGACAACGGATACGGTCATCCTCAACGGAGTGGACCGCTTCCTGAAGGAATTGGAAGGAAACGAACAACACTGACGAACCATGCCTTGCGGTAAGAAGAGAAAGCGGCATAAGATGGCCACGCACAAGCGGAAGAAGCGCTTGCGGAAGAACCGTCACAAGAAGAAGAACCGGTAAGGTCCTTCTTCCGGACAGGATCTGGCGTGGGCCTGAGGACTTCGGTCCTCGGGCCACACCCTATCCGGCGGTGTGGTGCATGCAGCTCCCGCCGTTCTCCCGGACCATTCCAACAGCCGCGTGAACAACGAGCTCGTCATCCGATCTGCCGGAGGAGAGGTGGCCATTGCCCTCTTGCGGGACAAAGTCCTCTGCGAGCTGCATCGCGAGCGCACTGAACGGGGCTTCGCTGTAGGTGACATCTTCCTTGCCAAGGTGCGCAAAGTGGCACCGGGCCTCAACGCCGCCTTTGTGGATGTGGGTCACGAAAAGGATGCGTTCCTGCACTACTTCGATCTCGGGCCGCAATACCGCAACTCCTTCAAGTTCGCGAAAGGGGCCGTAAGCGGCACCGTGCGGAGCAGCCTGCTGGAGGATTGGAAGTTGGAGGCCGACATCCCCAAGGATGGCAAGCTCGCCGATGCGGTCAGCGCCAGTCAGAGCATCCTGGTACAGATCGCCAAGGAGCCCATCAGCACAAAAGGTCCCCGCCTCACAGCGGAAGTGACCCTTGCCGGGCGCTACATGGTGCTCGTGCCCTTCATCAACAAGGTCAGCATCAGCAGCCGCATCACCGATGAAACGGAACGCAAGCGGCTGAAGGAATTGATGCAGGCCATCCGCCCGAAGAATTTCGGTGTCATCATCCGCACCAATGCCAGCGACAAGCGGAGCGAAGACCTCGAGAACGACCTGAAGACCCTGCTGCAGCGCTGGGACGTGATGTTCCGCAACCTGCGTAATGCACAAGCGCCCAAGAAGGTGCTGGGCGAGATCGACCGCACCAGCGCGGTGATGCGCGATGTGCTTACCAAGGACTTCACCAGCATCCAAGTGGACGACGAGCTGCTGGCCGAGGAGATCTACCAGACCCTGGAAAAGACCGCTCCGGAGAAGAAGGGCATCGTCAAGCACTACAAGGGCAACCTCGACATTTTCGACAATTTCGGCATCAACCGCCAGATCAAACAGGCCTTCGGCAAGCAGGTGATGCTGGGTAGCGGGGCCTATCTGATCATCGAGAAGACCGAGGCCATGCACGTCATCGACGTGAACAGCGGCAGCCGCAAAGGCGGCAACCAGGCCCAGGAGAAGAACGCCCTCGACATCAATGTGGAGGCCGCCAAGGAGATCGCCCGTCTGCTCCGGCTACGCGACATGGGAGGCATCGTGGCCATCGACTTCATCGACCTCTACGAACCGGAGAACCGCCGCATCCTGCACAAGACGTTGAAGGATGCCATGGAGGACGACAAGGCCAAGCACAACGTGCTGCCACCGTCGCGCTTCGGCGTCATCGAGCTCACCCGCCAGCGCGTGCGGCCTGAGACCGAGATCGAGACGAACGAGAGCTGCCCCACGTGCAAGGGCACCGGTGAGGTACAGGCCGCCATCCTCATCATCGACGAGATCGAGAGCGCCCTGAACTACCTGCACGGTGAGAAGGACCTGAGCGGCCTCACGCTGCACGTGCACCCCTTCATTCACGCCTACCTCACCAAGGGCCTGCCCAGCATCCAGCACAAGTGGTGGTGGCGCTGGCGCAAGTGGGTGAAGGTGATGCCCGATGGCGCCCAGCAGTTCCTGGCCTTCTCCGTGAAGGATGGCGCGGGGAACGAGGTGGTGGTGTAAGCCCCTTCGGATTTGATCGTCCACGTCTTTTCGGCATGCGGCACGATCCGGAGCGTTCATCCCCCATGGCCAAAGCCCGCGCCTACTGCGCCCGCCAGGAGCGCGCCCAGCAGGAGGTGCGCGACAAGCTGTACGCATGGAAGGTGTCGGCCGCACAGGTGGAAGGCATCATCAGCCAGCTCATCGGTGAAGGCTATCTGAACGAGGCGCGCTTTGCGGAGCACTTCGCGGTTAGCAAGTTCCGGCAGAAGGGGTGGGGACTGCGCAAGATCGAGGCGGCGTTGAAGCAGAAGCAGGTGAGCGCTCCATGCATCACCCTGGCCCTGCGTGCCCTTGATGCCGATGAGTACGATCAAGGTCTGCAACAGGCCGTACAGCGCAAATGGGAGCGGCTGCAGGAGCCCGATGCCTTCCGCAAGCACCAGCGCCTGATGCGCTATTTCCTGGGCCGCGGGTATAGTGCCGATGCGGTGGAACGGGCATTGCGCCGCTGTGCCGACCCGGAGTAACGCGGCCTAAGGTCCTTTCGCCGCAGGAGCGGTACTTTTGCGGCCCCATCCGCCCGCGCTCATGGTCACCATCGACAAGATCGACGAATTGAAACAACGCCTCGAAGCCCTCAAGGGCTACCTGGCCATCGAAGATAAGCGCGGTCGCATCCTGGAAGAGGAGAAGTACACCCTGGACCCCGACTTCTGGAACGACCAGAAGAAGGCCCAGCAAGTGATGCACCGTATCCGTGAACTGAAGCGCTGGGTGGAGTTGTACGAAAGCGTGCGGCGCGAAGTGGACGACCTGGAAGTGACCTTCGAGTTCTTCAAGGCCAAGGAGGTGAGCGAGGAGGAGCTCGATGCGCAGTTCAAGAAGGCCAGCGATGCCCTTGAGGAGCTGGAATTCAAGAACATGCTCAGCGCCGAGGAGGATCCGCTGAGCGCCGTGGTGCAGATCA
>CAYZBO010000085.1:0-13485 GCA_964476665.1 uncultured Chryseobacterium sp. | reverse complement strand
AGCAGGAGGTAGAAGAGCCCGGATACCAGCAGCATCATGAACGAGGAGCGTTCGTACATGGACGTGATGGCGGAGTGGTCCTTGCGGCGCCAGGCTTCGGCCAGGTGAGGCACCGCAGCCTGCGTAAGGGCACGCCCCGGCGTGGCGATGACCGATCCGAAGTAGAAGGCCACGGCATAGTGCGCCACGGCGGTCAAGGCATCACGACCAAGCAGCGCACCGATCATGAGCTGGTCCATGTTGCCCAATACCATGCCGGCCAGGCTCGCCGAGAGCGTGAAGCCGCTGTAGAGCACCATGCTGCGCCGCAACCGTCGGGGCCACCACCGTTGTCGCCAACCCAGCATCAGATGGCCTTTCTGCCACAGGTCTGCGGCGAGGGCCAGGGTGGTGATGAGGAACACCCCCACGTAGAGCAATAGGAACAGCCTGAAGGGCAGCGGATCGAACGCCTGCCAGGCGATGAGCGCGGTCTGTCCGATGCGCAGCACGAACTCACGCAGGAAGGTGGGCTGCACCGTGCGATGGAGCGCCCTGCTGTAGCTGCGCAACAGGATGAAGACGATCTCGGAGAACACCAGCGGCAGCACCAACAGGCCCAGTTGCCCATAGAGCGCGTTGCGATCAGCGAAGACCGTGGTAAGCCAGGGGTGACCGAGCCAGAGCAGCGCCATGCTGAACAGCCCGGTGGCCAAGGCGAACAGCAGGATCCCAGATAGCATGCCCCGGTGCGCCCGTTCACGATCCCGGAAGTAGGGGAAGTAACGGATGATGGTGTTCTCCGCACCGAGCTGTGCGACCTGCGCGGCCATGGTGGCTACGGACAGCAGCAGACGCGTGAGCCCGAACTCTTCGGTCGCCAAGACCTTGGGGTAAAGCACCACCACATTGACGAAGCCCAATGCAATGCCCAGGTAGCTGAGCAGCGCATTGAGGGTCGCTTGGCGGATGACGGTGCCCATGGCGCGCCGAAGCTACCGAAGGCCGTTCAACAAGGTGGCCATGCGCCCGGCCAAGTTGCGCCGATCGTACTGCGGGTCCGGGTGGGCCTGCGGCGCACCATCAGCGAGCAAGGCACACAACCGGCCCACGTGCTCAGCGTCAGGATCGCGCGGTAGCAGCAAGCGGCCATCCAGCACCCGCGCCACATCCGCTTCGGCCGGTCCCACGGCAACGATGGGCCGACCGACCGAGAGGTACTCGTACAACTTTCCCGGCAGGATGCCCGCGCTGTTGGGCGTATCGTTGATGGGCAGCAGCAGCACGCGGGCGCGCTGCATGGCCCGCATCGCTTCCGCGTGGCTCAAGCGGCCCACCCGTTCGATGTGACCGCCAAGACCAGCAACAGTGGCGCTGTCCACCACGCTATGGTCCACCGGACCGATGAAGCGCAGCATGAAGCGATCCCGCAGTTCGGCATCGGTCTCCATGCGCAGGGCAAGTGCCTTCCACAGTCCGGGCAGATCGCGGGTGGCGCTCATGCTGCCCACATGCACCAAGCTCCAGCGCTCATCCACGGGTTCGGGTGGTGATGGTACGTCCGCGCGGTCGTAACCGTTGGTGATCACCTCCACCGGACGACCGCCGATGCGGGCCAGATCGTCGGCCCAGCGCCAGCTCACGGTCACCACCCGGTCGGCCTCCTGCAGCACTGCACGTTCCAAGCGATGGTGCCTGCGATCGGCCCAGCGGCTCAGCTTGAGCTGACCATAGTAGTCGATGTCGGTCCATGGATCGCGGAAGTCGGCCAGCCATGGCATACCGGTGGCCTGCTTGAGCCCACGCGCAATGAGGTGCATGCTGTGCGGAGGACCGGTGCTTACGATCGCATCAACCGGGTGCTGGCGCAGGTAGGCTGTGAGGTGGCGCACGGAGGGACGCACCCACCAAACGCGCGCATCGGGAACGAAGAAGTTGCTGCGCACCCACAAGGCAAGGTCCTCCTTCCATCCTCCTGCGCGCTTCTCGCTGAGGAAGGCGGTCTGCACCCGTTCATCCTGGCGCCGGCCTGTGAACCGCTTGTAGAGGCCGAAGGGCTCGGTGATGGGGCGCTTGATGACCTCCACAGCAGCGCCCACCTCCTTCACCAAGCCCGGATCCTCGGCGGCCATCTCGGGGTTGGAAGGGGTGTACACCACTGGCTGCCACCCGTGCTCGGGCAGGTACTTGCTCATCTTCAACCAGCGATAGACACCCGCACCACCGTTGGGCGGCCAGTAGTAGCTGATGATGAGCACCCGCTTCATGCGGCAGGATCCTCCGTGCGCACGCGGCGGAACAAGGCACCAATGACCAGCAACAATACCGCAATGCTGGCGGCCATGCTCACGTTCTGTCCCGTGCGGTAGGACCGGCTCTCCAAGCGGAACACCACCTCGTGCTCACCGGCCGGCAGGGCAATACCGCGCAGCACATAGTTGGCGCGGAAGTGTGGTACCGGCTTACCATCGATGTAGGCCTGCCAGTCGGGGCCGTACCAGATGGCGCTCATCACGGCGATGCCACCCTGTGCAGAACGGCTGCGGTAGCGGAGCTCGTTGGTGGCATACTGCTCCAGCACGATGGACGCGGACGGATCGGCCTGGGCCTGCGTGGCACCCACCAGCGGCCGTTCGCGCTCATCCACCAGCGCGGTGCGCGCAGGATCGATGGTACCCAACGCAGTGATCTCCTCATCGGCGCTCTTCATCCACCGCAGCTCATCCACGAACCACGCACTGCCCAAGGCATTGGTGTTGCGGATGGGCGGGCGTTCGTTGCTGTAGATCAGGTGGCGGGTGTTGAGCATGTTGAGCACGCCTTCCCGCGCCAGCAGACTGTCCATCGCCGGGATGGAGGTGCCGCCCTGTAGCGCCGTGATCACCCGCTGGATCGCCGGTGAGAGGTGGAACTCGATCAGCTCCTGGTAGCGCTTCAGCTTGGCACCGTGGTATCCGCCCACGCTCTTGTGGAAGTAGCTGACCTTGGAATCGTTGAACGGATCGGCCAGGGTGAGCACACGGTGGTCCGCTGCGCGCCGCAACGCTGCGAAGCGCAGGAGCTCCTCCTCGTCCTTGCCCACCATGCGGTCGCGGCCCTGCTCTTTGGCGCGTGCAGCCTTGGTCTTGGTGAGGAGATCCTGGAAGATCGCATCGGCTGCAGGGCTCCATTCGGCCTGAAGGATGGCCTTGTCCGCCGCAGTGGGCTTGAACGGCAGACGGCTCGCGCGTTCATCCTCCCAGCTCAGGTAGCGGCCCCGCTCCTTCTCGTTGTTCACGTAGCGCTTATCGACCACCCACAGATCGACCAGGACCAGCAGGCCCATGGCACCCACCACGAGACCACGGCCCAGCTTGCCGCGACCATGCAACCACAGCAGCAGCAGTCCAGCCACCACGAAGCCGAGGCTGCGCCACACGTCAGCGCGGAACACATCCACGCGCAGCGAGCGCAGATCGTCCACGAACGCCTGCACCTGCGCTTCGCCACCAGCAGCAGCTTGGGCGGTGTAGCGCTCCTGTTCGGCATCGCTGATGAACTGGAAGAAGGTCGTCGGCATCAATGCGAAGGCCAGCAACAGCACCACGAGACCCCCACCGACCAACAGATCGCGCTGCTCGGTGGCCTTGTCCCATGCACCAGCGCGGAGCCGTTCATCGAGGTAGCGGATGGCCAGCACCGGCGCGGCCAACTCCACGATGACCAGGATGATGGTGACCGCACGGAACTTGCTGTAGCCCGGGATATGGTCCAGGAAGAAGTCGGTGAGGGGCATGTAGTTGTGGCCCCAGCTGAGCACGAGCGTGAGCAACAGACCACTGAAGAGCGCGTAACTGAGCCCATCACGCCAGAAGGCCAGACCGCTCAATAGGTAGGCGAGCATGAGTACACCCGCCAGAACCGGGCTTTCGATGAGCAGGAGCACCGCGATCAGGGGTATGGCGCCCAGCACCCACCAGCGCGCCGCACCTTCGGCACGGGCCAGGGACAGCAGCATCAACAGCACCACGAGCGCACCGATGTACACCGGACCGGAAGTGAAGCGCTGATCGCCCCAATAGCTATTGATGTATCCACCGTCCTGATACTCCTTCAGCACCGCATTGCGGAAGGCAGGGTCCTTGATGGCTTGCAGATCGGCCTGGGAGCGGATGATGGAGCCGGACGCTCCGCCCTTCGTGTTGGGCACCAGCAGGGTGAAGCTCTCCTGCTTGCCGTAGCTCCACGCCGTGACGTAATCGCGGTCGAGGCCGCTGGTGCGAATGCCAGAGGCTGCGCTGCCATCGGGCAGGATGGTGAGCTCGCTGCGACCGCGGGTGGTGTACTTGCCGTACTCCCACGTGCTCCACAGTGAACCGATGTTGCAGGCCAGCGCGAGCAGCACGGCCACCACGCCAATGCCTGCACGCTGCACCAGTTCACCAACGCGACCCGAACGGATGAAGCCCACCGCCTCGGCCAGTGCGAAGAGCACCAGCACGCTCGCCATGTAGTACGTGATCTGCACGTGGTTCATCGCGATCTCCAGGCCGAGGAAGAGCGCCAGCAATGCACCGCCCCACCAGGCCTTGTCGCGGAACAACAGGATGGTGGCACCGAGGACCATGGGCATGTAACCGATGGCGTTGGCCTTGCTGTTGTGGCCCGCCTCCAGGATCACGAAGAAGTAGGAGGAGAAGCCGAAGGCCACAGCACCCACGATGGCCAACCAGGGATCCACCCGCATGCAGCGCATGAGGATGTACATGCCCAACAGGTACAGGAAGAGGAAGCTGGCCGGCCGGGGCAGGAAGCCATGGAACGCATCGTCAGCGAAGCGAAGGAAGTTGCCGGTCCACAGGACGGTGATCTGATAGGCCGGCATGCCGCTGAACATGCTGCCGGTCCAGAGCGGGTCCTCGCCGGTGGCATCGCGGTGCTCCAGGATCTCCTGGGCCATGCCCTGCCAGTTCTTCAGGTCACCCTGCACCAGGCGCTTGCCTTCCAGTGCCGGACTGAAGTAGAGCAGGCTCAAGGCGTAGAAGAGTGCCAGTGCCACAAGCACCGGGATGAGGGAACGCCAGTTGATGTGTTTCATGGAAGGATATCCAGAGGGGCGGTTCGGTGAAGGAACGGGCTACTTGATCTCCTCGAAGTCGGCATCGATGATGGTGGTGCCGGGCCTGCCGGTGCGGTTGGTCGGCTCGGTGGGTCGCTCGATGCGCACCTCCCCCTTGGGGCGTTGAGGGCCGGAACTGTGATGCACCGGAGGGGTGCGTCGCTGTTGCTGATACCGGAGCAGCATCCGGAGCAGCCACCACAGCGCCACCAGGATCAGGATGGTGCGCAGGGTGCCTGTGAAACTGGCCTCGAGAACGGTCATGGCAGGTGGCCAAAGATAGCCGAAGCCCTCCGCCAGCGTGGAAGTCCGTACCTTTGCCGAGTTACCGGCGCCGTTCATGCGCCATTCCCCTTCCCCTTCCCCTACTGAGATGTCCTCTTTCGACGCGCTCGGTCTCCGCGCGGAGACGCTCCGTTCCCTGACCGAGATCGGATTCACCACACCCACCCCCGTACAAGAACAAGCCATCCCCCTCCTGCTCCGCAGCGAGAACGATGTGGTGGCCCTGGCCCAGACCGGTACCGGCAAGACCGCCGCGTTCGGATTGCCCCTGTTGGAGTTCCTCGACCCGCAGGAACGCGCCATCCAAGCCCTGGTGCTGGCCCCCACCCGCGAGCTGTGCGTACAGATCGCCAAGGACCTGGAGCGCTTCTCCAGCAACCTCAAAGGCACCCGCGTCGTAGCGGTCTATGGCGGTGCCAGCATCCGCGACCAAGTGCGGGAAGTGCAGCGTGGTGCCCAGATCGTGGTGGCCACACCCGGCCGCCTGCTCGATCTGATCGGCCGCCAGGTGATGGACCTCTCCAATGTGGACGTGGTGGTGCTCGACGAGGCGGATGAAATGCTCAACATGGGCTTCCAGGAGGACCTCACGGAGATCCTGCAGAACACCCCGGCCGACAAGAAGACCTGGCTCTTCAGCGCCACCATGAGCAGCGAGGTGCGCCGCATCGCCAAGCGCTACATGCGGGCCTTCGAGGAACTGAGCATCGGCCGTGCCAACAGCGCCGCCGCAGCCATACAGCACCAATATGCCGTGGTCCATAGCAAGGACCGCTTCGCGGCCCTCAAACGCTTCATCGACGCAGACCCCGATCTGTTCGGCATCGTGTTCTGCCGCACCAAGCACGAGACGCAGGAATTGGCCACCGCCCTGGTGAAGGACGGCTACAACGCCGATGCCATCCACGGCGACCTTTCGCAGGCCCAGCGCGATCATGTGATGGGCCGCTACCGGGCACGCAGCATCCGCATGCTCATCGCCACCGATGTGGCCGCGCGTGGTATTGACGTGAAGGATGTGACCCACGTGTTCCATTTCGACCTGCCTGGTGAGGCCGAGAGCTACACGCACCGCAGTGGTCGCACGGGGCGCGCTGGTCAGGCCGGCATCTCGCTCAGCATCATCGGCCTGCGCGATATGGCCAAGATCCGCCAGTTGGAGCGTGGCCTCAACACCCGCTTCGCCTATGTCCGGGTACCAGGTGGTGCCGAGATCGTGAAGCAGCAAGTGAAGGCCTACATGCACCGGCTGAAGAGCGTGGAAGTGGATGCCGAAGGCCTGGAGGACCTGCTGCCCGAAGCCCGCGCCGAGCTCAACGGCTTCAGCAAGGAGGAGCTCATCGACCGCTTCATGAGCCTGGCCTTCAACCGCATCATCGACCAGCACCGCAAGGACTTCGACCTCAACGTGGACATGAGCCGCAAGGACCACAGTGCCCGCGCGGAAAGGCCGTCATCGCTGGAGCGCTTCAGCACCGGCCGCCAGCTGTTCATCAACCTGGGCAGCGCCGACGGCTTCGACAAGGGCAAGATGCTGGGCTACATCTGCGGCATCAGCGGCGTGAGCGGAGAGCTCATCGGAAAGATGCTCATCAAGGACGTGTATTCGTTCGTGGACATCGAGCCGGACCACTTCGAGCAGGTGCTCAACGCCTTCCAGAACGCCAACTACAAGGGCCGCAACGTTCGTGTGGATGCCGCCGATGGAGGCCGTCGTGAAGGCCCCCGGCCTGCACGTGGCGGCTACAGCGGTGGTGGCAGTGGCGGCCATCGCAAGGGGCCCGCACCCCGCTATGGGCAAGGTGGACGGCAGGACGATCGCCAGGAACGCCGCGGCTATTACGAGCCGCAGCAACGCGGACCCCGCAAGCCGGGCAAGGCGCGCTACTGATCAGCGCTCCACCACGAAGCGGTGCGCGACGATCACAGCGCCGTTCATCGCGCGTAGCTGCAACAAGTGCATTCCTGCGCTTAGTGCATCCAAACTCAGGATGGCTTCGCTGCTGTTCAGTGAACCGCTCCGGAGCAACCGACCGGCGGTATCACGCACCTCGTAACGTGCCGGCAGGCTTTCTTCAGAACGAAGCACCAAGGCATCACCACGTTGGGCGATCGATACGCCCGCAGCGCTTGTAGCGCTTATTCCTGTGGTCACCTCCCCGGCACAAGTGCATTCAGAGGTATAGAGGTCATTGATCGTGGCCGCATTGCCATCGTCGCAGGGAAGGCCGGGTAGCGCCAGACCGCCGAGGGTGCCATTGCAATCCACGAGCGCATTGCCCGTGGCACGCGCCATGGCACCGAGCGAAAGTGCATGGAACGAGCCGGTGTTCCCCGTGATCAGCTGCACGGCCCGCACCAGGTAGCGGTCGCCGGGAATGAAGGGGTAGCTGGAAGTGAAGGTGGTTCCGGTGATCAGCTCATCGTTCACGCGGATGAAGCCGCCGTTCACACTATCGATGCGGTGGATGACATAACCCAGCACCGGCTCCGTGGACGGCTGCCACGTGAAGCTGGCGTACCATCCTTCGGGCACTACGACAAGGTCTGTCGGAGGAGCCACCTGCACCTGGCGCAGCGTGGGGTCGCCCATCAGGCCCATGTGGATACGTGTGACGGACTGCCCCTGCCAACCCGCGTTCTGGGGACTGTGCACCTGCTGCGTGTTGTTCTGCGAAAGGCGGGTGGCATGGCCCACGGTCTCGCCCATTGCCATGGGGTACATGTACCAATTGGGGATGCCTGACCACACGTGCGTGAGCGCATTGCCGCTGCCGAGCAAGGCACGCAGGTAATTGTCCTCGTTGTCCCAGTCGCCGTAATAGCTGCCGAAGGACATGTTGAAGATGCCCTGTGCACTGATGCCCGTGAGCTGTGCGGTACGCACGCCGGATTGTGTACCGACGAAGGTGACCTGACCGTTGGTGCCGGTGGATTGGGCGCCTGTGGAGCATTTGAAGGTCCACAGGCTGGGCTGCGAAGCGAACTGGTCCACGAAGGGGGCCACGGAACTGGTGACCTCCTGCACCTGCGTCGGACCCACACAAGCCGACAGGCTCATGTGACCGGACTGGGCCAACGGATAGCCGGTCCATTGCAGGTCATCGAACAGCAGTGCGGTATTCGGCACGGTGAGCTCCTTCCGCTTCCATCGGGTGGCCTTATTGAAGTAATACCACATCAACTGGGATTCAGTGAACGGTAGCGTGGGCAGGTCGCTCAGATCCACCCTTCCCACCATCAGTTCCACCGAGGACGGCAGGTCGCTCTGGTCGAAGCGACCGTCCCCGGGAATGTTGCGGTTATGCCCGTAGGCCGTCACAGGTACGTTCACCGTTGCATCCGTCCAGGTGCCGTCGAGGTCGCCGTAGTAGGCATCGCAGGCCCAGGCTCCTCGATGCTCCACATGGCCATCGGGATTGATGTTGCCGCTGTATGGCACCGGCACATGACCCACGATGTAGACCGCACGAACATCGGGGTCGGCTGCCCGGTCAGCGATCAGCTGAGCACGCACCGCTGAAGGCTCCGCCTCGGCATCCACATCATGCCGGATGACCCACCAACCATCGCTCAGCAACTCCTGCTCCAAGGCCTCGATCTCCAGGCTCAACTGCACGGCCAGGCCTGACTCCACCAGCAGTACCAAGGTGCCCCGGTCCTCCTCGGCCGGCACTTCGATGCCCGAACGCACATAGCCCGTCGCCGTACCACGTCCACTACGGACGACCTTGTAATCGTAGGCCGCTCCCACGCTCACGTTCGCATCGGTCCAGGTGGTGGCTGTTCCCGGCAGGGTAACGACCGCGCTGCCCCAGGCCGCAGCGCCGGGCACCTTCCGGAACACGCTGTAGCCCGTGCTGCCGCTCTCAGGCACCCAGTTCAGGGTGATGGCCGGCGGCGTGCTGGTGACCGTGGCCCCCATGCGAACGGCCGACCGCTGCGAACTGGACTGCGCACAGGCCGTGAGCAACAGCGTCACAGAAAGCCAGAACGAGAACAAGCGACGCAACCCTTGCGGACGGAAGAGGGCGGCAGGAAGGATGACGTTCATCATTGACAATTGCCTGGGCATAGCCTGCAAAGGTCGGCAAGATCGCTTCGACACGCAAGCCGCGAAGAATGTAACACCCACGTAACGAGGAAGTTCAGAGGTGCTTCAGGGCCTCCTTCCTGCTCAACGCCGACAACTCCACCTCAGACACGAACCTGCGCACTGCATCGGGGTCCGTGCAGGCATAGGCCCGCAGCGCCCAGCCGATCGCCTTCCGGATGAAGAAGTCGGGATGAGCTGCATGGGCCTGGATGGTGCTGAAAAGCAATGGCACCATGGTCCGTTCCTTCCACTTCAACTGGAACAGAACGGCCGTTCGGATCATCCACAGGTCGGTGCTGGCACTCCACCTCCCATGCCACTTGGCGATCTCATCGGGATACCGCATCAGGATAACCCCGGCCACGTTGCTGGCCAGCAGGTCCACCGTGTCCCACCAGCTCTTCGTGGTGATGAGCTCCTCCACGAGCGCAAGCTGATCCGGCCCGAGCTTCTTCGCCATGCGCTGCAATAGGTCGACCGCGCAGTAGTGCCACTCGCGCTCGGGTTGCGCAAAGGCGGAACGGACGATCTGCGGCAGTTCATCGAGGGGCGCCGGGCCATGCAGGGCGATGTGCTCCTTCACCAGCGAACGGCGCAGTGGTGACTTGATGCCAAAGAAGGGCGCCACGCCCTTCATGTAAGCCTCCATGGGTGCGGCGTTCATCGCATCAGCATGGCGCTCGAAAGCCTTGCGCAACGGAATGAGCCAGGGATGAAGTGAGGCCATGGATGGTCCGGTCGAGTTGTCAAATGTGGGCAGGATCCACGGACCGGATCGGTGGATCGGTCCTGATCACGAACTTCGTACACCATCCGCCCCATGCCCCGCGAACTTCGCCCCCACGAGCAACTGCCCATCTACCGGAAGGCCATGGAGATCCATGACCTGGTGAGCCGGATCCTGGATGCCGCGCCCGATGCGGATGAGATGCTGCAGCATCAGATGCAGAGCATGGAGGCCGATGCCATGCTCATCCCCGTGAAGATCGCCGGTGCGGAAGGGGGCGACCTCTACGACCTGCGCATGGAGAACGCGGCGATCATCCGCAAGGCCGCTCGCGACCTGATCGTGGGCCTGCGCGGCCTGGAGATGTTCGGCTTCAATGAACCGCAGTACTTCGACCTGCTGCGGGCCGAGATGGAGGAGTTCCGGCTGCTCTTCATCGACTGGGTGGCCGGCTTCGACAAGGAGAACTACATCATCGACCGCTGGGGGCTCTTCAACCCGCCGGGCGTTGGGCCGCATGACAAGGACCCCGATGACGACATCCCCTTCGATCCCGATACGCTGTTCGACGAAGGCGACGAGGACTGAGCCCTCCTACCCCACCCGCACGATGTTGGCCAGCAGGGCGTTCACCAAAACGTCCACATCCGTGGCGGCCATCACCCGGGTGCTGTCGTGCAGAAAGCCTTCACGCTCCATGTGTTGCATTTGGGCCAGCAAGCCATCGTAGTAGCCGTTCACGTTCAACAAGCCCATGGGCTTGGCATGCAGGCCCAGTTGGCGCCAGGTGAGCAGTTCGAAGAGTTCGTCCATGGTGCCGAAACCGCCCGGCAGCGCGATCACCGCCTGACTGCGCTGGTGCATCACCATTTTCCGTTCGTGCATGTCCCGCACCATCACCAATTCCGTGATGCGATCGTGTGCCAGCTCCTTGTGCGTCATGAAGGTGGGGATCACACCCACCACACGTCCACCGGCAGCCATGGCCGCATCGGCCACAGCACCCATCAGGCCCACATGGCCACCGCCATAGACCACCCCGATGTCCCTTGCGGCCAGCGCACGGCCAACGGTACAGGCGGCCTCCATGTAGACCGGGTCGTGGCCGGTGCTGGCCCCGCAGAACACGGCAATATGCATCGGCTGTTCCATGACGCCGCCAAGGTAGGTGGCCGGCCCTTCCGGCGCTCACTCCACCACCACACCGTACTTCGACAGCAGGGCGAGCGCGCCCTGCACATCGAAGCGGGCACCCTCCAGGCGGTTCGCCTCCGGATCGATGCGGAACCCGCGCGCCGTGCTGAGGTCCGCACCGCGCAGGTCGCATCGCTGGAACACCGCATCCTGCAGGTCGCAGCGATCGAGCACCGCCTCGCGCAGGTCGGCACCCGTTAGATCGGCGCCGCCCATGGAGCAACGCTCGAACCGAAGGCCCTTCAGCGAGGGGCCGGCCAGCAGCGCATGGTCCAACCGGCAATCGATGAACTGCGCGGAGAACAGCATCGGCTTGCACACGCTGAGGTCGAGGCCCAGCATCCGGCAACCACGGAACTCCAGCTCCTGCAGGGAGGTGCCGACCAGCTTCACCAGCGAAAGGTCACAGTCCACGAAGGTGCAACGCACCACTTGGGCCTTGGAAAGGTCCGCCTTCGACAGATCGCAACGCTCGAAGCGGCAGTCCTCATAACGGTGTCCCCGAAGGTCATGGCCCGCCAGGACAAGACCGCTGAAGTCCTTCTCGTGATGCTCCTGCATGCCACGAAGATCGCGGTCCGCTCAAAAGTTCAGCGTGGCGCTGACGAACGGCAGGCCGATCGGGGTGACCAGTACGGTGACCTGTTCATCGTAGGTGATGCCTACATCGATGGCGAGATCATCACCAAGCACACGCACGGCAAGAGAATGGGCGAGAAAGTTGCCATCCGGGTCCTGGAACAGCCAATGCTCGGTCACCAGCATGAGGTTCGTCAGCAGCCGCGTGGCACCGGCCAAGCTCAGTGCAGGACCACGTGCCAGCTCCTGTCCGTTGTGCGTCCAGCCCGCCCCCAGGCTCAAGTGATGGTCAGCGCTGCCAACAGTGGCCGTTCCCATGGCGAGGAACAGTCCACCAGGCTGATCAACGTCCGCGATCGGTTCAGTACCCGTCGGGATCCGCAGGTTCAGGTAGCTGATCGATCCCGCCACGTGGAACTTCTCCGATACCGGTCCCGCCAGTTGGGTGCGCAAGCTGTACACGGGGCCGGTACTTCGGTTGCGCAGGATGCTGAACAGCTCGACCGCACCCATCACGGAGAATTTCTTCGAAACACCATACGCCACCGTGTTCAAGCTGACCAGGGTGTTCTTATAGAAGCCGGTGCCCTGCTTGATCGGAATGGCCGAGAACCCGGTGACGTAGTGGGAACCGTAGGTATTGCGCGATTCCTTGAAGCGGGAGGTGGGGCGGTGGGGGCCAGCGGGGTGTCGTACAGCACCTGTCGCATCAACGACCAAAATGATCACGAACACGGCCGTAAAGCTGGGGAGCAAGATGCGCATCGGGAAGAAGACGCAATATGGTCGGAAAGGATGCCAAGACACCAATGGGTCTGATGGGTATGCCATGGAAATGGATACAATTGACCTCAGACCAACACGTATCCAAAGTGATATCAGGAACTCGTTGACGCACACCCGACAAACAAGCTCAGGTCACCTACCTCCACGTGAGAAAAGCCCGGAACATGGGCATACGGTATTGGGACCGAGGTTGGGTAAGGTGGAGAGGATGTACCAGCAAAATGGCCAGCAGAAGCATCCATAGAAAGCTGTCATGACATGACCTCGAACCACTGCTGTCCGGTTAAGAATCGAACAGAATCAACTGGTTCAGAGGGTTGGAGCCTGACTCTTCCTCTTGGGTCTTCTGAAAGGCTTGCTGGATGGGCATTTTCTCGAAGGGCATGACCGAACAGATCTGTAGAATGGAATGGAGCGAAGCATCCAACTTCAGCCGCTTGCGAACGATGGCCACCAGCAGGTACACGGAGACGGCGATCCAGATCTGGCACTTGACGGCGTTCTCCGAGAGGCCGTAGAACTTCTTGATACGCAGATGCTGCTTGATCCACTTGAAGAACAGTTCGACCTGCCATCGGTTGCGATAGAGCTCGGCGATGGTAGTGGCGGGCAGCGCGAAGTTGTTGGTGATGAAAACCAGAAGACGCCCACTCTCCAGGTCCTTGAGCTTGATGCGCCGGAGCTTGTGAGGTGGTAGGGTGAATCAGGACAGGTGGCGGTCAGTACTTTTCTGAACGACAC
>CAYZBO010000084.1:0-13520 GCA_964476665.1 uncultured Chryseobacterium sp. | reverse complement strand
CTTCTTCGACTACGGCAACGCCTTCCTGCTGGAGAGCAAGCGCGCGGGTGCCGAGATCGGTGGCTTGAACGGAGAGGAGTTCCGTTACCCCAGCTACGTGGAGGACATCATGGGACCGATGTGCTTCGACCACGGCTTCGGTCCGTTCCGCTGGGTGTGCGCCAGTGGTGATGCGGAGGACCTTGCGACCAGCGACCGCATCGCCGGCGACGTGCTCGAGGCTATGTTGAAGGAGGCGCCGGCCGAGATCGGCCAGCAGATCGCCGACAACCTGCACTGGATCCGCAGCGCGCAGGAGAATAAGCTCGTCGTGGGCAGCCAGGCGCGCATCCTCTACGCCGACAGCGAAGGCCGCATCCGTATCGCGCAGGCCTTCAACGAAGCGATCAAGCGAGGTGAGATCAGCGCGCCCATCGTGCTGGGCCGCGACCACCACGACGTGAGCGGCACCGACAGTCCGTACCGCGAGACCAGCAACATCCGCGACGGCAGCCGCTTCACCGCGGACATGGCGGTGCAGAACTTCGTGGGCGATGCCTTCCGGGGCGCCACGTGGATAAGCCTGCACAACGGCGGTGGCGTGGGCTGGGGTGAGGTGATCAACGGCGGCTTCGGCATGGTGCTGGACGGCAGCCCGGACAGCGACCGTCGCCTGCGGAGCATGCTGCACTGGGACGTGAACAATGGCATCGCGCGCCGCGCCTGGGCCCGCAACCCGAACGCGGTGTGGAGCATCGAGCAGGAGATGAAGCGCACGCCGCTGCTGAAGGTGACCCTGCCGAACGAGGCGGAGGACGGGTTGATCGACAGGGTGCTGGACTGAAGAACGTGTTGGTGGGGCTGCCACCGCCGGAGACAGCCGGACAGCACATGAGCAACCTCGTGCAGGTGCACTCAAAGTGTACAACACAGTTTTTTCTTCCTGTGCCCCCTTCCCTACCCAACCCGGACGGATACCCGTTCGTGTAGGAGGGAAAGTAGGACCACAACCTCCATCCATACGACCATGAAGAACTCGTTACGTTCCGCTGCGGTGATCGCCGCCACATTCTTGGGCTGCCTGGCCTTTGCCCAGCCCATACCACCATATGACATCACCGTTGCGGGCTTTGTCGCAGGCTGCAGCACCAACGGTATGAACTATGTGAACATCATCACCCAGCAAGGCACACAGCCGGCGGTGGACATCGATGTGCCGCTGGATGCCAACTGTAGCTTCTTCGTCACCCTTCCCATGGAATCCTACCAAGGCTGGTTCCTGGTGAGCACGCCCTGCAATGGAGCTGTTCAGTCCGAAACGATCGCCTACACGTTCGATCCGCAGCAGTTGGATAGCAACTACGTATTCGTCGTGTTGAACTGTGGTGGTGGAACGGCGGATTGTAATGGCATCGTGGGTGGCACCGCCTTGCCAGGTACTCCCTGTGACGATGGGGATGCGAACACTTTCGGTGACACCTGGACGGGCGATTGCCAGTGTGTTGGCATGGGCCAGGTCGACTGTCTCGGCATCCCAGGTGGTCCGAACACAGCAGGGGCACCTTGCGTGGACAGCGGGACGGGGCTGGCAGGCTATTGGAGCAACACCTGCGTATGTGTCCCGGATACTGGCGCCACATCATGTGAAGCGAACTTCTGGGTGCTGCAGGCTTTCACGCACGAAAATACCGGAGATACCACCACGGTGGCACCGGTCCCCAATGAGGTATGGGTGTGGAACCTCACCAGCGGCGGCGAACCACCTTACACCTACCTCTGGAGCTTCGGCGATGGCACCAGCAGCAATGAGGCATACCCCACCCACTTCTACGCCAGCGGTGGATCCTACCTGCTCTGCCTCACCATTGCTGATGCCAGCGGCTGCACCAGCACCCACTGTGACACCATCACCGTGGATGAGAACGGCATGTACAATGGCATGATCATCGATGGTCGTCCAGGCATGCTGCGCAACGGTTTCACGCTGCGCGTGATCGATGAACTGCCCACCGCCGTGGCCGAGCGCAATGTGGTGGAAGAGGTGGCTCTGTGGCCGAACCCCGTGGAGGATATCATCGGCCTGGCCTTCACCAGCAGCCGGAGCACCAACCTCAGCCTGCGCATCGTGGACCTCAGCGGCCGCGAGGTACGGACAAGCAACAGCGCGGTGAACGCCGGCAATAACCGCCACAGCATCAACGTGGCCGATCTGGAGCCTGGCATTTATCTGCTGCAGATCAGCGATGGAACCTACAGCACCGGTCGTCGTTTCGTGAAGAACTAAGACAACCGCTCACCGCAGGAGGGACCTCCCGAACGGTCCTCACCCTTGACAGGAATGCCCGCCCCGCGCGGGCATTCTTGTTGTGGGTCGGCCCGCCGCTGGACCACACATTTATAGCCACTTACCCAACCTGCAGGCTTCAGCCACCGTGTATGCCAATGAACGCCCGAAAAACCGAACTTCATCCCATGGAACGCACATTCCGCACACTCGCCTTCGCGGCCTTGCTCGCATTGGGCCAGCAGGCCTTCGCGCAGCAACCCTTTACGGTCATCATGACCGGGACCGTGCTGGGTTGCTCCGGCAACAGCTTCGTGAACGTTGCATCGCTACCTGGTACGACGCCTGCCATCGACATCGATGTACCCGTCCTGCCGCCCAGCTGCACGTTCACCATCGCCTTGAACGTTGCCGTACAGAACGGCGGTTTCACGGTGAGCGTTCCGTGTCAGGGTGCTGTCCAACAACAAGTGGTACAGTTCCAGATGGCACCGGTCGAGGATTCGACAGCGGTCAGTGTCCTGTTCAACTGTGGCGCTTCCGTGGATTGCCTGGGCATACCGGGAGGAAGCGCAACTTCGGGCACGCCCTGCACCACCGTGAACAGCGAACCGGGCGTGTTCGACAGCAACTGTGATTGTATTCCGTTCGCATCCGCATGCACGGCATGCTTTACGGTCAGCCAGGACACCAGCGGTACGTTCACACCGTTCGAGGCTGATCTCAACAGCTGTAGCAGCAGTGTGGGTGGCTCCTACACATTGAGCTGGGAAATGCCCGATGGTAGCGGTCCGACCGGCGAGTCCACGACCTACACCTTCCCCGGTCCCGGCACGTACGAGGTGTGCCTTTGGATGGCCGGCAATGACAACAATTGCACCAGCACGTTCTGCGACTCCGTAGTGGTCGACACCAACGGTACGATAACCTTCGGTCCAGGCATCCAATATGACTGCCTCCAGATACCGAACGGCCCGAACCTGCCTGGTTCGGCCTGTATCGACCTGAACACTGGAGAGGAAGGTGTGTGGAGCGCGGACTGCATGTGCATTACCGAGGGCAACCCCATCGGATGCCAGGCCGGGTACTGGGTGATCCAAGCCTACGAAGGCGACAGTTTGAACGGCGAAGTGACCCCCATCCCGAACGAAGTGTGGGTGTGGAACCTGAGCAGCGGCACAAGCCCCTTCCAGTTCCTCTGGAGCTTCGGCGATGGAACGAGCAGCACAGAAGCCTATCCGACGCACGTGTACGCCACCGGCGGCCCCTACACGCTGTGCCTCACCATGACGGATGCCTCGGGTTGCACGAGCACCTACTGCGACGAAGTGAGCATCGATGAGAACGGGATCTACAACGGCATGGTGATCGACGGTCGTCCGGGATGGCTGCGCAATGGATTCACCATCCGGGTGCGCGAACAACTAAGCACCGGCGTGCAGGAAGATGAAGTGCTGAACGAGTTGCGCACCTGGCCGAACCCGGTGAACGACCGTTTGAACCTGAGCTTCCGTTCAACCCTGCGGGGTACGATGCAACTGCAGATCGTGGACGTGAACGGGCGCGTGCTACGCACCACCAACGCCACCTTCGCAACGGGCGATGACCGCATCGAACTGTCCACCGCCGAGCTGCCGGCCGGCCTCTACCTGCTGCGCATGGAACAGGCAGGTCACGCGCAAAGCATCCGCTTCGTGAAGGACTGAACCTGCCCACGACGTTGACGGGCGCTCACATCGGGTGGGCGCCCGTCGCGCGTGACGCACATGATCAAGGAGGAGCTCATAGCCCGCTGCGGACGCGGCGAACCCAAGGCCCAGTACGAACTGTACAAGGCCTTGTACGGGTTGATGATGTCCGTTTGCGGCCGGTATGAGCGCAACCGACAGGACGCTGTGGCCCGCATGAACCAAGGCTTCCTGAAAGTGCTCACGAACATCGACACGCGGCGGCCCGAAGTCCCCTTTGAGCTCTGGGTACGGCGCATCATGATCAACACCGTGATCGACGAATACCGCAAGGACAGCCAGCGCAAAGCCCAGGAAACATTGGATGTTCCGCTGGACAATAGCACGCTCGCGGAGGTGAACGACTACCTGCGGCACATGGAAGCTGATGCCTTCGCCGCCCTACTGGACCGCGTACCCGAAATGTCGCGCAAGGTGTTCAACCTGTTCGCCATCGATGGCTACGCGCACGCCGAGATCGCCGAGCTGCTCGGCATCAGTGAAGGCACTTCGAAATGGCACGTGTCGCATGCGCGGCAGGTGCTTCAACAGGCCATCGCCCAGCTCGCTGGGCGTCGCCTAAAGACCGAACTGCGATGAACCTGGAGAACGAATTCGACGAGCTGGCGCGGCGCAAGCTGGAAGAGCGGAATATCCCCTTCCGGGAAGGCGACTGGTTGCAGGCACAGGAACTCCTGGCCCGCCAGCAACGGAAGAGCGTGCGCATCTGGCCATGGATGTTGGGCCTCCTGCTGGTGGCTGGCAGTACAGCGTGGTGGCTGAGCAACGAACAGGACGCCACTACAGCAACGCACACTGCAGCGAACGCACCTGCAGCGGGTGCACCTTCGGACGTTCAGGCTCCCAGCGTGCAGGAAAGCGAGAACGCCAGCACCGAACCCCTGTCCGTTCCCCAACAGCACTCCTCCACTACGACGATCGGCTCTCCCTCCAACACGGGAACAACCGCGGCAGGCGCCCATACAGTAAGCGTTCAACCGACCACGGCTGGCACTGATCCAAAGCCGGTCCGAACCTACACGAAGCGCACCAGCACTGCATCGAGCGCAGCTACACAGCCTTCCTCCCCTGCGCGAACAAGTATCGATCTGCTGAACGACGTGGGAACGATCGCGCAGAACGTCCGGACCGCACCAAGAACATCGAACACTGCATCCGCGCAACCTTCCAACAGCGACGTGAACGGCAACGAGGGTCCTTCCGTGCCAGCAACGACACCTCCCATGAACAGCCCTGCTGATCCGACAGCCGCAGCAGACCAAGACGCGGACCAGGCAGGCATGATCTCGGAACCCAGCATATCCAGCGACCGCTCATCCGGGTCGGATCCATCGAGCAACGGGACGGGTGGTACCGTTGTTACAGGAACCACCATCACGCAACCGACGATCACAGCATCGCAGCCCTCCGAACCGCCTGTCCTTCCAGCTATCACCCCGGCACCCTACGGAGCTGACAGCCTGCTTGCCACCGCACCTTCGGACAGTGCATCCGCCCCGAACGACAGCCTGGCCGGCAACCCGCCCCCTCCCCTCCCACTGCAAGTCCCCACCGTAGGTTCGCCGTGGGAGATCAGTGCCCTGGCCGGTCTGCGCACGACGAACGCCAACTACCGCGGCATGGACGTTCAGCCGGGTGAACTGCGGATCACCGGGCAATACAACCCGCTTTTCGGCCTGGAGGCGATGCACACCGGCCGCAACCTGAGCCTTGGCGCCGGCATCCTTTACGGCACTTGGTCCGAACAGGTGGACGTGGCCGCGCTGGATCGCACGCGCACCACGATCCGCCCTTACTGGATGCTCGTTCCCGTGGACACCACGCTACTGATCATCACCGACACGCTCTTCCAAGGCACGGACTCGATCAGCTTCGTGGGCAACAGCGTGCCCAGCACCGTGAACGTATTGCAGCGGACCGCGGACACCACGACCGTGAGCGAACGCCTGCGCGAAGCACGAACGGTGACCGTAAGAACGAGTTATTTGGAAGTGGCTCCGCTCATTGATGTACATGTGACGCAAGCGCGCTGGACCTTGGGTGTACGGGGCGGTCCCACCGTAGGACTGCTTTCGGGTCGCCGTGGAGAGCTGCCGGGGCCGGGCGACGATGGCACCGCACCGTTCCGTGAAGTGGCGTTCCGCGAGGTGATGCTCGGTTACCAGGCCCGCGCCTTTGTGCGCTACCGCTGGAACGCTGCGTGGAGCATCGGGTTGGAGCCGATGATCGGAGGCACCCTGCTGAACACCTTCGATGAGTCGGGCTTGGAGCGAAGTACCGCAGGCTATGGCGTATTGATGAGCCTCACGTACCGTCTACCATGACGTAGCTTGGCGGCATGCGAAGGCTCCTGCTGGGATCGCTGCTGGCCCTGACCGCTTGCACCACGGAGCCGGAGCACGCCACCATGAACGAAATGGAGCACCTACCCACCTGGCCGGAACCCGGCATCCTGAACGCGATCATCGAGATCCCCGCTGGCAGCGCGGAGAAGCGGCAGTACGACCCCGTCACGGGCACCTTCCCGATCGATCTGCGCAACGGGCAGCCGCGGGTGATCCGCTTCCTCCCCTATCCGGCCAATTACGGCTTCATCCCGAGCACCCGGATGAACAAGGAGGAGGGCGGTGATGGCGATGCGGTGGATGTCTTCGTACTGTGTGGTGCCCTGCCTGGTGGGACGGTGATCCAGGTGGAGCCCATCGGCATCATCGAACTGCTCGATGCCGGTGAACGAGACGACAAGCTCATCGCCGTGCCGGTAGATCCAGCGTTGCGCACGGTGGATGCGGGCGACATCCAGGAATTGCCGGAGGCTGCGCGCGACATCCTGGTGAGCTGGCTGTTGAACTATGACCCGGAGGATGGCGCGGAGCTGGTGGCTGTAAGAGGCCGCGATGAAGCCATTGCAACGGTCGTGCGCTGGCAGGTGCGTTAACCCCTGAGCGTGGCGCCGAACTCCTTCTCCAACGCCTGGCGGATGCGGCCCATCGCCTTGTCCACCTGTTCGTCCGTCAACGTCTTCTCGCTGTCTTGTAGCACGAAGCTCATGGCGTAGCTCTTCTTGCCTGCGGGCAGCTTGTCGCCTTGGTACACATCGAAGAGGCCCACTTCCTTGAGCAGCTTGCGCTCAGCTTGTAGCGCTGCCTTCTGCAACTGTTCGTAACGGAGTTCCTGTCCGATGAGCAGGCTCAGGTCGCGGCGAACGGCGGGGAAGCGCGGCACCTCGACATAGCCTTCGCGTTCAGCGCGGCACAGCTCCAGCAACGCCACCTCGTCGCATTCAGCGAAGTGGACCTCCTGATTGATGTCGTGGGCCTTCAGCAGTTTGGGCAGCACCGTGCCGATGATGGCGACCGCGCGACCCTTGACGAGCACTTCATGGGCCTGCTCCATGGTCGCATGTGCAGTTGGCTTCCACACGGTGTGCGCCAGAAGTCCCAACCGGTCGAGCAGCACCTCCAACTCCTCCTTCAGGTCATGGAGCGCAGCTTTTCCGCCGGCACTGCGCCACCCTTCCTTCCAGCGTGCCCCGGTCATGGCAAGTGAAAGGACATCACGTTCGTGAGTGGTGCCCTGTGCGGTGAGGTAGCTGCGGCCTCGTTCGAAGAAGCGTAGATCACGCTGCTGCCGGTTGATGTTGTAGGCCATCGCCTGCAACATGCCGAAGAGCATCGTGGGCCGCAGTACATCGAGCTCTGCGCTCAACGGGTTGGCCAGGGACACCAGTTCCTCCGCACGGGCGGCCCCAAGTTTCACGCTGCGTTCACCGCTCACCAAGGAGGGTGTCATCACCTCGCGGAAGCCGCGCGCAGCAAGGTGTGTGCCGCTGCCATCACGCAGCTGCTCCAAGGTGAAGCGTTCCTGCAGCACGGCCGGCAGCGCAAGGTGCTTGGGCAGCGGGATGTGGTCGTAACCATGGATGCGCAGAACCTCCTCCACCACATCGATGGGGCGCTTCACGTCCACGCGATAGGCTGGCACCTGCAGGTGAAGACCGTGGGCGTTGCGCTCCCGTACGCGGAAGTCCAGCGACTCCAGCAGGCGTACCACCTCATCAGGTGCGACCTCAAGGCCTGAAACACGTTTGAGCTCGGCGAAGGTGAGGTGCACCTCGACCCGATGGCGCGGCGCATGATCGATGTCAATGACGGGGGAGCTGATCCGCGCACCTGCCACCTCCTTCAGCAGCAAGGCCGCGCGCTTCAAGGCATAGACGGTGATCTCCGGATCCACCCCACGCTCAAAGCGGAACGAGGCGTCGGTATTGAGGCCATGGCGGCGCGCTGTGCGACGCACATGGGAGGCATCAAAGCAGGCGCTCTCGAGGAACACTGCTGTGGTGCCATCGCTCACGCCGCTCGCGGAGCCACCGAACACACCCGCGATGCAGGCAGGCCGCGTGGCATCGGCGATGATGAGGTCGGAGGCATCGAGGGAGCGTTCCCTGCCGTCCAACGTAACGAAGTGTTCACCTACCTGCGCCGTGCGTACCACGATACGGCCACCGTCGAGCTGGTCCGCGTCAAAGGCATGCAGTGGCTGACCCAGTTCGTGTTGCACGAAATTGGTGACGTCCACCACATTGTTGATGGGCTTCAGACCGATGGCGGTCAAGCGTTGCTGCAACCACTCGGGCGATGGCCCCACCTTCACCTGGGTGAGCGTTAGACCCGCATAGCGCGGACAGGCCAGTGTATCGCGCACTTCCACGGCGACGGTCCGCGCATCATCGTCCTGCGCAAAGGCCGACACATCGGGAAGGCACAGCGCGTGGCTGGTACCAAGGCGATGCTTCAAGGCGGCGAGCAGGTCGCGCGCCACGCCCACATGGCCCAAGGCATCGGTCCGGTTGGGGGTCAGGCCGATCTCCAACACATGGTCGCTCTTGAGGCCGAGCTGTGTGGCGGCCGGCGTTCCCACCACAGCGGAAGGATCCAGCACCAGGATGCCATCATGGCTGTGGCCCAGTCCCAATTCATCTTCCGCGCAGATCATGCCGTGGCTCTCCTGCCCGCGGATCTTGCTCTTCTTGATGATGATGCAGGTGCCGTCGGTCATGCAGAGGTTGGCGCCCACTGTGGCCACAAGCACCTTCTGACCGGTCGCTACGTTGGGTGCACCGCAGACGATCTGCACCGGATCACCATGACCGAGATCCACCATGGTCACGCTCAGTCGATCGGCGTCCGGATGCTTCCGGCACTCCAATACCTGGCCCACCACCACCCCATCCAACATGCCCTTGATGGGTTCATGCAACTCCACGCTCTCGCACTCAAGACCGGTGCTGGTGAGGATGGCGGCGGCCTGTTGGGGGCTGAGGCCGGCATCGGCGTACTGAAGGAGCCAATTCCAGGAGATGCGCATGGGGTGAGCAGAAGGAGCGGCGAAGATATCCCACCCGACCGGAGCACCATGCGCGCCCAGACAGCCCTGCGCTGTAGCTTCGCAGAACGGAACATGGACCACATCGCCCTCTCCATCCCCCTCTTCTTCCTGTTGATGGGTTTCGAGTTGGCATGGAGCGCATGGAGCGGACGTACCGTCTACCGCTTCAAGGACTTTGTGACCAACATCAGCTGCGGCATCGGCAGCCAGGTGGTGGGGGCCTTCAGTAAGACCGTCATCTTCGCCATCTATGTGTGGGCCTACGAGCATCTGCGGGTGTTCACCCTGCCGCCCAGCGCGCTCACCGTGGTGGTCACCTTCCTGTTGGTGGACCTGCTGTATTACTGGTTCCATCGCCTCAGCCACCAGGTGAACTTCCTATGGGCCGCACATATCGTGCATCACCAGAGCGAGGATTACAACCTGAGCGTGGCCCTGCGCCAGAGCTGGTGGCAGGGGCTGTTCAGCTTCTGGTTCTACATCCCCATCGCCATCCTGGGCGTGGACCCCATCACCATCGTCACGGTGGCGGCCTTTGTCACGCTCTACCAATTCTGGATCCACACCGAAGCGCTGGGCCGCCTGGGGCCGTTGGAATGGATCCTCAATACCCCCAGCCACCACCGCGTACACCACGGCAGCGACCCCAAGTACATCGACCGCAACCACGCCGGCACCCTGATCATCTGGGACAAGCTCTTCGGTACCTACCAGCGCGAGGAGGAGGCACCGGTGTACGGCATCACCACGCCGCTCGCTTCATGGGATCCGGTGCACGCCAACTTCCACTACTGGAGTGACCTGTTCCGCTGGGCCGCACGCACACAGCGCTGGAGCGATCGCATCCGCCTCTTCCTGAAGCCGCCGGGGTGGCTGCCCCCCGAGCTGGGCGGGTTCCAGGGGCCGGTGGCGAAGGACCGCAGCACCTACCGCAAGTTCGATACGCGGATCGCAAGCAGCACAACGGGCTATGTGGTGGCCCAGTTCATCCTGCTCCTGATCACCACCACGCTCTTCCTGTTCCGGCAGGGCGACCTCGGCGGCCTGCGCAGCGCCGCGCTCGCCTGCGTGATCGTGCTGTGGGTGATGGACCTGGGCCTGCTGCTGGAAGGCAAGCGTTGGGCGTTGTGGCCGGAACTGCTGCGCATCGCTGTGTTCACTGCAGTGGCAGCGTCTGCGGCGGCACTGTGGCAAGTGCCCGGAGCACGGGTGATACTGCTGGCCCTGGCGGCGTTCAGCGTGGTCCACCTGTTCTGGGCGGTGAAACGGGAAAACGCTGCATACACCGAAGGAATGAAGGCGTAATGCAGCGCGATCATCTTTGCACCAGCCATGGACCTGCGTAAAAGCCCCTCCCTCAACCTCGGCCTCTACACACTGCTGCTGATCGGCACCATCGTGGGGGAGGTGAGCGGTCAACGGTGGCTTGTATATGGCTGCAAGCCCCTGCTGATGGTCGTGCTGGGCAGCTGGTTCTTCTTCAACAGTCGCCGCATGGGCGATCGCTTCACGCTCCTCATCCAGGCCGGTCTGTTCTTCAGCCTGCTCGGCGATGTGGCACTGATGGTGCAACACCTCGACGAGTTCAACTTCCTCATCGGGCTGGGTGCCTTCTTCCTGGCGCAGCTCTGCTATACCCTTGCCTTCGGGCATCATGTGGCGCAGGGCGGCGGGGCGCAGGGCTTGCTGCTGGGCGTTCTGCTGGCGGTGGGGGTGCTGGCGTATGGGGCCTTCTTCGCCATGGACCTGATACCGCGGGTGGACGAGGCCCTGCAACCAGCCGTTGCGTTGTACGCCCTGGCGATCTGCTCCATGGGGGTGCTGGCCGCGCTGCGCCACGGCCGCACCTATCCGCAAAGCTTCTGGATGATCTTCGGGGGGGCGGTTCTCTTCATCGTCTCCGACAGCCTGCTCGCCATCAATCGCTTCGTTCGTCCGCTGGACCATGCCGCCTGGTCGGTGATGCTCACCTATGGCGGCGCCCAAGTGCTGATCGCGGCCGGTGCCTTGCGCCATGTCCTCACACCGGAAGAGGTGCGGCGGCGCGCGGCACTCTCCACCTAACTGATCCGGCCCCACAAGGGCTTGCCTCGTAGCTGCTCGTTGAGCGCCGCTGCAATGGGTGCGTGGCGCGGTTCAGCAAGACCGGGATCCACGTCGAGGATGCGCATGGCCACCTGGCGCGCCTGTTGCAGCAGCGCCGCATCCTGCACCAGGTCGGCGATGTGCATTTCCGGCAGACCGCTCTGCTGCGTCCCCATCAGATCGCCAGGGCCGCGTAACCGCAGGTCCGTCTCTGCGATCTCGAACCCATCGTTGGTGCGCACCATGGTCTCGATCCTCGCACGGGCATCGTTGCCCAGCTTGTCACCGGTCATCAGGATGCAGAAGCTCTGCTCAGCACCACGCCCCACGCGACCACGCAACTGGTGAAGCTGCGATAGGCCGAAGCGTTCCGCGTTCTCGATCACCATCACACTGGCATTGGGCACGTCCACCCCCACCTCGATCACCGTGGTGGCCACCAGGATGTTCGTCTCACCCTTCTTGAAGCGCGCCATCTCATAGTCCTTGGTGGCCTGGTCCATGCGGCCGTGAACCATGCTCACGGCATACTTCGGGAGCGGGAACCGGCGTGTGATGCTCTCGAACCCATCGGTGAGGTCCTTCAGCTCCACACCGCGCATCTTCTCCGGGTCGCCCTCCTCAATGAGCGGATAGACCACGTACACCTGGCGGCCCTTCGCGATCTCCTCTTCCATGAAGCCGAACACGGCATTACGCGCGTGGTCGTAGCGGTGCACGGTGCGAATGGGCTTGCGGCCCGGCGGCAGTTCGTCGATCACACTGGTATCCAGATCGCCATAGAGCGTCATGGCCAGTGTACGTGGGATGGGCGTGGCGGTCATCACCAGCACATGCGGAGGCAGGGCGGCCTTGCCCCACAGGCGCGCGCGCTGCGCCACCCCGAAGCGGTGCTGCTCATCGATCACCACCAGCCCCAGGCGTTGGAACTGCACACGGTCCTCCAGCAGCGCATGGGTACCCACGATGATGTGCACCTCACCGTGCTGCAAGGCCGTAAGGATGCTGCGGCGTTCGGCGGTGCGGGTGTTGCCGGTGAGCAGGCGCACCACCACGGGCATGCCTTCGAGGAAGCGGCTGATGGTGTTGAAGTGCTGCTGGGCGAGGATCTCGGTCGGCGCCATCAACGCGCTCTGGAAGCCATTGTCCAGCGCGATGAGCATGGAGAGCAGGCCCACCAGGGTCTTGCCGCTGCCCACGTCACCCTGCACCAGGCGGTTCATCTGCCGGCCGGTCCCCATGTCCTTGCGGATCTCCTTCACCACACGCTTTTGTGCACCGGTGAGCGGGAAGGGCAGATGACGCTCGTAGAACGTATTGAAGTGGGTGCCCACTTGGGCGAAGACGTTACCGCGCAGGCTCTGTTGCAGCAAGAGCTTCTGCTTCAGCAATTGAAGTTGGATGAAGAAGAGCTCCTCGAACTTCAGGCGCCGCGTGGCCAGGTCCAAGCGGTCCTGATCTTGCGGTGCGTGCACCTGACGGATGGCCGCTTCACGACCGATGCCACCGAGCATCTCCACCACCTCCTTGCTCAGGGTCTCGGGCAGCGACCCTGGCAGCGAAGGGAGCAGGGTCTTCTGAAGCTTCCAAATGGCGCGGCTGGTGAGGCCCCGGGTGATGAGCTTCTCGGTGGTGCTGTACACCGGTTGCAGGTTGGCCTCCACGCCACTGTCCCAAGTGGCCGCCAGCTCCAGCTCCGGATGCGGTAGGTTATACTGTCCCTTGAAGAGGGAAGGCTTGCCGAAGACCACGTACTCCTGACCGGGCTTCAAGGCCTGCAGCAGCCATTTGACCCCCTTGAACCACACCAGCTCGATGCGGCCGCTGCTGTCGGTGAGCGTGGCCACCAGCCGCTTGCCCTGCTTCTCGCCCATGGTACGGAGCGGTCCAAGCACGCCGCGCAACTGCACCTGGGTATGCTCCTCCGTGATCTCGCCAATGCGGTGGAAGATACTGCGATCGATGTAGCGGAACGGGAAATGCTGGAGCAGGTCGCCGTAGGTGTCGATGCCCAGCTCCTTGCGCAGCAGCTC
>CAYZBO010000083.1:0-13541 GCA_964476665.1 uncultured Chryseobacterium sp. | reverse complement strand
GGCGAGGTAGGGCAGGGGGAAGAGCGCGATGCCCCAACCCGGTCGGCCGCTCGCTTCGCGAAAAAGGCGCCCGCTGCCCACAGCGATGAGCAGCGCTGCCTCGGCCACCAGCACCACGACGGTGAGCGTTCTAAGGTCGCGCAGCAGCAAAGGTGCGATGGCGCAGGCCCCCACCGCGCCCACGTGCAGCACCTTGCGGCTCAGCCACTGCGGCCAGCGCGCCGTGCGGTCCACCCGGTCCATGGCCAGGGTGAGCACCGCTACGGCAGCGCCAAGAACACCAAGGATGGTCGTATCGTTGTACATCGGCACGCCGAAGTAACACAACCCATGGCCCACTGGATCGAACTCGAGGACCTGCCCGGATTCCCGCCGCTGCTGCGCCGGATGCAGGTGGAGTTCATCGGCTGGCTGGTGGAGTGCTTCGGTGTGTACCGACCCATGGTCCCGCTCATCGCGCGGGCCTTGCAGCAGGTGCGCAGCGATCAGCTCACAGACCTTGGTTCCGGTCAAGGTGGGCCGATCCGCTACCTCGCCGTTCAGCCGGCCTTGGCCGCGGTCCACTTCACCCTCACCGACCGCTTTCCATCACCCGCAGCTGACCTTCCGCAGAACGTGTGCTGGCATCTCGCGCCAGTGGATGCGCTCGCTATGGAACTGCCGGGCTCGGGACCTGTGAGCCTCTTCAATACCTTCCATCACTTCACACCCGAACAGCAGGCCGCGCTCGTTCGTCAGCAGGTCCATCGCGGTGTGTTGGTGCATGAAGTGCTGCAGCCGAACCTCGTGGTGTTCCTGAAGATCCTCATCACCACCACGGTGGGGCAGTTGCTATTGGCACCGTTCGTGCGGCCGTTCCTGTGGGAGCGCCTGCTCTTCACTTACGTGCTGCCGGTGAACCTGATCACCATTCCGTGGGATGGTCTGGTAAGCGTGCTGCGCACCGATCGACCCGCAGTGTTGCTGGACCGTGTTCGGACTGCGGCGGGCCCTGCGGCCGACGTGCGTGGCGGTGTGGCAGGACCGTGGTGGGCGCCGGTCACCTGGGTACATTGCCTGCCCATACGCCCATGATCCGCGCGCTCATCACCTTCTGGCAGTTCACCCGACCGCACACCATCATCGGCAGTGCGCTCAGTGTTACGGCCCTCTATGTGCTGGTGCTGGCGCGGCCCAATGCGGCTCCCGATCATATCGGTGTGTGGCTGCCCAGCTTGATCGCCGCGCTGGCCTGCAATGTGTTCATCACCGGCCTCAACCAATGGAGCGATGTGGAGGTGGACCGCATCAACAAGCCCTGGCTGCCTATTCCAGCAGGAAGGCTCACGCGGTCCGGTGCGCTGCGCATCGTGCTCGTCTCCCTGGTGTTGGCGTTGGCCATCGCGGCGTGGTTGTCGTGGTCGTTCTTCGCGCTCATCGCGTTGATCAGCTTTCTGGGCTGGGCCTATTCCATGCCGCCCATCCAGTTGAAGCGACACCACTTCGGTGCGGCGCTCGTGATCACCGTGGTGCGCGGCATCCTGGTGAACCTGGGCTTCTACAGCCATTATCGCGCCTTGTTGGCCGGTGGTCCCGGCTTCGATCCAGTGATCGGTCCGCTGACGGCCTTCGTGGCGCTGTTCAGCATCGGCATCGCGTGGTTCAAGGACATCCCCGACACACGGGGCGATGCAGAGTTCCGCTTCGGTACGCTGGCGGTGAGCATGGGGAGATCCACAGCGCTGTTGCTCGGTGCTGTGGTGGTCGGCTTCGCCTACCTGTCGGTATTGCTTCCCGCCTGGACCGGGCTGCTCCCCCATCCGCTGTGGTACACGCTCTCCTTCGGCCTTCCCCTGGTGGCGTTCGTGCTGTTGGCCGTTCGGCTGGATGTGGACGAGGATGCGCAGGTGAAGCGCTTCTACCTCTTCTTCTGGGGGCTGTTCTTCGTGGCGTACGTAGTGTATCCGCTGGGGGTCCATTGACCGCCACCGGTACCCCCGTGTGCAATATTGTGCGTTCTTGCATCCAGCTTTTGCGGCCGTCAACGAGCCGCCACTTCCAACATCTGCCATGCGTCGGATCTTCCTGCTTCCCACATTCCTGCTCGGCCTGCTGTGCAACATCCATGCGGCTGAGCGTAACGTTCCCTCCACCATCACCGCTGTCAAGGTCTTCCTCAGTGGGGCCGAGGTGACGCGCAGTGGGCAGGTGGAACTGGCCAAAGGCAACACCACCCTCGTCTTCGCTGGCTTGACCGATGAAGTGGACCCCAGCAACATCCAGGTGAGTGGTACGGGGGCCTTCACCATCCTCGGCGTGCAACACCGGCTGAACCACCTGGAGGAGAAGCAGGATCGCGCTGAAGTGCTGGCCCTCGATGAACGGATCGCCGGTGTAGAGGCGGAGATCGAGCGGGAGCGGAGCATGCTGGCCGTGGTGGAACGCGAGGATGCCCGGCTGGGTAAGAACGAAGTGGTGGCGGGCCAGCAGGGCCTTACGCTCCAACAGCTCCAGTCCATCAATGAGTATCTCCGCACCCGGCAGGAAGCGCTGGCAGCCAAGCGCCTGGCCATCAACCGTACGCTCACCCAACTCAGCGAGGAGCTGGGCAAATTGACCCGCCAGTTGGCCCAGCTGCGGGGGAAGCGTACCCGACCTACGAGCCAGGTGATGGTGGAGGTGAGCGCGAACGCCCCAGTGAACGCGGCGATCACGCTCAAGTACATGGTGGCCAGTGCAGGTTGGAACCCCAGCTACGACATCCGTGTAGCCGACATCAATTCACCGATGCGCCTCGCCTACAAGGCCATGATCTTCCAAAGCACCGGTGAGGATTGGGACAAGGTGCAGCTTGCGTTGAGCAGTGGTGATCCCAACAAGGACGCAGTGATGCCTGTCCTTCAACCTTGGCGCCTGGACTATGGCAGGCCAGTGCAGCCAGCGGCCGTTGTGCCACAAGGCTACAACTCCCAAGTACGTGAAGTGCGGGGTATCCTCCGTGATGCTTCCACCGGTGAGCCCTTGCCCTTCATCAACGTGTTGCTGGTCGATATGAACGGACAGACCATCAACGGGACCGTAAGCGATATCGATGGGTTCTATGCCATCGCCATTCCAGCGAACGGGCGCAGCCTGCGCTATGACTACATCGGTTATACACCACAGCAGTTGCCCATCAACAGCGGCACCATGAACGTCGCACTGGCACCGAGCACGACCCAGCTCAGTGAGGTCGTCGTTCAAGGCAGTACGTCCAGAATGATGGGCGTAGTGAACGTCCAGAAGCGCAAACAACGCATCCGCAGCAACCGCGGTGATCTCGAACTCCTGACCGATGCAGAGGAGGCGAGCACCACGACAGCCAGCGTCACCGATCGCGCCACCAGCTTCGAGTTCGCGATCAGTCTGCCATACACCATCCCCAGTGATGGCAAGAACCATCAGGTGGCGGTGGAAGAGCAACAGCTGGTGAGCACCTACCAGTACTACTGCACACCCAAGCTCGATCGCGATGCCTTCCTCTTTGCCAAGGTGACCGGCTGGGAAGGGCTGAACCTGCTCGCAGGGCCAGCGTTCATCTACTTCGAGGGTACTTTCGTGGGCGAAAGCCTGTTGGATCTGTCCGGTGCCGGCGATACGCTGGATATCAGTCTGGGGCGGGACAAGGGCATCTCCGTGCAACGCACCAAGCGCACCGACTTCAGCCAGCGACAAGTGGTGGGTGGCAAACGTACCGAGAGCGTCGGGTGGGAGCTCGTGGTGCGCAACAACAAGGCACAGGCAGTGGACCTGGTGATCAGCGATCAATACCCCGTGCCAGTGCGCAGCGAGATCGAAGTGAAGCTGGAGGAGGACGGTGGGGCGCTGGTGAACGCAGAGAAGGGCTTCCTGCGCTGGAAGTTCGCACTGGAGCCACGCGCTGCACGGAACCTCCGCTTCGGTTACAGTGTGAAAGTGCCGAAGGAGGCAACGATCACGCTGGAGTGATCCGCGCACACGCGGCCCCAAGCACTTGCTTCACCCCTTGGCTGGCACCTGCCGCGTGGGCAGCAACCACTTCGGACACACATTGCGCCAGGCGCGGTCCAGCACATGCCGCATGGTGCGTTCGCTCACCACGTTCAGGTGTACGTTCGTCCATCCATGCTGGCCCCACTTGTTCGGCACGGGCGTGAAGGCATCAGGCTGATCAGCGCACCACTCGGCTTGTTGCTCAGGTGTCAACTTGATCACCACGCGGTCCTCCAGCATCCACCACGTGCAGAAGATCTTCTTCTTCACGCTGAAGGCCGGCCTGCCGAAGTGTTCCTGCTCCAAGGCACCCGGCAGTTCCAAGGCGAGGGGGCGTACCAACTGTGCGTCCATGGATCAAGCGTGTGTGGCGATGAGCATCAGGTCCGTGACAGTACCACCGCTGCGGTCCGGATACGACGTACGTTGCACATGTACCGTGCGCAACCCGGCTTCTTCCAGGAGTGCTCGCAGCTGTGCTTCGCGGTAGAACTGTTGGTGGATGGCCTCGTACTTCCCCGAGCTGGCGGCCTTCATGCCGCTCCGTTCCGGGTCGTCCTCCATGGTGCTGAGGTAGAACGAACCCTGCGGCGCAAGCAGGTGGTTCACCGTGCGGAACAGCTGCTGTGTATCGGCCACGGACAGGTAGGGTAGGAGGAAGCCGCAGACCACACCGTTGAACAGGCCCAACGTGTGATCCACCTGACGCACGTCCTGTTGCATGAAGCGCGCCTCGGGACAGTGCTGGCGGGCCCGTTCCACCATCGCATGTGCCAGATCGGTCCCCAGGATATGCAGGTCGGGCCGCTGGTCCAACAGGTAACGCGTGATGTTGCCCGGTCCGCAACCCACTTCCAGTACCTGCGCACCCTGGGGAAGGGAAGCGAGGAAGGTGTTCAGTGCACTGTGATAGCGCGCTACATCCATGAACGCCTCCACGTAGTCATCCGCAGCGCTGTGGAACACCCGTTGCACCCGCTCGAAGTGGTCCGGTGGAGGAATGTTCATGCGGGACGACGGCTCAGCTTCCAGCCCAGCCAGGCCATGGGCAGGTAGGCCAACAGGAGGTCCGCTGCGATGAACCATGTGGGTGCCGGGATCATGAAGGCAGCGGCGATACCGCCCAACAGGTGTACGAAGCCGACCACCAACGCCATGGTACGGTGGCTGTTCGCCGCCAGCAACGATGCCAGTAGCGCGCCCACCAGGGAAGGGACACTGTGCGCAAGGAAGGGAGCGGCATAGTGCTTCGGGCCCAGCAAGACGAACGTGCCCGGGTCGTTGGGCGAGAAGCCATCCGGCGTGCCGATGAGCTGCATCAGTACACCCAGCAGAAGGCCGTTCAACAGCATGCAGAGCACCACGCCGACCACCACGGCCAGGATGTTGCGGAGGATGGGGTTCATGGTCAAGGGGGGTGTTGACGTGTATGTTCAGCGCCGCGGACCGATCCACACCACGCGGTCGTCCTCGATGCGCACCAGCCGTTGCTTGTACAGGTTGCCGATGGCCTGTTTGAAGGCCTTCTTGCTCATGCCGAAGGCTTCCAGGATGTCCTCCGGTGCGCTTCGGTCCGAGAAGGGAATGAAGCCGTTCCTCCGCAGGCGTTCTTCCAGGCGACCGCTATGGTCCACCACGGCGCTGCGATAGCCAATCGGCTGCAATACGATGTCAAGCTTGTTGTCCGGACGTATCCGACGCACCCAGCCTTCCACTCGGTCGCCCACATCCACCGGGCGGAACACGTCGCTGGCATGCACCAGCCCCTGATGCCGGTCGTTCACGATCACGGACAGGCCCAGCGGACTGCGCGCGAACACGAGCAGATCGACCTTGTCGCCCTCCTCCACCCGTAGCACCCGGTTGTCGAGGTGGTCCTCCACACGACTGGTGCCCACGAGCGCTCCGGTACTGCGGTCGGCCACCACGGTAATGGTGTACCACCGACCACGTTCCAAAGGCGCATGCTGCTCGGCCTCGGGGATGCGCAGCAGGGGTTCCACGCCATGGTCGACCAACGCGTCAGGGCCGTCGAAGTCCACCACCCGCAGTCGGGCGAAGCGCCCCACGGCCACCTTGGGCAGCCGTGTGGTGGCCTGCCAACCACCGTTCGCACCGCGCTCCACATACACCCGGATGCGCCGGTCGCCCACATCGCCGTGACGGGCCTCCAGCAGGGGGATCATTACCTGTTCCTCCTCGTTCCCCAACACCAGGCCCTCGGGCTTGCGCCGCAGGATCGGAAGGTCCAGGATATGGCCGTGCTTGATCATCGCTGCCAAGGTAGGGGCTACCAGCTTCCGGCGTAGTCCAGCGGCACGGTGCTGTTCGCCTTCAGGTAGGCGTAGCGCAGGTTGATCAACTGGCGGATGTGGTGCAAGTCGTGCGCCACCCAGTTGGTGAGCAGCAGGTCGCAGCTGACCGGCCCCACTTTGGGGTGCATATAGGCATTGCTCCATGGTGCATGCTCCATCCCACGCAGCCATTCTACGGAACGCGTTCGCTCCTCGAGGAAGCCGTTCAATGTGGCCGTGAAGTCCTGCTGCATATAGCGGCGCTCGGTCACCCACGCTGCCGGGTCGATCGTGGGCCACGGTGCTCCCGGTTCCTCCAAGGTGGACCGGAGCCGGGCCCGGAAGTCCTCGCGTTCCTCATCGTACAGGTGGCAGATCACTTCCAGCGGACACCACTTCTCCGGTGCCGGCTTCCACATGATCTCGGCGTCGGACAGGTCCTTTAGAAGTGCGTCGAACACGCTGCCGTGGCGTTCAAGCTGAGTGATAAGCCGGGGACCATCCATGCCGTAAAGTTCGATGGTTCACCGCTACGATCATCCGAACAGGGTCATCCCCAATGCCCGCCCAGGTCAGGCGTTGCCAGCCAAGCCAGCCCCGTTGCCAGCAGGAGCAGGAGGACCAGCGCGAGGTGAATGCTGCGCCACGTGCGCCAGAACGCCGACCAGGGAAGCGTGCGGCTCAACCACCAGTAGAACGGATAGACGAGCTGGCCAAAGAGCAGATGGAACTCAGGCTGTCCATCCAGTTCATGCCACCACCGCAGGAAGCCACCCTCAGGCGGATGACCGTGGCCCACATGGTCCAGCACCCACCAGAGCCAGAAGCCACCGACCAAGGACACCGAGAAGAGGACCTGAAGGAGGCGATGCAAGTGCATCATGGATCGGTGAACGTACGATCCGTGGCGGTGTTGTGCTGGCCCGACGACGGTCCAGCTCCGGGCTCTTGGCGATCGTGCTTCGACCGGCGCTGTCAGGGGTCAGGTGCCACCTTCACCAGGACCGGTACATTCGCCGCCGTCATGCCAGATACCAAGCCCTGCCCCGAGTGCCGCTCCACCATCACGTATCCCACGGGCACCTCGTGGATGTGCGGCGAGTGCGGCCATGAATGGAACCCCGAAGAGGTGGCCGCAGCCAACGCTGGTCCGGTGATCAAGGACTCCAATGGCAACGTGTTGCAGGACGGCGATGATGTGGTGGTGATCAAGGACCTCCCGGTGAAGGGCATGCCCAAGCCGGTGAAGGCCGGAACCAAGGTGAAGAACATCCGCCTGGTGGAAGGCGATCATGACATCGACTGCCGCATCGAGGGCTTCGGTGCCATGGGGCTGAAGAGCATCTACGTTCGGAAGGCCTGAACCCGGCTCAGCCGAATGGATCGGCCATCCAGCGCGCATAGTAGGGATAGCTCACCAGCATCAGTAGCGCAGCCGTGATGGCCAGCTGAATGGCGCGCAGCCATACCCATCCCGGTCCCCATACGCGCCGCACCGTGGCCAGCCAGAAGAGGGGATAGGTGGCTGTGAGCAGGAAGGGCCAGTTGTCGCCCACCGTGCCTGAGAACTGGTACCTGAGCTACCCTTGTGGAATGTCGAGCACCAGCGTGCGCAGGATGTACGCGCAGAGGTGCAGGGCGAACAGCAGAACGACGATGTAGGTGACCTGAACGGTCCGCAGGTTGCGTATCATGGATCAGGGTGAAGAATGGCGATGTGTGATGATGCGGCCAACGGATCGTTCCGCGCTCGAGGGGCATGGGCGGTACTTCAACCGATCGGAGGCCGGCTCGAGCTTGTCCCTGACCGCCCCGATCGAGCGACCACCGAGTTGAACAGCCGGTACGGAATGCGCGCAAGTGTTAGATTCATGGCCAAACTCATTCCCATGAACCTTCGTTCTGGTCTGCTGCTGCTGCTTTTTACCATTGGAACGTTCGGTCATGCTCAGGGCCCCGGGTGGCAATGGGCACATGCGTTCGGGAGTGCCGGGGTGGACCAGGCCAGAGGGATCTGTGCGGATGGAAGTGGCAACTTCTATGTTACAGGCTACTTCACCGGCAGTTCCATCACCATCGGAGGCACCACCTTGGTGAATACGCAGACCAACAATTCCGCCGATCTCTTTCTGGCCAAGGTGGCCTCGGATGGTACTATCCTCTGGGTGCAGCAGATCGGCGGCACAGGCAGTCAGGCTGGCATATCCGTCGCTGCCACGTCCCAAGGGCAGGTGGTGTTGACGGGGACCTATGAGAACAGCATCACGGTCGGTGCCACCGGACTGCTCAGCAATGGTGGCAACGATGTCTTCGTGGCCAAGTTCACCACATCCGGAACCCCCATGTGGGCCACCACCATGGGTGGGGGGTCCGGGGACCAGGTCGCTGATGTAGCCGTGGGTGATGATGGCGCGGTCGCAGTGGTGGGGTCGTTCAACAGTGCGGTATTCGCCGCAGGCAGCACCAACCTGCAGAACAGCGATCCGGGGGATAAGGACCTGTATGTGGTGACCCTGGATGCGTTCGGGGGCTTTCAATGGGCTGTTAGCGGCGGAGGTACCTATGGTGATGTGGCCCAAAGTGTGGCGATCGATGCGAGCGGCGCTATCGTTGTGGGTGGCTATTTCGCCTGTGCGGCACTGGACCTGGGTGGCCAGGCACTCATCAATGCGAACGACAACTACAACGACCTTTTCCTGGCCAAATTCGATGCGGCCGGTGGCCTGATCTGGGCCAAACGCGCCGGCGGCACACGCCATGAACGCATCTGGGGCGTGGGCGTCCATGGCAATGGCGATATCGTCGCCACCGGCTCCTTCATCGATACGACCCTTGACCTGGACGGGACCGTGCTCACCAACACCACCACGGACCAATCGTGGTACGACCTGTTCGTGGCGCGCTTCGATGGTGATGGAACACTGATCTGGGCCCGCTCCGGTGGCGGGGTCTACGATGAGTTCGTGTCGGATCTGAGCGTGGATGGGAACGGGAATACGATCATCGTGGGTGAGTTCGACAGCCCGGCGCCCGTGTTCGGCGGAACCACCTTGACCAATGTGGACGACTACGATGTCCTCGCGGTGAAGTATGGTCCGGATGGGACGGCGCTCTGGGCACGTGGTGCTGGTGGGAGTAACGGGGACCGCGCCCATGCCGTGGCTTGCGGACCGAATGACGTGGTGGGCCTGGCCGGTTATTTCAACAGTGACCCCTTCGAGGTCGGCGACATGTCGCTGGAGAACAATGGCGACAACGACCTCTGGTTCGGCCAACTGGGCATTCCTACAGGACTTGCAGAGCGCTTCGATGAACTTGGGGTCCGCGCCCACCCTTCGGTCGGCACAGGTGAGGTGACGGTCACATCAGTGGCACCGATGCGGTCCATCACAGTGGTGGATGCATCCGGCCGCACGGTCCTGCACCGGACTGCGAACGGCAACACCGCTTCCGTGCTCATCGACACTCATGGTGCCTATTCCATCCGGGTCACGACCTCCAAGGGGGCGGCCGTGCTTCGTGCGGTGGTGGTGCGCTGAAGGTGCCACCGCTCCGGACCCGCCGTTGTCATTCGCGTTCCTCGGGGTTCAACCGGCCCCGATCGGGGTCACATTGGGCGAACGCACGGATGCCGTCGGGCTTTGTGCCTTGCCATCGCTGGGGCGGTTCACTCGTTGAGCCCCTTGCCCGCCAGGATCCGGTCCACGTGCTTCTCGATCCGCGCCTCCCGGGTCTTGCTCTGTTTGGCACCACCGAAGAACAACAGATAGCCGCGCTGCCTTCCCGGCGTAAGCGCGTGGAAGGCCTTCTTCAGCTCCGGCATCTGCTTGAAGGCCTTGGTCAGCTCTGCCGGCATGGCGAACTCCGCGGTCTTCTTCAGCACCACCTGTTTAGCCGCCTGCTCCAACGCGATGGCCTGCTGGATGTAGCCCCGCAACGCCGGTGCCAGCTTCGCGATCTGCTGCTCGCTGGTGAAGCGGATCTGTCGTGCGCTCTGCACGTTGGCGGTCTGCTGCACGAGCAGATCGTGATCATCCTTCAACAGCGTACCCTTCTGGAAGAGCAGCGCGCAGTAGTCGTTGAAGCCGTGCATCAGGAGGACGTTCTTCCCGTTCAACGTGTAGCACGGATGGCCCCATTTCAACTCCTCGGAGAGACCGCTCTGCAGCGCCAGCTCCCGCAGCCGTTCGTAGCATGTCTGCCAGGGACCTTCCTTCGTGAAGAACCAGTCCACCTTGGGGTTGGGGACACTGGGCGCTGTGCCACGCGGGGCGTGGCTCAACCATCCGGGGAGCGCGGCCGCCTGCTTGATCCAACCGATCAGCTGCTGCTCGTCCTCGATGCCGCCCTCGCGGATGTCGAGGTAGCGGGCGTCCTTGTCCTTGCTGGTGCCCGGCGGCAGCGGTTTCAATGACCGCCCTTGGAACCAGTTGATGCGCACGAAATGCGCGAACACGTGGGTGGACAGGAACCAGCCCTGGCCTTCCACGCCGTAGAACGGAGAGTTCCACTTCACTGCCTTCTGCAGCTTGGGCACATGGCGCTCGATCAGCGCGTCGAGCCGTTCGCCTACGGTGCGCTTCCATCCAGGCATCGCGGCGATGTATGCCTGCACGGGGGCGTTACCATCGCCCTTGGGGATCTGCGGGTTGCCGCCGGAAAGCAGCTTCACGGGTCGGTGTGTGGCCATGGTGGCAGGCGACCGACGGAGTGCTCCTGATGAGGTGGGCATGGTCGATCGGTCCTGGCGAAGTTCTTACGCACCTGCCAAACATGGAACACAGCATGTGACGAATGGCGGGATCCTTGGCCAGGATGACCCAGCTCACTCCTCCACAAAGTACCACGTGGTGCGGCAGATCAGCCCGCACGGGATATCCGACACGATACTCAGCCCGCGCTTGCCAGCCGCCGTGCGGAACGGAAGGGCGAATTCAATCGGGCCGATCAGCGTGTGCTTGTCGCGCAGGGCCGGCGCACTGCCATCGCTCCGTGTCACTGCTGTCGGTCCACCGTGCTCCGACACGACCCACGCCAGCCGGTAGCCGCTCGCTTGCCCTTGCTCGGGATCGCCAAGGTCCATCGGTCGCATGCCGCGTATGAACTGTCCGAACGCCGCGCTATCCGCCGGATCCACGATCGCACTGTGCATCCAGGCCGCTGCAAGCCGGCTTCCGGTAGCCGACGGTTCCTATGCGCTGGCCCTGGTGCTGGCGAGGAACGCGAGGGTGCAGCTAAGGGTGCGGAGCGGCGTCATGGAACGCTGTTCCCTCAGGGTGGAACGAGGTTCGATCGAACGCGTTGTTCCGTGGCCCACAGGATTTATTTTCACCCGATCGTCGGGAGGGGGGCATAATGGTCGACCTTTGTGCCATCAATGCCCCGGTGGTTTTGCCGGGGATCAACAAGCCCACCACACGGGTGGGCGCATTACCAGTCAGTACAATGTCAAGCGGTACAGTGAAGTTTTTCAACACGGAGAAAGGTTTTGGTTTCATCACCCCCGACGAGGGTGGTAAGGACGTGTTCGTCCACAAGACCGGCACCCGTCAGCCCCTCTACGAAGGTGACAAGGTCAACTTCGAGGTAGAGAACAGCCCCAAGGGCCTCAACGCGGTCAACGTGACCAAGGCCTGAGGATCCCCCTCTCGCAACAACAGCGAAGCCCCGGCGATGACCCGGGGCTTTGTCGTTGGTGGCATTCGGGTAATGCCACGTATCGGCCGCAGGAGTTCGATCGGTGTTGCCGAATTTCGGCGCGCCGCGCCTATGCCAATGGGCTATGGCACGCGGGGGCATGGCCGAATTGCCGAAACGACATACCATCCGATGGCAGGGGTACGATCACGCCCAACGCGGTGCGTACCTGCCTGCTGGCAGGTTACCTGACCATTTGCGCCGATCACCGGCGCCATTGGTTCGGGCAAATTGCGGATGGTGTGATGCATCCTTCGGCGATCGGCAAATTGGCCCAACAATGTTGGGATGCGATACCGGACCACATGCCGCATGTTGATGTGGGCGAATTCGTGGTGATGCCCAACCACGTGCATGGGATCGTCGTGATACGGGAACGGTTGGTGGACGTGCGGGGACGTGCGTTGGGCGGTGGCGTGGGCGCGGACGGCGGAGGGTCGCGTCATGGCGCGCCCGATACGCCAACGAACGCGTCCGGCAACGCGTATGATGCGTATGGCCCCGTGCCCGACGATCCTGGAACCGGAATGCCCGGCGGTGATCCGGACACGGCCAATGCGCATGGCCCACACAGGCGGGCGCGTCATGACGCGCCCCTACGGGATCCGCGGAAACCGCCGGGCATCCCGCGTGGCGCGTTGGGCCGGATCGTGGCGTCCTACAGATCCGCGGTTACGCGCATGGCATACCGCGATGGGTTGTTGCCCCAGGGCACACCCATATGGCAACGGTAGGGGCCGGATCCATCCGGCCCCTATTCCGATATTCGGGAACCATGGCCGACCGTTTCCATCGCCGATCCATCCGGTTGCGCGGGTACGATTACACCCGTGCCGGGGCATATTACGTCACGGTATGCACGCAGGGCCGGTTGCCGTTGTTCGGTGATGTCGTGAATGACGTGATGGTGCCGAATGCGATGGGCAACATCGTGCAACGGTGTTGGGATGCGATACCCGAACACATGCCGATGGTGGTGTGCGACGCATTCGTGGTGATGCCCAACCATGTGCATGGGATCATTGTGATCACGGATACGACGCGATCGTCGGTGAACGACGGATCTGTAGGGGCCGCGAATTCGCGGCCCCTACAAATTCCCGCCCCGACCGATGATCCCGGTGAAACCACAACGCCCCGCCGACCACCGATCGCCATCATGGTCAGAAATTCGTTGGGCCACATCATGCAAACATTCAAGGCCGCCGTTTCGCGGCAGGCCGTGCGCGATGGGTTGATGCCACGCGGAACGCCGATCTGGCAACGCGGGTATTACGAAACCATCATCCGCGACGCGGCATCGCATGACCGCATTGCGCGGTATATCGCAGACAACCCCGCCAATTGGAAAGGGGACCGGTTCAACCGGTGATGATGGGCGGGAATTTTCCCGCCCCAACGCCGAGAACCCCGCGAATTGGAAGAACGACCGGTTCAACCGGTGATCTCGCATTTCGCGTGACGGACAGGAGCGGCACCCCGCAGCGAGGAACCTGCCTGACCGGCCTTTAGGTTCGCAGCAGAATGAGAAAGGAGCCAGGGGTGAACTATCCTGCCGGC
>CAYZBO010000082.1:0-13656 GCA_964476665.1 uncultured Chryseobacterium sp. | reverse complement strand
GCGGAGGGTGAGGGTGGCGATCACGGGGCGAAGATCAGATGATCGGGCGATCAGATGATCAGATGATCGAACCTGGCAAGAGGCGGATGACTATTGATCAAACAATGCCGGTCTGGTTCCTGCTTGGAGCAAAGAACCAGCGATATGCAAGGAGAAGCAAGAGCAGCATGGTTGAGCCGAAAAACATCCAACCCATCCATGACCGCATCGCTATCCGTTGCGCATACTTCGCCAATTGGACCTCCGATCCGGACTCGATGTATTTCGCATCGATCCCAACATCCATCAACGCCCACTTCGCAAACACCCAACCAACGAAAGACCCGGTGGAAAGGAGCGCAAGAGCTGCTGCTGGGTAACGGACCTTCAACTTCATTGAAAGACCGAAAGATCGGTCAACGACAATGTACAGAAGCCACTTCGGCAGCAGGCATTCCAATTATCTGATCGTCCGATCCTCTGATCATCTGACCCGCCTTTCACCGCGCCTTCAACACCGCCCACGGCACGATCATCTCCTCCAGGCTGATGCCCCCGTGCTGGAAGGTGTGCCGGAAGTAGGTGACGAAGTGGTTGTAGTTGTTGGGGTACACGAAGAAGCGATCGCCCTTGGCGAAGACGTACACCGTGCTCACGTTCGCCTTGGGGAGGAAGGCCTTCACGGGGTCCTTGATCTCCAGCACATCGCGCTGCTCGTACGTGAGGTTGCGGCCGAACTTGTAGCGCAGGTTGGAGTTGGTGTTGCGGTCGCCCACCACCTTGCTGGGTTCGCCCACCCGGATGGTGCCGTGGTCCGTGGTGATCACCACGCGGCCACCGCGCTCGGCGATGCCCTTCAGGATATCGAACAGCGGGGAGTGCTCGAACCAGCTCTTGGTGAGGCTGCGGTAGGCGGCATCATCATCGGCCAGCTCGCGGATCACCTCCATCTCCGTGCGGGCATGGCTCAGCATGTCCACGAAGTTGTAGACGATGACGTTGATGGGATTGCCCATCAGGTTGTCCAGGCTGTCGGCGAGCTTGCGGCCCGCGTTGAGGTTGAGGATCTTGTTGTAGCTGTGCTTGACGTTCTTGCCCAAGCGCTTCAGCTGATCGGCCAGGTAGTCCTCTTCGTAGGCGTTCTTGCTGCCCTCCTCATCCTCGTTCACCCATTTACCGGGGAAGCGCTTCTCTATCTCGCTTGGCATGAGGCCGGCGAAGAGCGCATTGCGTGCGTACTGCGTGGCGGTGGGCAGGATGCTGTAGAACATGCCCTGCTCTTCGGTGCGGAAGAAGGGTGCGATGATGGGTTCCAGCACCCGCCATTGGTCCAGGCGGAGGTTGTCGATGAGCACCAGGAACAGCGGTGGCTGCTGCTCGTCGATCAGCGGCGCCACCTTCTGCTTGAAGAGCAGGTGGCTCTGGAGGGGAACATCATCACCCTTGCCCGCGAGCCAGTCCAGGTAGTGCTTGCCCACGAAGCGGCTGAACTGCTCGTTGGCCTCGCTCCATTGGCTGCGGAGGATCTCGGTCATGCCCTGGTCCTGGTTGCCGCTGAGGTCCAGTTCCCACTTCACCAGTTCATCGTACAGCTGCTTCCACTCCTCGGTGCCCAGGCGGTCGCCCAGGCGCATGGCCAGCTGGCGGAACTGCTGTTGGTAGCTGCTGCTGGTCTTCTCGCTCACCAGGCGGCGGCCCTCCAGGTGCTTCTTCAGGCTCAGCAGGATCTGGTTGGGGTTCACCGGCTTGATCAGGTAGTCGCTGATCTTGCCGCCGATGGCCTCCTCCATGATGTGCTCCTCCTCGCTCTTGGTGATCATGATCACCGGCACATGGGGCAGCACGTTCTTGATGCGGGTGAGCGTCTCCAGGCCGCTGAGGCCGGGCATGTTCTCATCGAGGAAGATGATGTCGTAGGCCTTGCCCTGCGCCTTCTCCACGGCATCGAGCCCGTTGTTCACGGTGTCCACCACATAGCCTTTCTGTTGCAGGAAGAGCACGTGGGGGCGCAGCAGATCGATCTCGTCGTCGGCCCAGAGAATGGTGGCGGTCATGGTGTTCAGTGGGGTGCCCGGTGGGGCAATGGGTGCGGTAAGGAAGGTGCTCATCCCAGGGACAACGCAGGATGGGGTCCGGTGTTGCCCTGTACTTTCGGGGCGTGAAGGTACTGGGTCCGGTTGCGTGTTGGCGCGTTACGTGTTGGCGTGTTCGCGTAGCCCACAACGCGTAACACGCATCCCCACCAACACACAACCGAGTTCCTGTGAAGATCCTGAACGACCCCATCTACGGCTTCATCACGGTGCCACACCCAGTTGTGCTGCGGCTCATCGACCACCCGTGGTTCCAGCGGCTGCGCTACATCAAACAACTGGGGCTCGGGCACCTGGTCTACCCCGGCGCGCTGCACACCCGCTTCCACCACGCCCTCGGCGCCATGCATTTGATGGGTGAGGCCATCAGCACGCTACGCGGAAAAGGACATGACATCACGGATGAGGAGGCCCTCGGTGCGCGCATCGCCATCCTACTGCACGATGTGGGGCACGGCCCCTTCAGCCACGCGCTGGAGCACAGCCTGGTGGAAGGCATCGGGCATGAGGCGGTGAGCGCCCTGGTGATGGACGCGCTCAACGCCGAATTCGATGGTGCGCTGGAGCTGGGCATCCGCATCTTCCGTGACCAGTACCCCAAGCGCTTCCTGCACCAACTGGTGAGCAGCCAGCTGGATGTGGACCGCCTGGACTACCTGAACCGCGACAGCTTCTACACCGGCGTCAGCGAAGGCGTCATCGGCGGCGAGCGCATCCTGAAGATGTTGCAGGTGGTGGACGATAAGCTGGTGGTGGAGGAGAAGGCCATCTACAGCATCGAGAAGTTCCTGGTGGCGCGGCGGCTCATGTACTGGCAGGTGTACCTGCACAAGACCGTGGTGGCCTGCGAGATGATGCTGGTGGAAACGCTGCGCCGCGCGAAGGAGCTGGCCCTGCAAGGCACGCCGCTCTTCGCCTCCCCTGCCCTGCTGCGCTTCCTCAGCGCCCGCCACGATCGCGCCAGTTTCAACGACCCCGCGGTGCTCGCCGACTTCCTGAAGCTGGACGACCACGACATCATGGGTGCCGTGAAGGTGTGGTGCGATCACCCGGACACCGTGCTGGCCCAGCTCGCCACCGACCTGGTGCACCGCCGCAACCTGCGCATCCGCCTCCAGAACATCCCGTGGGACGATACCCGCATCGCCGAACTGCGCGCACAAGTGGCCTCCAAGCTGGGCATCCCCGTGGCCGATGCCGCGCACTTCGTGCTCACCGGCAGCATCGTCAACAACGCCTACGACCCCGCCAAGGACCGCATCGAGCTGCGGTACAAGGACGGCACCCTGCGCGACATCGCCGAAGCCAGCGACAACCTGGGCATCCAAGCGCTGGCGCGGCCGGTGGAGAAGTGGTATCTGGCGTGGCCGCGGTGGGTGTAGATCACTCCCGCACCACCATCCGCGTGGCCACCCGATCGTTCGCGCGCAGCTGGATCACGTACGCACCGGGGGGCAGTTCGGCAAGGTCCAGGAGCACCGGGCCATCGGCATTGATGCGGACCTGTGCCGTACGCAGGAGCCTGCCCAGGTGGTCAAGCACACGTACTTCCACCTTGCCCTGGAGCTCGGAGCGGATCATCACCGTTCCGGTCGTCGGATTCGGGTGGATGGTGAAAGCAGCTTCGACCTGTATTCCATCGTCCACCGAAAGCAGTATGCAGGCCTCCTCCACCTCCGCCCTGCTTGCACATCCCGTTGCGTTACCAGTGATGTTGGCCTGGTTCTCCGGGATGCCCAGGTAGGTGCACAGGTTCTCCGCCGCGCATTGGAACAGCCCCGGGTTGTTCACGATGATGAGGTTGAGGATGGTGGCGGGATCGATGTTCTCCAGGCCATCCAGCGACATGAGCCCCGAACCGCCCATGACCCGGAGCACGCCGTTGATGGAGGTGATGCCGGCGAGCTCCTGCAGGCTGAGGATGGCGGTGTTGCCGATGAGCGACAAAGGCCCGCCGAGCGAGGTGAGCCCTGCGGCAGCGCTCAGGTCCATGAGCTGCGGGTTGTTCATCAGGTCCAAGCCGCCGCCGATGCTGGTGGGCGCCAGGCCCTGCATGCTGGCCAGTGCGGGGTTGTCACGTATGATGAGCGAGCCGCTGATGGTCTCAATGCCCTCCAGGCCTTGCAGGTCGGTGAGGCCCGGGCTGTCCGAGATCTGCAGGTAGCTGCCCACGGTGGTGATGCTCTGCAGGCCCGCAAGGCTGGTGAGGTTGTTGTTCTCGCTCACCTCCATCAACCCGCCCACTGTGGTGATGCCAGCCAGGCCGCTGAGGTCTGTGAGCTGGGCGTTGCCGGTGATGCCGAGGCTGCCCCCCACGCTGGTAATGTTCTCCAGGCCGGCGAGGGTGGTGAGCTGCGGATTGAGCCCCACCTGCAGGTAACCTTCCACGGCGGTAAGCTGGGCCAAGGGGGTGAGGTCGGTGATGTTGCCTTGCCCAATGAGCAGGAAGCCCTGGATGGTGGTACATCCGGGATGGTCCGTGGGGAAGCTGTTCACCTGGGCCTGGGTGCTGAGGGCGATGCCTTGGGGCAGGCAGCCTTGGGCGCGCACCGCAGTGCTGCCGATGAGGATGCAGGCGAGAAAGGCGAATGTGCGTTGCATGGTGTTCAAGCGGTTGATGGTGAGTTGTTCAGGCCTTGATGAAGCGGGCCACGGACACCCCATGGGCTCCCCGGACCTCCAGCAGATAGGTGCCCTGGGGCAGCCCGGCCACATCCAGCATGCGCGCCGGGCCACTGTGGTGGGCAAGCACTCCGCCGCTCAGCTCCCGCCCCATGACATCGGTGATGCGGTAGTGTACCACGCCCGGCTCCTGCACCTCCACCGCGATCTGCGCAGTGGCAGGGTTGGGGAACACGCGCAGGGTACCGGCGTTGCCGGCGATGCCCTCCACACCCACGCTGGAACACGCGGCCTCCACTTCGGCAACGCTGGCACAGCCTGCGCCGTTGTCGGCGATGGTGGGTTGGGCATCCGGCAGACCGAGGTAGGTGCAGATGTTCGCCAACGCGCATTGGGACACCCCCGGCAGGTCCTGCAACAACAGTTGGGTGATGGTGGTGGGATCGATGTGCTGCAGCGGGGAGAGGTCCGTAAGCAGGGGGCTTCCTTCGACACGGAGGTAACCGCCCAAGGCGGTGACACCGGCGAGGTCCTCCAGGCTGGCCAGTGCGGTGTTGTCCTGCAGGTTGAGCGCGCCCCCGATGCTGGTGAGCCCGCTGGCCGCGCTGAGGTCCGTGAGCTGCGGGTTCCCCTTCACCCAGAAGGCGGCGCCCACGCTCTGGGGCGCCAGGCCGTTCATGCTCTGCAGGGCGGGGTTGCTCTCCACGGATACCGCGCCGCCCACGTCCACCAGGCCCTCCAGCCCCTGCAGGTCCGTGAGTGCATCGTTCAGGCGAATGGAGACGTTCCCGCCGGTGGAGCTCAGCGCGCCCAGGCCTTCAAGGCTCGTGAGCACCGGGTTCAAGCGCACTTCCAACAGCCCGCCCACGGTGGTGAGGTTGGAAAGTGCGGTGAGGTCCGCGAGGTTGTCGTTCATGTTGAACCGCACATAACCACCCACGCTGCTCAGGTTGTCCAGGCCGTCCAGCGACTCCAGCCCCAGCGTGGCCTCCACCAGGAGATAGCCACCCACGGCGGTGACCTGCGTGAGTGGCGAGAGGTCGGTGATGCCACCCGCGCCCGCGTCGTTGCTGGGCCCGATCTTCAGGAAGCCATCGATCTGCGTGCAGCCGGGATGGTTGGCGGGGAAGGCGTTCACCTCGGACTGCAGGTTGAAGGTGATGCCTTGGGGCAGGCAGTTCTGGGCGTGGGTGATCGGACGGAATACGATCAGCAGCAGGAGGGTGATGAGCTGTTTCATGGTGGTCCAGGTTCCGTTGTTCCAGGCTGCGTTATTCCTTCACCAAGCGAGCCGTGGCGATGCCTTGTTGGCTGCGCACTTCCAGGTGGTGGATGCCGGCTTTCAGCGCAGTGAGGTCGATGCGGTGCCGGAGCGTTCCACCGGCCGCCGTGCTTCCGTTCATGACTTCACGACCCAAGGCGTCCAGCACGCGGTAGTGCACGGCACCATTGGCCTCCAGCTCGATCGTCACGTGGTCGTGCATCGGGTTGGGGTAGGTGCGCATGGGCAGCTGCGCTCGTTCGGCGATGGAGGTGGCACTATTGTAGCTCACCAGCGCGGCCGTGGCGCCGATCTCGGTCCCGAACTCATCGGTCTCCAGGGAGAACACCAGCAGCGGGAAGGGGATGCCCGCCTTCATCCATCGCCATTCCTCGCGGGAGGTCACCATCTCGAAGGGAACGCCGAGGTCCACGGTGAGGGTCTCCACTTGCTGGGCGTGAATGCGGAGCACATCGGTGTAGGTGGCATTGGGCAGGATCAGCGTGCCGTAGCCGTCCACGCTCCAGGTGTGCTGCCCCGTGAGCAGGGCCGGAAAGCCCACGAAGTCCTCCGTGGAGCCGTACGTGTCCTGCCCACTGCTGGTGGCCGAAAGCGGCGTGGTGAAGAAGGTGATGGGATCGGTGTTCACGCTGCTTACACCGGCATTACCGTCGAACACATGTTCTCCGTGCTCGGTGAAGCCACCGTTGAGGTCGAAGAAGGCATGCAGGACGAATTGCTGGTCCAGTTCAGCGGTCAAGGCCATGGTGGCGCCGGGGAAATCCGCTGCCATCGGGGTGCTTGCCGCGCTCACCGCCGTGTAGGTGAACTCCCCACCGCTGAAGCCGGGCGCAGCGAAGTTCCAGGTGGCGTTCGCGCCGCCCGGCCCCGCATCCGTGATCGGGAAGGTGGGATCGATCACCAGTTGGTCGCCCACGTTCAGGGTGATCTGGGGGATGGTGGGCTGCGCGCACAGGCCGGTGGCGGCGAGGAAGAGAAGGGGGGTAAGGTTCCGGATCATGGGCGTGTGGGTGTTGGCGGGGCGGTGTGGGGCAGTCTGGTGGGGGTGGGTGGCTAAGCGCCTGTGGTATTCCGGTCGACCCAGGGGTCGACGGTATGGGTGTGTTTAATTCCGGTCGACCCAGGGGTCGACGGTGCATCAGAAGCGCATGCGATACCCCACGGTACCGCGTGTTTCAGTGAATGCCTGAAGTCCTTCGCGGCGGATATTGCCGGCGCTGAGCAGGATGGAATGCCGGTCGCTGATGCGGTAGTTCATCATGAAGTTGGTGCTGTGGATGTCGTCCGTGCGACCGGGCAGTTGGCTGCGGTTCCAGGTGTGGGTGAGGCGCAGCAGGAGCTTGTCCTGTTTCAGCATGCGCGTAGCGCCCACCGTGGCGCCGTAGCGTTCGTTGGTGGTGAGCAACGCGCTGTAGTCGTTGTAGTTGGCGCCCAGCACCAGGCCCCAGCGGCTGCTCAGCCAACGCAGCTGGTACTGCAGGTTCAGGTTGATGAGGCGGTTGCCCAGGTCGGTGGGGCCATCGCTGCGGTCGCTCAGCTGCTGGTAGCCGGTCATCAGGCTCCAACTGTGCTGGCGCTTGGCATCGCCGTACTGGTACAGGGTGGTCACGTTCACCTGGTGGTTCACCTGATCGATGAGCACCGAATCGGCGAAGAGCGTGTCCAGCAGCAGCGTCTGGTAGATGCTGAAGTTGGCGTAGTTGAGGTTGACGGATACGCGTGTGGACGGCCGGTAGGCGATGTTCGCCGAACCGATGTTGCGCGCCGTACTGGCGAAGCGCCGATCACCCAGGTTGTTGCGCTGCAGCCCGTAGGAGCCGCTGATTTGCAGCTTGTCCTTGGCCAGGGGGAACGCGGTGCGCACGGTGACCTGTTCCACATCGCTGAGCAGGTAGTTGGCCCCCAGCGTTCGGAAGCCGGGTTGCACCAGGCGGTACTGCACGCCGGTGGTGAACTTGTTCTTCACGTAGTCCAGCCCCACCGCGCCCGCACCCGCAACCGTGCTGGCGTAGTTGAAGCCCAGTTCGCCCACGATGGGCCGGTGGGCGTAGATGTCCTCATCCAGCCTTGGTGCGTTCAGGTCGCGGGTGTAGGCACCCACGGCGATGTCCGCATCCAGCACCAGGCGATCCTTGGCGAACTGCACGCGCGAGCGCAGTCCGATGGTGGTGCTGGCCTGCGGGGTGATGCGTTGCAGGGTGTCCAGCAGGGGCAGCGAGGCCACGTCGTCCTCAGCGCGGAAGAAGGTCAGGTCGAAGGTGTTCTTCCTGCCCAGCCCCAGCAGCGCACCGTAGCCCATGCGCTTGTACTGGGCCACGCCGTAGCGGTTCTCATCGGCGCGCTGGGCGGGCTGCAGCATGCCGTACATGGCGCTGAAGCGGAAGGCCTTGGGGCGCAGTTCCACCCCGCCACCGAGGAAGGTGACGTTGTTCAGCGTGAACTCCGAGAAGCGCAGGTTGCGGTGCCCGGCGTGGAGCTTCACCCACTTGTATTCGGGGCTCACACCGAAGCGGGTGAAGGGCTGGGAGAAGGTGCTTCCCTGGCGGCTGATGGCCACGGAGAAGGGCAGGCTCCAGCCGTAGATGGACAGGTTGAGCGTGCCGCTGAGCGAATAGCCGAGCGGTTGCTGGCGCGCATTGATGCCGTTCATCTGGTAGCCGCTGAGCGTGCCGCCCAGGGCGCCGGAGATGCGCACGGGATGGGCCGCGGGGTCCACGGTCTGCCCCCGCAAAAGCCCCGGCAACAGGGCAAGCGCAATGAACCAGGGGGTGTGCCGCGCGCGATCCACAGCGGGAAAGTAGCGGGCAGAAAATGCGCGACACCTCCGGAAAGCCGCGCCGATCCAGCCATTTCGCACCACGCGCTAAGCGGCGATCGGCAACCGCTCAATGGAACGCCCCAACGGCTCAATGGCGCGCGCGAGCGGCTTGCCGGGGCGGCTGCTTCCGGTCACCTTCGTTGGCATGCGTAGCATCCTGCAACACCTCCTGAAGGGCCGCTTGGCGGTGCTGCTGATCAGCCTGTTCGCTGCTGCTTCGGCCCACGCCCAACCGCTGCCGATCGGCGTGTCGCTGGTGCTGGCACCGCCCTACCCCCTGCATGCCGACGAAGTGCTGGACATGGGCGACAACACGCTCATCAGCCTGCAGAACAACAACCCCTTCGAGAGCTACACGCTGTACCTGGGCAGTGAGCTGGATGGCAGCAACGGGGTGAACATCCAAACGCGTCCCGAGGCCCGCCCGCAAACGCCGATCGAACTCGCACCGGGTGGATCGCTCCTGCTCACCGGCACCGAACTGCAGGCCTTCTACAACAACTACAACGAGAGCGACCTGCTCTACAGCGGCATCACGCTGGAGGACCTGATCAACGACAACGCGCTGCCCGAAGGCCTGTACACGCTGTGCATCCGCGCCTACGACTTCCTCACCGGCCTGCCCCTCAGCGGCGAGTCGCCGCTGGGATGCTCGGCGCCCTTCGTGGTGGTCACCGCCGATCCACCCATCATCACCTCCCCCACCAACGGACAAGAGCTACCCTACACCGAACCGGCCTTCTTCACCATCACCTGGATACCGCCCTCGGTAAGCGCACCCGACCTGGTGTACCGCCTGGAGATGATGGACATCACCGGTCTGCCGATCAACCCTTACGATGCCTTCCTCTCCGGCAACATGCTGCAGTTGAGCGAGCTGGACATCCCCACCAACTTCTTCCTCTACGGCATGGAGTATCCGCAGCTGCTGGACGGCCACGAGTACGCCGTGCGCGTGCAGGCCTACCGCCAGTTCGGCACGCTCAACATCCTGAACAACGGCTGGAGCGATGTGGTGGTCTTCACCTACGGCACGCCCGGCACTGCCGATCCCTTCGGCAACGACGGCGATGTGCTGCCACCGCCACCGCCCACCGATCCCGGCAGCGTGGTGCTCACCGATGGCAGCTTCACAGGCAGCTACGACTGTGCGTCGCCCTGCGCCGTGGCCGTACCGCCCGCCACCGACCTGAAGGACGACCTGCGCATGGGCGACCTCGTGACCATGGGCCATTTCATCCTGGCCATCACGCAGGTGAGCGGCAGCGGGACCTTCACTGGAGAAGGCGTGATCCAGCCCACGGGCTACCTGCCCATCGGCATCAAGGTGCAGTTCAGCGGGCTACAGGTGAACAACAACGATGTGGTGGTGGCCGGTCAGGCCGAAGCAGTGCTGCGCAGCGGTTCGTGGATCGATCAGACGTGGGCCGACCTCAGCACCAACGTGCGCAACGTGCGCTTCAGCCGCAACCGTGATGTGGCGTGGCAGCAGGCCACCGATCCGCAGTGGTACATCGACCAGGCGGCCACGGTGATGCAGAACACAGGCGCCACGCTGCCCTTCAGCATCGGTCCGGAAAGCGGCCGCCTGCAGGTGGTGGGCATGCACTTCTTCCCCGATCGCGCCGCCTACAACGTGGCACACATCCAGCGCCTCGCCGATGATCTGGAAGAGCCACGCTACCTCAGCTTCCTCGGAAAGAACTTCTGCCTCACGCCCGGCGGGCCTGCGGTCGGCGAGGACCAGGCCGTGCTGGAACTGATGGAGGAAGTGCGCTTCCGCATGACGCAGGAAGTGCGCCTCGCCTTCGATCCTGCCAACGCACAGGGAGCAGGCACCCGCGCCACCTTCGATTGCAACGGCCTCGTGCGTGTGGATGTGCAGGGCCGTGCGCTCTTCGACCCCGCACTCTTCAAGCCCGTGAACGCCGCCGGAGAGACCACCAACGACACGCTCTTCGCGGCCTTCGCCGTGCAGTACGCAGAGTGGGGCGACTGGCAGGCCATGCTCGATTTCAACGCCATGGGACAGAGTGCCGCCAACGTGGTGGGCTTCCAGTACAAGGAGCTCGAAGGCTATACGATGCAGGTGCAACAGGCCTACATCGATCACAGCATCGGCACCAACCTGCAGGGCATGCAATTCCCGGAAGGACACCCCGGTGCGCAAACGCCCGAGTGGGAGGGCATCTACATCGAGCGCATGCAGGTGGTGATGCCGCGCTGGGCCAACCGCACCGACACCGCCAACCACCGCGCCACCTTCGCCGGGCGCGACCTGGTCGTGGACGACACCGGCTTCAGCGGTCGCTTCGCCGCCAGTGGTGTGCTGCCGCGCAACAGTGGCCTGCTGGACAACTGGAACTTCAGCATCGACACGCTGCACTTCGAGATCGCGGCCAGCAGTTTGGTGGGCGGAGCGCTCGCGGGCAACCTGCGCCTGCCCATCGCCGAGGAGGACCTCATCTACGTGGCCTCCGTGGACTACGCCGGCAGCAACACCCTGCACAGCTTCGCACTCGCCGCGGACAACGATTCGCTGAGCTTCGATGTGTGGCACGCGCGCTTCATCCTGGAGGAGAACAGCGGCCTGGCCATCACGCTGGGCAACGGTTCCCCGTTGATCGAGGCCACGCTCAACGGCCGCATCTCCTTCGCATCGCTTATCGGCAACATCGACAAGAACAAGCTCACGGACATCACCATCGAGCAGCTCGTGGTGCGCAACCGGCCCAGCTACATCGCCATCGGCAACTTCGGCACGGGCCTCAGCACCACCACGCTGGCCGTGGCCGGCTTCGGTGTGCTGATCGACCAGCTGGACTTCGACGGCAGCGACATGAACAACGCCAAGCTGCTCATCGGCCTGGGCATGGACCTGAGCAAAGGCGTGATGCCCATCTCCGGAGGCGTCTCCATGTACATCAAGAACCGCATCGAAGCGCTGGACAGCCTGGTGGTGACGCGCGAGGGCACCGAGCTCGGTTCCATCTACGTGGAGGCGGATGTGAGCGGCGTGAAGATGAAGGGCAGCGTGGACTTCTTCAACAACGACCAGAAGTTCGGCAGCGGTTTCGATGGCAGCCTTGACCTCACCTTCCTGGATGCCACCACCGTGCAGGGCGATGTGCTCTTCGGCAACGTGGAGGAGAACAGCGCCACCACCACCTACTGGTACGCCTTCGGCATGGTGGGCCTCTCCACCCCCTTCCCGCTGGCCACGCCGCTGGACCTCTACGCCTTTGGCGGCGGTGCCTACTGGAACATGGAGATGAACGGATCGCCGCCCGGACCGCGCACCATGGCCCAACAGAACGTGAACGCGCGCGAGCTCTTCAACGTGAAGAAGAACACCGCCGGCATCCAAGCGGCCGTGATCCTGGGTCTTACGCCCGAGAGCACCACCTTCAACGCCGACGCCACGCTCACCGTGCAGTTCAACACCGGCACCGGTGGCCTTGGCCTCATCGCGTTGAACGGCAACGGCTACGTGATGGAGGCCATCGAGAACTCCAGCGAGGAGACCGCCATGGTATACACCACGCTGGATGTGGCGTACAACTTCAGCACCAAGACCTTCAGTGCGGACCTGGTGCTGAACGGCGACGTGCCCAAGGCCGCACCGCTCTTCGAGGTGAACGGCCGGGTGAGCTTCTACCGCTCGCCCATCCTGTGGTACTTCAAGGCCGGCACACCTGCGGAGCCCATCGGCCTCGGCATCGATGTGTGGCCCTTGACCGCCACGGCCGGTGCCTATTTCATGACCGGCCAGCAACTGCCACCGCCGGTGTTGCCCGACGAGGTGCAGGCCTTCTTCAACTTCACGCCCAACATGGTGGGCAACCTGGCGCAGGGACTGGGCATCGGCTTCATGACCGGTGCGCACATTGCGGCCAAGGGCGACTTCACCGCGATCGGCACCGGCCTGCAGGTGGACGTACTCTGTGGTGCCGACCTCGCCATGATGAGCTACGAGCTCTGCACCTGCAACGGCAGCACCGACTTCGGCATCAACAAATGGTACGCGCAGGGCATGGCCTACCTCATCGGCGGCGTACGCCTTGAAGCCTTCACGGCGGACATCGCGAGCATCCAGGTGGGCATCATGGTGGAGGCCGCCTTCCCCCGCCCGAACTACGTGCACGGCATCATCCGCGCGGAAGCCGAGGTGCTCTTCTGGGACAGCGACATCGAGGAGGACTTCACCATCGGCACACCCTGCGACATGCAGGAGCTGCCCGACGCCAACGTGCTGATCCAGCGCCAGGAGCTGGAGCTGGAGTCGGTGGACATGATCGCCGGTGTGACCCCCAGCCACATGGCCTCCTTCGTGCCGCTCACCGCGCAGCCCGTGATCAACTGGCACGTGAAGCAGGGCGAGCAGCGCGAATACGTCTATCCCAACGGCATGGGCGGGCTCATCCAAAAGAAATTCCGATTCAACCTGGGGGCCAAGTGGCTGCGCCAGAACGACCACGGCACTTTCGTGGAGCAGAGCAACTTCCGGATCGACCAGGACACCGAGAACGATACATGGACCCTGCGCCTGGTGACGTCCTCCGGTGCTCCTTCGCAGATGAACGGCTCGCGCGGGTACAAGGTGCGGGCCACGGCCGCGATCGAGGAATGGGTGGGCACCGGTTGGCAGCCCGCCCGCTACCTGCAGGGCACACAGGCCGGGCAGCCCATTGTGCAGCAGCGTGAGCACTTCTTCACCACCACCACCAGCCTCACCGAACTGGACCTGCTCACCATCGACTACACCAAGCCCTATCCGCGCCAGCGCTTCCTGCCCTACAACGACCTTCCGCAGGGCATCATCAAGTTCAACATCGATCAGCAGCCGCGCTTCCAGGACTTCA
>CAYZBO010000081.1:10756-13665 GCA_964476665.1 uncultured Chryseobacterium sp. | reverse complement strand
CATGGTGAACACCGCCCTGGACCACATCCGCCGCAACAAGCCCTACGACCACAGCGTGGACCTCACCGAGGCCGAACACCTGCACCAGGAGGAAGGGCAGGTGCTCTCGGGCATGAGCACCGACGAGTTGCTGGCGCTCATCCAAGCGCTGCCCACCGGCTACCGCACGGTGTTCAACCTCTTCGTCATCGAAGGCTACGCCCACAAGGAGATCGCCGACATGCTGGGCATCTCGGAGAACACCTCGAAATCACAGTTCATGAAGGCGCGTGCCTACCTGCGCAAGCTCCTGCCCAAGGAGGCCGCCTCCACCTACGGTATCACCCATGAAGGATAGTGTGGACAAGCTCTTCAAGGAACGGTTCAGCGGGCACGAACTGCCCGTGGATCCCGCCCTGTGGGCTGCGATCGAGGGGCAGCTGCTGGCAACAGCAGCCACCACCGATCCGGTGAACGAGCTTTTCAAGGAACGTTTCCAAGGGCATGAACTGCCCGTGGAACCCGCCGTGTGGGAAGGCATCGGCCGCCAGTTGGGCCGCGGTCCCGCCCCGCCCGCCTCCACCAGCGTGTGGACCTGGGCTGCCGGCGCTGCCGCTGTACTGGTCGTTGGTGCCGGTCTGTGGTGGAGCACCAGCGAGAAAGCTGCGCCATTGGCCGAAGAGCGCCCTGCGGCCGTTGTCGAGGTGTTGCCTTCGGTCGGAGCCCCGGACGTGGCGACGCCAGCAAGTGAAGTACCTGCGGATGATGCCGCAGCACCCGTGGTGGCCATCGAGGAACCCGCTGGTGCCCAGCCGGTGAGGGCTTCGGCACCCGATGTGGCCCCTTCCGCCACTTCGACCACCAACCCTTCCGTTCAGCCGCAGGCTGTAAGGGAGCCCGCTGTGGACCTGGCGACAGCACCCTCGCAGCGGTCGCACCCCGAAGAGCCCACATCGATCGTGGAACCGGCGCCCGCTCCTACCGGTGGAACGATCGCCGATCACGCTGCCGAAAGCGACCCCCAGCGCGTGGAGGCCATCATCCAGGAGATCTCCGAGCGCACGGTGAATGAGGCCCGGTCGCTGGCCCGGACGGACGTGACGGCCCCGCCGCCCCAGCAGGCACCGGTGGAGAACGCACCGGAAGCTCCGGAGCTGTTCATGCCGAACACCTTCACGCCCAACGGCGACGGGGTCAATGACACCTACGTGCTGGACATGGAGGGATTCGCCCAGATGAGCGTCCGGGTGCTTTCCCTGCGGACGGACAAGCTGGTGTTCAGCACCATGAGCGGTGAACCGTGGACCGGTGCCGGGTGTGAGGATGGCATGTACGTGGTGGTGGTCGAAGCTGTCAGTGAGGACGGCCGCAACCTCTCCAAGGCCAAGGTCGTCTGGCTTACCCGTGAGCGCATGAATTGATACTGCCCGTTCGCGGGATAGCTTGTAAGTTTGGCCTCCTTGCTCCCGGGGCCCAGAATAAAGGGGGGGCCAACAAGACAACGAAGTGGAACAGCGTACCATGAGGAACTCACTACTGATCGCTGCTGCGATCATGTCCGGCACTTACGCCACAGCGCAGGATTCGTTCCTGATCAGCGAGCCGAACATCGCGACCTGCCAGGCATCCCTGTTGGATACCGGAGGCGAAAGCGAAAGTCCCTATGGGAACAACGAATCGTTCACAACCACCATCTGCCCGGACGGAGGTGAAGCCATTTCGTTGAACTGGGTGGTGTTCGACTTGAGTACCGATGGACCGGCACCGATCGACCAGATGACCATTTATGATGGCGATAGCGTTGACCCTGACCGGTTGATCGGCACCTACACCGGATCGAACTCGCCTGGTGTGACCTCGGCCAGCTTCGACAATCCGAGCGGATGCATCACCATTGTATGGTCCTCCAACAGCACGGGGACCGGGAATTTTGCGGCCTTCATCACGTGTTACGAGCCGTGCCAGCCGCCCCTTGCCGAGGCAAGCATTCTGGGTGCTGCATCCCTGCCGTTGCTTGCCTGTCAGAACGAGCCGATCACCTTCGATGCCTCCGCCTCCACCGCTGCTGAGGGGTTCTACATCGATCAGTACAAATGGGACTTCGACGATGGTGTGTTGGACAGCCTGACGGGTGCCGTTGTAACGCATTCCTTTCCCATCGCCGGTGAGTATGTCGTACAGGTGTACCTGACCGATGACAACGAGTGCGCGAGCACCAACCTGGTGGACCTGCAGATCCTGGTGAGCACCACGCCGATCTTCGCCGGAACGGCCGCCTCGGACACGGTGGTGTGCCAGGGGGAGACCGTCGTTCTGGACGCCACCCCCGTGCAGGCGGTCACGTGGTCCGCCTTGCCGATCGTTGATTTTGGAGATGGTATTTACCTGCCGGACGACCAGAGCGAAGGGTTCAGCTCAACGCTGCAGTTCAATGGATTCGCACCGGGTTCCACGTTGACAACGGTCGATGACCTGGTGGGTATCTGCATCGACATGGAGCATTCGTTCATGGGTGATCTTGTGGTCAGCTTGACATGTCCCAATGGCCAGACCGTTATCATGCACCAACAAGGTGGGGGAGGGACGTACCTCGGGAATGCACTGGATGGGGAGACCGATCCTCCCAGCCCTGGCGAATGCTGGAATTATTGCTTCACACCCAATGCACCCAATTCGACATGGGCCAACTGCGCACAATTCGGTCCTACGCCGAATACGATGCCCGCATCCAATGGAGGCAATGCCCTGATCCCCGGTGATTATACGAGTGTCCAGCCGCTCAGTCAGCTCGTCGGTTGCCCGTTGAACGGTACGTGGACCATCAATATCGCTGACCTATGGGGTGCTGATGATGGCTTCCTCTGTGCCTGGACCATGGAGTTCGCACCAGAGCTGTATCCCGAGCTCACGAACTTCACCCCGGTCCTCGG
>CAYZBO010000081.1:0-10656 GCA_964476665.1 uncultured Chryseobacterium sp. | reverse complement strand
CCCGAGGGCTTCGACACCTACATCTGGTCTCCGGTCAATGCCAGCTCCTCCAACGTGAACATTGAGGAGGCCGGCGATTACACGGTCACAGTGGCCTTCGGAGATTGCCCCTACACCACGGATCCCTTCACCGTGAGCGTGGTGCCCAATCCGGAGCCTGTCATCGTTGGTCCTCCTGTACAATGCGGCGACCAGTTGGCCGTCCTCTCCACACAGGAGCCGTACGTGGGCTACCTGTGGTCGAACAATACCCAGGGTACCACGGCCACGGTGGGTGAGGGCCAGTGGTTCGTGATCGTGACGGATGCGAACGGCTGCAATGGCACCTCGGATCCTTATGTGGTGACCAGTGCGCCCAACCCCACGGCGGCCTTCTCCTTCGATCCCCTGCCGCCGGTGCCGGTGGAGACCACCGTGCAGTTCACCGACAACTCCACCGTGAGCGGTGATGTGATCACCGACTGGGAGTGGGACTTTGGTCTTGAGGTGGGCACCAGCGATGAGCAGTTCCCGGTCTTCACCTACATGGGCCCGGGCGAGTACGTGGTCACCCTGGTGGTCACCACCGCACAGGGGTGCACCGATACCACCAGCGCCCTCTACGTGGTCTATCCCCCCGAGATCCTGATCCCGAACGTGTTCACGCCGAACGGTGACAACCTCAACGACACGTTCTCCATCGAGAACCTGCGGTACTACGGCCACGAGCTGAAGATCTACAGCCGTTGGGGCACCGTGGTGCACGAGAGCTCCGATGCCGCCCGCGAGTGGAAGGCCAGCGAGCAACCCGACGGCACGTACTACTATGTGCTCACCTTGCAGGATGGCCGCGAACTGGCGGGACACATCACGGTGCTGCGATAGCGATATGCTCATCTGACGAACGCCCCGGCCAGCACCGGGGCGTTCTACTTTTGTCGCCCCCATGAAGGTCATCGACCACCTCCTCCGAGCGGACCGCACGCTGTTCTCCTTCGAGATCCTGCCGCCCCTCAAGGGCAAGGACATCCGCTCGATCTACGAAGGCATCGACCCCCTGCTGGAACATCGGCCCAGCTTCATCAATGTCACCTACCACCGCGAGGAGGTCATCTACAAGGACCGCGGCCATGGCCTGCTGCAGAAGGTGCGCCTGCGCAAGCGCCCCGGCACCATCGGCATTTGCGCGGCCATCAAGGCGAAGTACAACATCGACACCGTGCCCCACCTCATCTGCGGTGGCTTCAGCCGCGAGGAGACCGAGGATGCGCTGATCGAGATCAACTTCCTGGGGCTGGACAATGTGCTGGCCCTGCGTGGCGATGCGGTGAAGAACGAGCCCCACTTCATCCCCGAGCGTGATGGGCACGCCCATGCCGTGGACCTCATCCACCAGATCGCCGCACTGAACAAGGGCAAATACCTGCACGATGAGGAGCAGGAAGCCGCCCCCACCGACCTCTGCGTCGGGGCCGCTTGCTACCCCGAGAAGCATCCCGAGGCCCTCAACCTCAACGTGGACATCGCCTACCTGAAGCAGAAGGTGGAGGCGGGCGCCGAGTACCTCGTCACCCAAATGTTCTTCGACAATGCGAAGTACTTCGCTTTCGTGGAACAGTGCCGGGCGGCGGGTATCACCGTGCCCATCGTTCCGGGCCTCAAGCCCATCACCACCCGCAACCACATCGCCTTTCTGCCGAAGACCTTCCGGGTGGACCTGCCCGATGAACTGGCCAATGCATTGGTGCAGTGCCGCACCGATGCCGACGTGAAGCGGGTGGGGGTGGAATGGTGCATTGCCCAAAGCCGGGAACTCATCGCCGCCCGGGTGCCCTGCCTGCACTTCTACACCATGGGCCGTAGCGAGGCCGTCCGCAGCATCGTGGGACAGCTCTTCTGAGCAGGACGTTCGGACCCGCACCATTGCATTCAGTGGTCGCAGGTCCGCAGTGAGGTCGCGGGAACGATGACGCCTGTCCGCGTGTTACCTTTCCGTCATGCGCCTGCTCCTGGTACCGGCCCTTGCTCTGGCCTCCGTGGCATGTGCCCAGGTGGACTACGACGGGAAGACCTTTTTCCAGATCGTGGAGAGCGAGGCGCAGGCACAGGGCCATGTGCATGCCCGTTCCAGGTCGAACGGCACACCCTCCCGCGGCTATGACCTCACCTATCACCGGTTGGAACTGCAGGTGGACCCTGCCGTACGTGCCATCGCCGGTATGGTCACGCACCATTTCATCGCGCTGCAGGAATTGACGACCCTCACGCTCGACCTTGTGGATACCCTTGAGGTGAGCGCAGTGCAGCACGCATCGGGGGGGCTCGCCTTCACGCATGCGGACAACACGCTTACCATCACGCTTCCGGCTCCCCTGCCGGAGGGTCAGCGTGATTCGCTCACCATCACCTACGCTGGAACGCCGGGCAATTCGGGCTTCGGCAGCTTTGTGCAGGCCGAACATGCCGGTGCCCCCATCATCTGGACCCTGAGCCAACCCTTCGGTGCCCGCGACTGGTGGCCCAGCAAGGACGACCTCAACGACAAGGCGGATTCGGTGGATGTGATCATCACAGCACCGGAAGGGCAACGCGCCGCCAGCAACGGGATGCTCGTCAGCGAAGTGCCCGTGGGCAATGGACAGGTGCGCGCCCATTGGCGCCACCGGTATCCAATCAGCCACTACCTCATCGCATTCGCGGTCACCAACTACGTGGTCTATACCGATGTGGTGCCCACGGACCAAGGCCCCATTGATGTGCTCAACTATGTCTTCCCCGAGGACCTGGCCGCATCACAGCAAGGTTCCGCCCGCATCGTGGAGCAGATGCAACTGTTCAATGAGCTCTTCGGCCGGTATCCCTTCGCAGAAGAACGGTACGGTCACGCACAGTTCGTATGGGGTGGCGGGATGGAACACCAGACCATGAGCTTCATGGGCAACTTCAGTTATGAGCTGATGGCCCATGAGCTTGCGCACCAATGGTTCGGGAACACGGTCACCTGCGGCAGCCTCGAGGACATCTGGCTCAACGAAGGCTTTGCCACCTACCTGGCCGGCCTCTGCTACGAGTTCGTCTCCACCCAATGGTGGATGCCCTACAAACGCAACGTGCGGAATTTGGTGGTGGGCGCACCGGACGGTAGTGTGAAGTGTACCGACACAACCTCCATCGACCGGTTGTTCAACAGCCGCCTGACCTACGGCAAAGGCATGTTCCTGCTGCACATGGCCCGCTGGGTCATTGGCGACAGTGCCTTCTTCGCCGCCTGCCGCAATTACCTGAACGACCCCGATCTGCGCTTTGCCAGCGCCCGTACCACCCAGCTGCAGGCCCACCTGGAAGCGGCCAGCGGCATGGACCTCGATGGCTTCATGGCCGATTGGTACGAGGGCGAAGGGCACCCCAGCTACACCCTCACGTGGGGCCAGAGCGAACTGGGCGGGATGACCATCCTGCTGGAACAGACACAGTCGCACCCCAGCGTGGACTTCTTTGAACTACCGGTCCCCGTGCGCCTGTGGAACGCCACGCAGGATACCATCGTGGTGCTCGACCACACCTTCAGCGGGCAGACCTTCGATGTACTGCCGGGATTCCTGGTGGACAGCGTGGCCATCGATCCCGATATCCGGCTGTTGAGCGCCCAGAACGTGGTGACCGCTGTTCCTGAGCTGGCACGGGGTACAGGCACGGTGCGCCTTTTCCCCAACCCGGCCAACGAACTGATGCAGGTGGCCCTGGCATACACCGAGAGTTCCGTGGAATGGCGGGTGCTGGATGCCTTGGGCCGTGCAGTGGACCAGGGACGTTGGCCGGCCGCAACCCTGCACCAACTAAGCACAGCGCGCTACCCTGCCGGCCGTTACACCTTGGTGCTGACGACCGACCGCGGCGACTCTCACAATGGGTTCATGGTGGTGCGGTAAGCCGTTCCGAATGCGCTCCGGGCGCTTCGTTAAGGATCGTCAAGGGCGCCGCCAAGGGATGTCCTGAGACCCATCACGACCGTACCTTGCAGCGTTCAACCCAAACATCCATCCCATGCTGTTCCACACCCTTCTGTTCGGCGCCCTTGGCCTGCTCGTAGCCCCCCACGACCCCTTGCCCGATCTGACCATCGGCACTGCGCTGCCCGCCGCCGAGGTGAAGATGAAGGACGTCAGCGGCAAGGAGTACAGCTTGAAGGACCTGGCCGGCTCCAAGGGCCTGCTGGTGATCTTCTCCTGCAACACCTGCCCTTTTGTGGTGGGCACCGATGAAAGCGAAGGTTGGGAAGGGCGCTACCCCGAGCTGGCAGCCTATGCCGCCCGTCATGGTGTGGGTGTGGCCTTCGTGAACAGCAACGAAGCGAAGCGGGATGCCGGTGATTCCTTCGCTGATATGCAGCAGCGCTACAAGGACAAGAAATACAACGGACATTACCTGCTGGATGCCGGCCACGTGGTGGCCGATGCCTTTGGTGCCCGCACCACACCGCACGTGTTCCTGTTCAACAACGACCTGAAGCTGGCCTACAAGGGCGCCATTGATGACAATGTGGCCAGCGCAGCAGGCGTGAAGGAGCAGTGGCTGAACAAAGCCATCGATGCCCTGGCATCCGGTGCTACCATTGAGCCCGCCACCACGCGGAACATGGGCTGCAGCATCAAGCGCATGCCGCACAAGCACTGAGCGCCCAGGGCGCAGCAAGGCCGCGTTCCCACCAGGGGCGCGGCCTTGTTCATTTGTTGAAAACAACATTTCGGTGCGCCTGTGCAGGACTGTTCCTTTGTGGAAAGGCATACGGCATGAACGTTCTGTTGATCGGCGGTGGGGGGAGGGAGCACGCCATGGCGTGGAAGCTGGCCCAAAGCTCCCTGTTGGACGAGCTCTATGTGAGTCCCGGGAATCCCGGTACCGTGCGGCACGGGCGCAACATTGAACTGGACCTCAACGACCATAAGAAGTTGCGTGCGTTCCTGCTGGAGAAGAACATCCGTGTGGTGGTGGTGGGTCCGGAAGGACCGTTGGTGGACGGTCTGCATGATCGCATCGCCGATGACCCGGAGCTCGGCGGCAAGGTCACGGTGATCGGCCCCCGCAGGGAGGCCGCCCGGCTCGAGGGCAGCAAGGACTTCGCCAAGGAGTTCATGTTCCGCCACAACATCCCCACCGCTACGCACCGCACCTTCGTGAAGGGGCAGCTCGCCGAGGTGGAGGAGCACCTGGGCCGCATGCAGCCGCCTTATGTCATCAAGGCGGATGGACTTGCCAGCGGCAAGGGCGTGGTGATCACCACTGACAGGAGCGAGGCCCTGGCCACCGTGAAGGGGATGCTCGATGGCAGCAGCTTCGGCTCCGCCGGTGAGCGTGTGGTGATCGAGCAGTTCCTGAAGGGCGTGGAGCTGAGCGCCTTCCTGATCACCGACGGGGACGCCTTCAAGATGCTCCCGGCCGCCAAGGACTACAAACGCATCGGCGATGGTGACACCGGACCCAACACCGGCGGCATGGGAGCGGTAAGCCCCGCGCCGTTCGCTGACAAGGACTTCATGCAGAAGGTGCATGACCGCATCGCCGCTCCCACCATCCGCGGCCTGAAGAAGGATGGCATCGCGTACAGCGGCTTCCTGTTCATGGGGCTGATGAACGTGAACGGAGAACCCTACGTGATCGAATACAACGTGCGCCTGGGCGATCCCGAGACCCAGGTCATCCTACCACGCCTGCGCAGCGATCTGCTCGACCTCTTCGAGGGCATCGCCAGCGGCACGCTCAGCGAACGGCACGTGGATGTGGACGATCGCACTGCGGTGACCATCGTGCTCGCTTCGGAAGGGTACCCAGGCCCGGTGAACGACGGCAAACCCATCGTGGGGCTCGAACTGGTGCGCGAAGCCTACGTGTTCCAAGCTGGCACATCGGAGCGGAACGGACTGGTGAGCAGGGGCGGACGGGTGCTGGCGGTCACCGCCTTCGGCAAGGACCTGGAACAGGCCATCGCAGCAGCCTATCGCAGTGCCTCGCTCATCGAGTTCGAGGGGCGCACCCTGCGCAGCGACATCGGCCACGATCTGGTGCGTATGCGCGGTGCACGGAACGCACCGCAGCAACCGGTATGACGGATGGTGCCTCAGGCGATGGTCCCGTCGCGCTTTGCACGGCGGTTGTACACACCCTGCAGGCGCAGCCAGTACACGATCGCGAAGAACAGCAGGAACGAGATGCCAATGACAGGCAGCCAACCGAGGGCGCTGAGGATCGTGAAGGTCCACTCCAGGAAGTGCCCGATGGCGAAGGAGATCTGTTGCATCGTTCGTAAGCTTGAGGCCGCACAAAGATAGGTCCCCGCCCGATCCCCGCTCCAGCGCATGCTCGCAGGTCCCTTCCGCAGCAACCGCCCCGCCATCCTCCTGGCCGTGATACCCCTGCTGGCCGTGCTTTTCGCACCCCAGTTGCAGCGGTCGCTCCTGCCGGGGCAGGTGATGCCCCTTTACGGGCTGCTGCGCGGGCTTCTCATGGATGTTCCCTGGTCGGTGGGTGCGTTGTACATGCTGCTGCTGGCGGGGCTGGCCGTGCAGGTGACCAACCTGGCCAATGAGGCCGACCTGGTGGAGCGTCGCAATCACCTGCCCGCCCTCCTGCTGGTCCTGCTCATGGCATGCTTCGATCGCACCGGGCTGGTGGAACCCGCCCTGGCCGGAATGCCTTTCGTGCTATGGGCCTTGCGCCGCACATGGTCCCTGAGCAACCGCGGCAGGGTGCTGGCGCCGTTGTTCGATGCCGGCGTTCTGCTTGGCATTGCCGGACTGTTCTATCTGCCCTACCTCTTCCTTCTTGTGGTGGTGTGGGCCTCCGTCTCCGTGATCCGCCCCTTCGATGGACGTGAGTACCTGCTCCCCTTGTTGGGCGCCGCGGTCGTGGTATATCTGTGCTGGGGCACGCTGCACCTGCTGGACGGACCATCCTGGAGGCCCTTCCTGACCGTTTCCGACCGTGGTCGGTCGTTGCCCGCCATCGAACCGCCCCAAGGCCAGCGCTGGCTCCTTCATGTGCTGCTCGTTCCGCTCATCCTGGTGGCGTTGTACCGCTTCCTCGATGGCTATCAACGCGGCGTCATGCGGGTGAAGAACCTCCGCTCGGCGTTCCTGGCCTTTGGGGCCGCCGTCGCAGTGGTGATCGCAGGTGCATGGTCCCTCAACAAGGGCTTCCCGCCGGTGCTGCTCGCCGTGCCACTTAGCGTGCTGCTCGCCTACGCATTCATGGGCAGCGCATGGACCTGGCTTGCCGATTCCGCCATGGTCGGGTTGCTCCTCATCGCGCTCTGGGTGCAGTGGGCTTGAGCGGCACCGACCCCGCTCACCCGAACAGGTGATGCACCGCTGTGCGCTCCGTACCTTCGCCACCCAAGCCTTCCACGCCCCATGAAGTTCGGTGTCGTCACGTTCCCCGGTTCCAACTGCGATGAGGACATGCTCCATGTGCTCGGTACCATCCTCGGTCAACCGGTGGAGCGCCTTTGGCACAAGGACCACGACCTGAAGGGGGTGGACCTGGTGGTGCTGCCTGGCGGCTTCTCCTACGGGGACTATCTGCGCAGCGGGGCCATCGCCCGCTTCTCACCCATCATGCAGGAGGTGGCCGCCCACGCCAAGCGCGGGGGCCTGGTGCTAGGTGTGTGCAACGGCTTCCAGGTGCTGTGCGAAGCAGGTCTGCTGCCCGGTGCGCTGCTGCACAACGAGGGTCAGAAGTTCATCGCCAGGAACGTCTTCATCCGCCCGGCCACCCGCAAGACCCTGCTTACCAGCGCCGTGCCCGACAAGGCCCTGCGCATCCCCATCGCCCACGGTGAGGGCCGCTACCACGCCGACAACGCCACGCTCAAGACCCTTCACGAGAAGGATCAGGTGTTGTTCCGCTATTGCGATGCGGAGGGTAAGATCCACGACGGCGCCAACCCCAATGGCAGCAAGGAGAACATCGCCGGTGTGTGCAATGCGCAACGCAATGTGTTCGGTATGATGCCACACCCGGAGCGTGCCTGCGATCCGCTGTTGGGCAATACCGACGGCCGCGCGTTGTTCGACTCCCTGCTGAGCGCGGTGCTGGCCTGATCAGGGGCCCGCGTACCGGAAGCGCAGACGCAATTTCCCGGCTTCGCCCACATCGTTCAGAACGATCTGCTGACCGGCATCCGCGTCGAGCGGCCGCTCCACTTCATACCCGGGCTTCGGCAACAACTCCAGCGTGGCCCGCACTCCGCTGAACCAAGCGATGCGTTGGCGCCCTTCGGGAAGTGCCAGGCCGTTGAGCAATACCACACCCTCCTGGTCCGAAGGCACGTCCAGTTGGAGGTGTTCCAACCGGCGACCACTCGCTGTTGACAGCTGTTGCAGCAGGGCCGCAGGTCGCTGCGCCAGGTGCGCGCTCAGGTGTGCCCAACTCGCCTCCGGCGGCGGGTTGTTCAGCTCGTTCCGCCAACGTGCATGGTCCGCTTCGAGCGCCTGGCGATGCTGCTGGTACAGGCTGTCCAGTGCCCCGCCCGCCACAGCCGGCTGGAAGGTGGTCGCCAGCAGGGTGCTGACGCGCGCCAGCAGCATCGGTTGCAGCTGTGGATGCCGCATGAGCAGGGGCAGGAAGGGCGCCGCGAGCGGTTCGCCGCCGAGCATGCGCATCACGCTGGGCTCGGTGGGCGGTGCCCACAGGTCCAGGTCGAAGAGCACCCACCGCCAGCGGCCATCGGCCTGCCGCGGTCGGTAACAGCGCACGTTCAGCTCGTGATCGGCCCGTCCGGTGAAGAGGTCCACGCTCGCGAGGTCGATAAGGCTCGCCATATCCAGGTATGCCTCAAGGCTGTCCAATGGGGCCTGCTGTTGGAGCAGTTCCAACGCGCGGCGGAAGTGTGCATCGCTCCCGCTGAGCGCACTGAAGGACGGGCCCTCCAGTACATCGACCGCCTCTGCCCCGGCCCGTTGGCGCAACCACTGCGCATCCTTTGGCGGCATGGCGCGGTACAGGCCCCACGGCTTGCCATTGAGCAGCACCATCAGCGATCGGGCCGGTTGCATCGTCAGCGCGAGCTTTCCGCGTTGCACCAGCACTTCCATCAGCTGGTTGGCGAGAAAGGCATGCGGACTCGCATCGGCACGCAGCATGAGCTCATCGCAGCGGCTGCCGTCCGGCATGGTCCATGCGCTGTCGGCGCTGCCATACCGATCGCGGGCGTAGAGCTTGAAGGAACGTTTCGCAAGACCTCGCGATCCACTGCCGCTGATCCGTATTCCAGCCGGCATCGCACCACCAGTGCCTACTTGTACCAGCACATGTCGCTCCCATTCCGCTCCGCCCCGGCTATGGTTGTCGTACAGTCCTTCGGTCAGGATGCCGCGCTCGTCGCTCCACAGGTCATCGGGTGATGCAACGATCGCCAGGGGCGCGCTTTCGGGTGGACCGATGGTGTATGTGCCGCCCTGCTCCGCGCTTTCCAACATACCCGGGCAGCGGGTAATGGCGCGCAGCATGGTACCGTGGGTGGCGTTCAGTGCAGTGGAGGTGCCAGCGGTCGCGCTGTGTGGATCGGCGCCGTCCCACGTCAGGTGCAGGGTGCAGCCTTCGGGTACCGTGATGCGAACATGGGGCGGTGCGGGATAGTGGCCAGGTGGTGGCTCCACCTGTGGGGGTGGTGCGATGGCGCGGACCGGACCTCCTGTGGGCGCTTGGTTGCTGCGGCCCGGTGTGGGTTCCACGAAGAGGCTCCAGTCGCCGTGCCCATCGGGTACACGCCCCATCGAGCGGTCGGTGGGCAACGGACCGTAGGTAAAGACATCGAGGATGCTTGTGCCGTCGTTATCCAAGAGCAGCAGACTGCCACCGGTGCGTTCCAAGCGGAAGCCGAGGTGCTCCGGACCTTGCGAAAGACGCTCATCCGCCAGCAGCAGCAGGTGGCCGCGCGGCGGGACCCTCAAGTCCTGCTCGAAGTGATGTACACGCGACCCCAGCTGCAGCCGCATGCCCTTGAGCGAACGGGCATGTCGGTCGGGGTTGTAAAGCTCGATCCAGTCCGGCGTGGCCCCCTTGCTGCTCACCAGTGTGGTGCGGTTGGCGGCCTGCACCTCGTTGATCACCAGCCCCTGCTGGGCCTGCAACGCAGCTGCGCAGCACACACCGAAGATCGACAGAAGGATCCGCACCGGCCGAAGGTAGGGGAGCGGGCGCACCTGGATCAGTGCCCCAGCGCATTGCAGGTTACCCAGTAGCGCCAGGCGACGATGCCCTTCTGCAGCGGGGTCAGGCGCGTGAGGTCCCTGTTCCACAATTTGGGCAGCAGCAGCTTGTTCAGGCGGGCCATAAGGCGGAACAGGTGGGTGCGCATGGTCGTGTGCTCAGTCGCAGGTGGTGCCACAGTCCTCCTGTTCCCATTCAAGCTCGATGGTGGCGTGGTGGATGCCGAGCTCATGCAAGGTGGCGCGCACATTGGCCTTGATGGACAGGGCTTGTTCAAGGTCCGCGCCGGCCACCACCACATGCACCGTGTGCACGATGAAGCTTCCGTCCAGGGACCAGGTATGCTGGTCGTGCAGGTCGATCACATGCGGGATGGCGAGCAGCCGTGCGCGCACCTGCTGCAGGTCGATGCCATCGGGCACTTCCTGCATGAGGATCCGGGTGCCCTTGCGCAGGGTGCCCACGGCATTG
>CAYZBO010000080.1:0-14073 GCA_964476665.1 uncultured Chryseobacterium sp. | reverse complement strand
ATGCTGAAGCGCTTGGCCCCGATGAACTTCTTGCCGAGGAACTTCTCGAACACCACGGCCTCATTGAGCTTGCCCAGGATGTCCTTTTTCTGCTGTAGGCTGAAGTCGGGTGTGTTCCGCGTACCCTCCATGCGCTCCTGCAGCCACTTCACCTTCTCGGGGTTCCGGATGTAGCGGAACTCGGCGCCGATGCTCTGGCAGTAGGTCTGGTCGAGCAGGGCAATGATGTCGCGCAGTTTGGCAGGGCCCAGGCCCACCTCGTTGCCGGCCGCGAACACGGTGTCCAGGTCGGCGTCACTGAGCCCGTGGGTGGGCGGGTCCAGGGGCGGGCTGTACTTGCGGCGTTCGCGCACCGGGTTGGTGCGGGTGAAGAGGTGCCCGCGCTGGCGGTAGGCGTTGATGTAGTCCAGCACCAGGAACTCCTTGCGCAGGTGCTCATCACCGCCGGCCTTCAGCTGGACGCCGGGCAGGGTGTCGAAGGAGGTGCGGGCCAGCTCGAAGCCTTCGAAGAAGCGGGCCCATCCGGCATCGACGCTGGCGGGGTCCTGGAGGTACTGCTGGTAGATGCTGTCCAGCGCGGCGCCGTCAGCGTTGCTCAGGTAAGAGTGCTTGTCCATGGTGGGGTCCGTGCGGATCCTGGTACAAAGGTAGGTTTTGGCCGTGGCGTTCTACGGAACAACCCCCGCCCGCGTTCGGGTCGCAGGTCGGCCAAGCCCGTCAATACCGCCCCGCATACCGCAGCCGCGTCAGCACCTTCTGCAGGGCGCGCAGCACGCACTCCCCCGCCAGGGCGTCCAAGCCACCGGCCGCCAAGGTGCGCTTCAGGTGCGCCTCGGGGATGTCCACCCGGTACATGGCGCTCTGCAGGACGGACGCACCCGACCGGTCCAGTTGCTCAAGACGCACGAGCACATCGGTCCGGAGCGCCTCGAAGGCCCCCTCCCCGACCACCGGGGCGGGCAGTTCATGCTCGCCCATCGCCAGGTCCTTGCGCAACTGGGCCACGGTCGAGGATAATACCTCGGCGCGGTCCAGGTAACGCTGCATCCCCCCGGATCCTGGTTTCGACAGGTGGTTGTTCGCGCTCATCGATACACGGTCAAAGGTCGCCAAAGGCTGGCACTATTTTCGCCCACCCACACCGGTGGTCCAACAACCACTCTGCCGACCTTAACGAACACCGCCTCACCCCTTCCGATGCGTCACCTCCTCCTCTCGCTCGCCGCCAGCCTCACCCTGCTCAATGCCCACGCCCAGTACGGCACCTTCGACGCCGCCGCTGTGAAAGCAGCCCGCGCCGCCACCACCGTGGTGGTGCTCGACGATGGCGACTCGCCCTACAACCGCACTGTGATGGAGGCCATGAAGAGCCACTGGAAGTTCACCACCGAAGTGGACTATGTGAAGGTGGGTGACCTCGCCATGATGCCCATCGACCCCACCCGCATCTACGTGCTCAAGAGCGTAAAGGTGGACCCCGTGAAATTCGAAGGCACCTTCCTCACCGTGATGAAGGGCTGGAAACAGAAGAAGGGTGATGCCCTCCAGGCCAGGGAGAACGGCTTCACCAACGTGCCTGTGGAACAGGAACTGGCTTCCTTGCTCATCGATACCAAGGCGATCAATGAGAACCTGAACACCGCCATGCTGCACGTGTACGTGAAGCACCTGCAGGACTACCTGAAGAACGTGGAGACCGGAAAGATCACCGACAAGGCCACGGCGGACCGTCTCTATGCCGGCCGTACCCGCCTGGTGCGGGACAGTGAACTGCTCCTGGCCAAGGAGCAGGTTGATAAGAACATGGCGCTGGACGCAGTGAAGGAGAGCTACAGTGCGCCATTGCAATTGGTGCCGCAGGCCGAGGTGATGGCCGCCGTTACCGCTCAGGACCGCACCAAGTGCGTGGGCGACATGCTGCTTACCGGCGACTACAAGACCAAGCATTGCTTCAAGCGCATCTTCAATGCCGGCACCGGCGAGCTGATGTACCTGGGCGATGACCAGGCCCTTTCTGGCAAGAAGGAAGGCTTCATCGCCACGGACCTGACGAACGTTTCGCGGGCGCGCTGACCCGTAAGGCGTGTCTTGCGCCGGCCAAGGCACAACCCTCCGTTGATCTGACCGGGCTGGCGGTGACCAGGCCATCGGGCAGCGGTCCTTCTTCGCCGGAATTCGGAGCAGGCCGGATCCCTCAGGTGACCCGCCACCGCTCCATCCGATACCGAACGAGCTGCTTTTGCTGCTTTGGCCGGCCGGTGTGCTCGCATTCAACCGGTGTCGATGCGTTGCAAGGACAGCCTACCTTGGTGGTGTGGATAAGCGACCGGACGAGGCGGGAAATGCCTACCTGGCCTCCTTGGAGCGGGCCTTGGACAACCCGCTGCTGGACCCGGCCTATCGTCGGCGGAAGCTGATGTTCTGGGCGTTGCGCCAATCCATTTCCATCGCACTGGCCTGGTGGTTCTGGGACCTCTGGTGGGTGCGCCTGCTCTTCGGGCTGGTGGTGGTGCTGGCGGTATTCCAGCTGGTGATGCTCCTATGGGGTGGGCCGATGCTGCGCCGAAGAGCGGAACGCGCCAAGGAACGCTTCTTCGAGCTGGAAGCGATGGAGGCCCAACTGGACGATGCCGAGGACGACCAGGACACTTCAGGCGAACAGGACGATCGATGACCCGGAAGGACCAGCTGCTGCGCCAATTCGCGCAGGCCGAAGAGGAACGACGCGCACTCTTGGTAAACCTGGAGAACCTACCCACGTCCGTGCTGGAGCGCGCACCCGGGCCCGGTGCCTGGTCGGTGGCCCAGATCATCGCCCATCTGGCGCTGGCCGAGGCCCGCTCATTGGACTACTTGGAATACAAGCTGCGGACCGGTGAACATACGCCGGTGGATGCCTCCGCCGCGGTACGGGTATGGATGCTGCGTGGCGTCTTGCGCCTGCCGCTGCGGTTCAAGGCGCCGGCCGTGGTGGCCACGCTGCCGCCCTGCTCCTTCGATGAAGCCCGAGAGGCCTGGGACCAGGTCCGCTCACGGATGGCGGCCGCCTATGCCGCATTACCGCCCGAAATGGCCACCCATGGCCTGTTCAAGCACCCCTCCTCCGGCCGCTTCGACCCCGTGCAGGGCATGGCCTTCATGCGCGACCATGTGCGGCACCACCGCGTCCAGGTCCTCCGGACGATCCGCCAGGTGACCGCGTGAACGGAACGCTCCTTGCGGGTGTTCGTTCGTCATGAGACCGTTGCCATCGGCCGTCCACATAGTCACCGGCGTGCTGTTGCTCAACATGCTCCTTGCGGTCATGGACCTTCCCTCATGGGTCTATTTCCTCCTCTTCGCCGCCGCTCCGTTCCTGATGATCTGGCTGGCCTGGAGCGTACTGCGTGACCGGAGCGTTCCGATGCACGACCTGCAGGACGGCGATGAATGGGGGTACCAGGACCGCAAGGACCTGCGGCCGCGGTAAGCGTACCTTGCGCGGATGAAACACGTTGCTCGGGCCCTGCGGCAAGGGCTTCTGCTCGCGGCACTCCTGTTGCTCCCAGCCTTCGGCCTGCGTGCGGAACACCTGCCCGGCGGCAGCATCACCTACACGTGCACGGGTGGCAACCAATATGTGGTGCGCCTCACGCTCTACCGCGAATGTACCGGTGAGAACATGATCCCCCAGACCCTCAACTTCCGGAACGATTGCGGGGTGCAGTTCACGCTGAACAACATCGAGCCGGTAGCCGCGGAAGAGGTCTCGCAGCTGTGCCCCGAAGCAGCTTCCTCCAGCACCTGCCAGGGCGGCAGCAGCATCGGCGTGCAACGGTACACCTACGAACGAACGCTCTTCCTCAGCCCCTGCAACAGTTGGACCATGAGCTGGGCCGTGTGCTGCCGCGCTCCTTCCCTGAACGTGCAGTTCACCCCCGGCCTCTACATCGAAGCGCGTCTGAACAACGCCGATGGCGGCTGTTACAATTCACCCGTTCCCACACAGCTCACCATCCCCACCGTGTGCGTGGACCAGCCCGTGGCGCATGCCGGGGGCGCCACCGACGTGGAGGGCGACAGCCTGCACTACAGCTTGATCGCAGCACGCTACGGTGCGCCTGCCCCCACCCCCGTCAACTACCTGGTACCCAATTTCGGCGACGAACCCTTTCCCGGCATGGCCATCGACAGCCGAACGGGCATCATCACCTTCACCCCCACCACCATCGGCCGCGTCATCGTAGTGGTGAAGGTTGACGAATACCGCACCGACGGCACGTACATCGGCAGTGTGATGCACGACTTCCTGTTCCTGGTCGCCGCCTGCGCGAACACCGCACCCGATACGGCCAGCGGTACAGTGCAGGACAGCGAAGGGGGCGCACGACCCACCGGTACCCGCAGCCTCGAAGCCTGCGCGGGCACCAGCTTCTGCACCACACTGCGCTTCATCGATGCCAATGCGGACCAGCAGCTCAGCCTCACGAGCACGGTGGCTGCAGTGCTGCCCGGTGCAACCCTCCAGCTGAGCGGCGCCAACGAGCTGCTCGCCACCCTGTGCTGGGACGTGCCCACCGACGCCACAGGAAGCCGCATCGTCACGTTCACCGTGCAGGACGATGCCTGTCCGATCCCCGCACAGCAGACCTATGCCCTGCTGATCGACCTGCGCACCGTGCCAGACCCCGGCACCGACACGTCCATCGCCTACTGCCCGGGCAGTGAAGCGTTCCAGTTGCTCGACAGCCTCGGTGGTACGCCTGCTCCTGGCGGCAGTTGGACCGACCCGTTCGGCCAGCCCATGGACGGCACCTTCCTCCCGGGCAGCTCGCCGAACGGGACCCATATGTACACGCAATCCCTCTTCCCCGGCTGCAGCCAAAGCGCTACGCTGCTGGTGGAAGCGCTTCCCACGTCCGATCCCGCCTGCTCTCCCTTGACCGTGGATGCAGTACCCGGAACGGCGCTCTTGATGCGGCAGGAAGGCGCAACCCTGGTGGTCAGCGGCCTGCCCGCTGATGCGCGCCATGTGGAGCTCTTCAGCACCGATGGGCGCTTGCTGCACGTGTTCCGCACCAGCGGCCCGGAGTTGCGCGCCGACGCGCTCAGCACGCTACCCACGGTGGTGCTCTTACAGCTGCGTACGGAAGCTGGCGTTCGCTCCACGCACCGTGTGGCGTTGCTTCCTTGAGCGCAGGATCACCCAACGTTCGTTAAGGCCGCGAACCCCGGCGTGGGTAGGCTGTTCCTTTGATGCATGGCCACCATCCTCATCACCGGCGGCAGCGGGCTCATCGGCACCGCGCTCACGGCAGCCCTGCTGCGCGACGGACACACGGTCAGACACCTGGGGCGTGGGCGCAGCAGGCCTGGCACGGTGCAGCAGTACACCTGGGACATCAGCCGAGGCACCATGGACACCGCCGCGCTGGAAGGCGTGGACCACATCATCCACCTGGCCGGCGCAGGCATCGCGGACAAGCGCTGGACGGATGCACGGGTGAAGGAGCTCATCGACAGCAGGGCCGAGAGCGCCCGCCTGCTGTTGCGCATGGCCCAGCGGGAAGGACTGCGTCCAGCAAGCTTCATCAGCGCGGCAGGCATCAATTACTACGGCGCCGTCACCACCAGCCATACCTACGCGGAAAGCGACCCCGCAGGCACCGATACCATCGCACGCATCAGCGTGGCTTGGGAAGCGGCAGTGGATGAATGGAACAGCCTGTGCAGGGTGGTGAAGCTGCGCACACCCATCGTGCTGAGCCCCACGGGTGGAGCGCTGGCCAAGCTGGCCCTGCCGGTGCGCTGGGGACTGGGCGCACCGCTGGGCACGGGCCGCCAATGGATGCCATGGGTCCACCTGGACGACCTTGTGAACGCATATCGCCATGCGTTCACCAACACCCTGCAAGGCCCGTACAACGTATGCGCCGCAGAACAGGTGGACAACCGCGGCTTCACCCGTACCCTGGGCCGTGTGCTGGGTCGACCGGTGTTCCTGCCCGCCGTGCCCGCCTTCGCGCTACGTTTGGCCTTGGGTGAGCTGGCGGGCATTCTGCTGGAAGGTTCGGCCGCATCCAGTCAGCGCTTGCGCAGCACAGGCTTCACCTACCGCTACGAGCGCCTGGAAGATGCACTGAAGGAGTTGGTGGGGTGAGTTCGCCCCAACCTTCAATGCACCCGCACCATCAACTGCGCCGCCAGTGCCCGCAGGTGCTGCTTACGCGCTTCAGGTGCGGCGATGCTGTCCAGTGCGGCGAGGGCCTGCTGGTCCAGGCGCGCCACTTCGGCTTCGGCATCCGCACGGGCTCCACTACGCTCCAAGGCGGTGATCATGCGGGGCACATCGCGCTGGTCGGGGGTGGCAAGCAGGGCATCGCGCAGGGTGCCATCATCCACTGCAAGGCCGCGCAACAACAGCCAGGTCTTCTTGCCGGCGCGCAGGTCTCCGCCCACCTGCTTGCCCACCTTGTCGGGATCTCCGAAGGCATCGAGCAGGTCGTCGCGCAGCTGGAAGGCCAGGCCCAGGTGCTCACCGAACTGACCAATGCGTTCCACATCGGCATCCGAGGCACCGGCCAGCAACGCGCCGATCTCCATGGCACCGGCCAGCAGCACGGCGGTCTTCAGGCGGATCATCTCGTTGTAGTCCGCAAGGGTCACATCACCGCGCTGCTCGAATTCCATATCCAACTGCTGCCCTTCGCACACCTCGATGGCGCGCCGCTCGAACATTGCGGCGGCGCGTTGGTCGCGGCCCATCAATTGGTGGGCCTTCACCAGCATGGCATCACCGCTGAGGATGGCGGTGTTCACGTTCCACCGCAGATGCACCGTGGGCATGCCGCGCCGCAGGGGTGCCGCATCCATGATGTCATCGTGCATCAGGGTGAAGTTGTGGAACACCTCGATGGCGAGCGCTTCATCGAGTACGCTGCGATGATCGCCACCGAAGAGCTCGTGCGCCATCAGCAGTGCCACTGGACGGATGCGCTTTGCGGGCAGGCGCATCAGGTAGGCCATGGGCGCATAGAGGCCCGTGTCCGGCAAGGCCGTATTCCAACGTTCGATGTGCTGCTCAATGGCAGCGCGTAATTCTTCTGGTCGGCCCATGGGTCAGCGGTCCACGAGCTTCAGCAGGTACTCCCCATATCCGCTCTTGACCAAGGGACGCGCGAGGGTGCGCAATTGTTCATCAGTGATGTAGCCCTTCTTCCAGGCCACTTCTTCGATACAGCCGATGCGCAGGCCCTGCCGCTCCTCGATCACCTGAACATACTGGCCGGCCTGCATCAGCGAGGTGAAGGTGCCGGTATCCAGCCAGGCGGTGCCGCGGTCCAACAGTTCCACCTTCAACCGACCCTGGCGCAGGTACTCCTTGTTCACGTCGGTGATCTCGTACTCACCACGGGCACTGGGCTGAAGGTCACGGGCGATGTCAACCACGCTGTTGTCGTAGAAGTAGAGGCCCGGCACGGCGTAGTTGCTCTTGGGCTTTGCGGGTTTCTCCTCGATGCTCAACACGCGTCCTTCGTCATCGAAGTCCACCACGCCATACCGCTCGGGATCGCTGACGTGATAAGCGAAGACCAAGCCACCATCAGGCTGTGTGTGCTGGCCGAGCATGCGCCCCAGACCGGCACCGTGGAAGATGTTGTCGCCGAGGATGAGCGCTACGGGATCATGGCCCACATGTTCGCGCCCGATGACGAAGGCCTGAGCCAGCCCATTGGGGACGGGCTGTTCAGCATACGTGAATTGACAGCCCAAGTTGGTGCCATCGCCCAGCAGCTTGCGGAAGTGGGGCAGGTCGTGCGGGGTGCTGATGATGAGGATCTCCCGGATACCCGCCGCCATGAGGGTGCTGAGCGGGTAGTAGATCATGGGCTTGTCGAACACGGGCATGAGCTGCTTGCTCACCGCCAGTGTGAGGGGATGGAGGCGGGTGCCGGAGCCACCGGCCAGGATGATGCCTTTCATGTGTTTGGCGCAGTGGGCGGGTCTTCCACCCGCAGTTCGTCCAGGTCGATATCCTGCTCCTCGTCCAGGATGTCGAGCAGGGGTTCCTCGAAGGCGCGTGTGGTCATCATCCGCTCGAAGCTCAGGAGCAGGGAGGGCAGGATGATGAGGTTCGTGAACATGGCCACAAGCAGGGTGAAGGACACCAGCAAGCCCAGCGCCTGGGTACCTCCGAACTCGGAGAACATGAACAGACTGAAGCCCATGAAGAGCACGATGCTTGTGTACATCATGCTCACGCCTGCTTCGCGCAGGGCGAGTAATACCGAGCGTTTGATGTTGTGGTTGGTGGCCTTCAGCTCCATGCGGTACTTGGAGAGGTAATGGATGGCGTCATCCACCGCGATGCCGAAGGCGATGGAGAACACCAGCAGGGTGCTGGGCTTGATGGCCACACCGAGATAGCCCATGAGGCCCGCGGTGGTGATCAGGGGTACCAGGTTGGGCACCAATGACACCAGCACCATGCGGAAGGAGTTGAAGAGGATGGCCATCAGTGCCGCTATCAGCACCACGGCCATGGCCAGGGAGATGAGCAGGTTGGTGACCATGTACTTGCTGCCTTCAAGGAAGACCACGCTGGTTCCGGTGAGCACCACGTCGTACTTGGCCGGATCGAAGATGCTGTCCACATTGGCGCGCAGACGGGCCATGAGCGCGTCCATGCGGGCCGTGCCCACGTCGGCCACCTGGACGGTGACGCGGGTGGAGCGGCGCTCCTCATCGATGAATCCGCGGGCCATACCCCCCTTGTCCTGTGCACTCTCCAGGTAGGGCAGGATGAAGGTCTTCTCGTTCCCGCGCAACAGGTCGTAGCGCATGGGGTCGCCGCCGTAGAAGGCCTGCTTGGTGAACTTCACCGCATCGGCAATGGAGAGCGAGCGAGAGAGCTCAGGGTGGGTGGCCAGGCTGTCCTGCAACTCGGCGATGCGCCTCAGGTTGATGTCCTTCAGCACCTGCCCCTTCTTGCGGGTGTCCACCATCACCTCCAGCGGCATCACGCCATTGAAGCGGGATTCGAAGAAGCGCAGGTCCTGCATGATGCGGGCATCCGACGGCAGATCGTCCACCACATGGGTCTCATTGCGCAGGCGGCTGATACCGATGAGGCCCACCACCACCACCACCGAAGTGACCGCATAGACCATCGGACGTTGGTACTGCACGATGTGCACGAGCCGTTCGGTGCTGCGGTCCACCCAACGGCGGTCCAGGTGGGCCAGGTGGCGATCGGTCGGTTCACCTTGGAAGCTGAACAGGATCGGCACCAGTAAGAGACTGAGCGCAAAGACGACCATGATGTTCACCGAAGCGATGAGGCCGAACTGCTTCAACACGTCGCTGTACGTGAGCACGAAGGTGGCGAAGCCCACGGCCGTGGTGGCATTGGTCATGAACGAGGCCCTCCCCACCTTGTATACCACGCGCGTCAGGGCCTTCACCCGGTTGCGGTGACCAGCGAATTCCACGTGGAACTTGTTGATGAGGAAGATGCAGTTGGGGATACCGATAACGATGATGAGCGGTGGGATGATGGCCATCACGGAGGTGAGGCGATACCCGAGCAGGCCGATGGAACCCATGGCCCAGATCACGCCCACGGCCACCACGGTGATGCTGACGAACACCACACGGCCCGAGCGGAAGAAGAGCCACAACAGCAGAGCCACCACCAGCACCATCAAGCCCACGAACATGCGCAGCTCCCGCTTGGTGAGCTCGGTGACCACCGTGCGGATGTACGGCAGCCCGCTGCGGCGCACCTCGAAGTGATCGCGCTCGAACCGGCTTACCCGCTCATCGATGAGGTCCACCATGTCGCCGCGGCGTTCGCTGTTGAAGCGCTCGGCGTTCACGAACACCATCATCAGGCTGGTTCCGCTGGTGTCGTTGTAGAGCAAGCCCTCGTAGAAGGGCAGCGAGCGCACCTTGCGCACGATGCTGTCCACTTCGGCCTGGCTGGTGGGCATACCGGGCACCACACTGGCCAACTGGAAGCGCTTCAAACTGTCGTTGCGCACCAGTTCGAAAAGGTGCGCCTCGCTGAAGACCGAATCAACGCCGGGTTGTTCCTTCAGGTCATGCCCCAGTTGCCACCATGCCTGGAAGTGCCTCAGATCGTAGAGGCGGCGGTCCTCCACACCCAGCACGATCACATTCCCATCTTCGGAGAACCGTTCCAACAAGCGTTCATACTGCACGTAGGCGCTATCGTTCTTCGGCAGGAGCCCGCCGAACTTGTAGCTCACCTTGACATTCCGGGCATGGTAGCCGAAGAAGGCCGTGAGCAGTCCGAGCACCACCAGGATGCCGATGCGGTTGCGAAGTATCCTACTCGATAGCCAGGCCCACATGGTGCACAGTGCATCGCCAGGCCGGCCATGCATCACCGGCAAAGGAACGCATTCCGGCGTAGCGATCAGAATGCCATTCCCAGGAGCACCTTGAAGGCGAAGTTGTCACGCGCCTCGGGCAGTTGGTTGGGGCCGAAGCGATGGTAGGCCGAGGCGCCCAGGGAAGTGAACCCCGATACGAGCAGCCGGTCGAGCTGGAGACCCACTTCGTGATAGGCCTCATCCACCTCCTTGAAGGAGTAACCCCGATGCAGCTGCGGTTCGGAGAGAGCGGCCACGGCCCCGTTGTACACAATGCTGGGCACCGGCTTGAAGTCCTTCCAGCCAAAGAGCAGCTCACCGAAGCTATGCCGGAGGTGCAGGGCTGCGTACCGATCGGCCAGGAATTCGTTCGGGGCCATGGTCTCGAAGGTGTTGTTCACCGTCAACGGCAGCCGCTGCAGGAAGGTGCCGCGCAGGTTGAAGAGGAACGGATAGGGAGCACGGGGATCGGCCATGCCCCCGATCAGCCGCAGGTGCAGATCGCCCAGCATGCGCATGCGGAAGGTCTTGTCCACTTGGGCATTGACGCGCCATAGCTCGGTGTCACCGCCCCACAGCCCATCCACGGCTTGGAACGCGTGCAGGCGGAACACCGGCCAACGCGAAGGCAGCACCTGTTCACCCAAGGGCGTGCGCACCACTTGTTCGCGCGGGGCGTAACGCACCGCGGCACTGAAGCCTCCCACCAGCGATCCGCTCTCCAGCACCGTGACACCCTCCCCCGCTGGCCGCGCGTACTGGTAGCCGATGAGGTTGTCGCGCTCGCTGCGCTCCGTTCCCAGCCACCATTGCAGACTGCTGCCCGTGCGGAAGTTCAACTCGGCCTCGAAGCGCTCAATGCGGTCCATGCGGTCCACGAAGAGTTGGCGGTAGCTCTCGCTGTTGAGCGACCAGGCGCGGCCGGGAAAGCGCACCCCCCCGCTCTCGTCCACATCCATTGCGTAAGCCAGGCGCAGCCGGGTGCTGCGATCGGCCCATGGACGCACCGTGAGGTCACCGCCGTACTTCCAGGCCTTGTCCTTGGTGCCATAGGCGAAGTAGCCACCCAACAGGACGCGGCGCGAGATCCGGTCATTGGTGGAAAGACCCAGACCCGCACGCAATCCTTCGTAGCCGTTGTAGCGCAGGAGCTGATCCAGCCGCACATCCACCGGCCCCAGTGGCACACGCCCCGTGGCCAGGCAACCCACCAGCCTGAGCTTGTGGTCCAGCCCTTCGGCCTCGCCGATGCTGTCGATGGTGTGGTAGGTGAGGCGCTCTTTGGCACTGAGGCTGTCGGTGCGTACACTGGCCCAGAAGCTGCTGTCGCGCTTGAAGGCGACGGGTTCCACGATCAGTTCGGGGCCGCGCACTTCCTTCCGCTCCAACGCTTCCAGCAGTTCGATGTCCTTCAGATAGGTGCGCGACACGCCCAGCAGCTTGAAATTGTTCACCTGCACATTGTTCAACTGGTAGAAGGTATTGAGCTGTACCGGGAACCACTGTCCACCGCGCTGGCGGGCGTGCTGTTGCTGGATCTTGATGCCCAGCCCGCCCGCCTGGTCCACCGGTTCAGCGATGACGTTCTGAACAGCGAAGCCATCGGTGTGGATATAGAGCACGCCTTGCAGGGCGGTGAAGCGTTTGCCCACGCGGGGCAGGAAGCGGATCACGAAGACCGAATCGCGGTCCTGGTACAGGGTGTCCTCCAGCACATAGAGGTAACGATCGGCGACACCCGGGCCGATGGGCCCCACGTAGGTGCGCTCACCAATGGAGATCTGGGGCGCATAGATGGAGAAGGTCTGCGTGGAGGCCATGGCTGCCAGCAACGACGCGTCCTTCAGGCCGCTCACACGCATGGCGATCACCTCCTCGCGGCTTTGTGCGGGCGGTTGGAAGCTGCGTTTGGTGGCGCTCTCCACCAGCAGGATGTGCTGGCGTTGGAAGAAGTCCACGGCCTCGCGGTCCGAACTATCCAACGCCGCGATCCGCGCGGGATCGGCCAGGAGCGCGCTGTCCGCATCGCCGGTGAAGATGGTCTTGGAGTAGCTGGTGTAGCGGTAGGCGCTGCGGGTCAGCCCGTCGTTGCGGCGGCGGTTGCGGTAGGCCTGTTCGATGATGCGCAGGGCCGGGTTCTCGCCGGGGCGGATCTCCACCTCGGACAACTCCATGGCCGCCTGTTCCATGGTCACCAACATGGGGCCATCCACTTCCGCCATGCGCTGCAGGGGCTTGTAACCCACATAGCTGAAACGCAACATCCGGGGGCCATCCGGCAATGCCAAGGTGAAGCGACCATCGATGTCCGTGGTGGTGCCTTCGCGCATGCCTTCCGGCACGATGTGTACGAAGGCGAGCGGTTCGTTGCGGAGGGCGTCGAGCACGCGGCCCTGGACGGTGGTCTGGGCGGCGATGGGCGATGCCGCCAGGGTGAGCAGGAGCAGGAAGAAGGTGCGCATGAGGGAAGGCGCTTTCCCATGTGACGGGGTACTGGGGCAAAAGGTAACAGCGCGGGTGCGGCATACCTTGCGGACCGGATGAAAGCGGCTCTGCGGGATGCCCGGTCATGGGCGGAGAAGGGCACGGCACGGCGTGTGCGCAACGCGTTGGGGCTGTGGTCCAGCTTCCAACGTGCCAAACGCAGTGGCGTGACCCGCATTGGCGGCCTGCCTTTCAGCATCAGCTTCGAGCCCACCACGGCCTGCAACCTCCGCTGCCCCGAATGCCCCAGCGGCCTGCGCAGTTTCACGCGACCCACGGGCAATCTCAAGCAGGACCTCTTCCGCCGCGTCATCGACGAGCTCGCCCCCGACCTCTGGGCCCTCACCTTCTACTTCCAGGGCGAGCCGTACATCAACCCGGGCTTCCTGGACATGGTGCGTTATGCGGCCGACAAGGGCTTGTACACCGCCACCAGCACCAACGCCCACTTCCTGGACGATGCCAAGGCCGAGGCCACCGTGCGCAGTGGGCTTTCGCGCTTGATCATCTCGCTGGACGGCACCACACAGAACACCTACGCGCAGTACCGACGCGAAGGCGAACTGGCCAAGGTGATCGAGGGTGCGCGCCGCATCGTGGAATGGAAGCGCCGCTTGAAGAGCCGGACACCGCATGTGGTGTTCCAGTTCCTGGTGGTGAAGCCCAACGAGCACCAGATACCGGCGGCGCGTGCGCTGGCAAAGGAGATCGGCGTGGACGACCTGTGGCTGAAGACAGCCCAGATCTACGACCCCAAGGACGACCATCCGCTGATCCCCACGCAGGACAAGTACGCCCGCTACCGCCGCAACGCCTCAGGCGTGTGGGAGGTGAAGAACAAGCTGGAGGACAACTGCTGGAAGATGTGGCACAGCTGTGTGATCACGTGGGATGGCCGCGTGGTGCCCTGCTGCTTCGACAAGGACGCGCACCATGTGCTGGGCGATCTGCGCACGCACAGCTTCCGTGAGCTGTGGCACAGTGCCGCCTACAACGACTTCAGGCGTTCGCTGCTGCACTCCCGCAGCAGCATCGAGATGTGCAGGAATTGTAGTGAAGGGAGCCCGGTGTGGGCGTGAGGAGCGCGCGAGGTTCGGCGGAACGCTTTCGGAAACGGTGGGTCGGTCAAATTATCAACATCCTGCACCGATCAGGCGGAATGCCCTAAGTTCGAATAACCAAAGCAGCTGATCACATGGCCTATTCAACCTTC